>JAHEDH010000066.1 GCA_024641285.1 bacterium | reverse complement strand
AGAGACTTGACATTGACGTTGCGTCAACCTGTACGTTGGCCAGCATGTTCAAGATCGGAGACTTCTCGCACATCGCTCGAGTGTCCACGCGCACCCTGCGCTATTACGACCAGATCGGCCTCTTCGATCCGAAACATGTCGACGAGGAATCCGGCTACCGGCTGTACTCCGCCGACCAACTCCCCGATCTCAATCGGATCCTGGCGCTTCGCGACATGGGATTCGGGCTGGAGGAGATCCGACCGCTGCTCGGCCGAGGTGTCTCCACCGACGAGCTTCGAGGGATGCTCGCACTGCGTCGGTCCGCTGTCGAGCGAGAGATCGAAGATCAGATCGGTCGTCTCCGTCTGATCGAGACGCGCATCGAGGCGATCGACATTGGCGAACCCGATGTCGAATTGATCGAACGACACGAGCCATCGCACCGTTTTCTCTCGATACGTGAGCAGTGCAGCGAAGCCCGTCATGCCGTCGCCGTGTTGGCTGACATCGCGGACGCCGCCGGGACGTCACGGGGCCTGGCCGCACTGTGGCTGAGTTCCTACAGCGACGCCCAACTGGACCTCCGCATCGGAATCCTCGACATTCCCGATCCGACGCTGCAGCTGCGCGACGGACGAGAACTGGAGATGTCCACGCTGGCGGCGACCGACGTCGTCTCCATCACCCGAACGGGGCCTCCCGAGCTCGCGCACGCTCTCTATGGCGCAGTTGGCCGCTTGCTCGAAGACCGTCACCGAAGCATCGCTGGGGCAGTGCGCGAGATCGTGCATCAGCTTCCAGACCCGGAGCGTGACGTCGAACCGGTGGTCGAGGTGCTCTTCCCCGTCTCTTGAAGATTTCTGCTGGCCAGCTGAATCGAACAGAAGTCCACACAACAACGAAAGGAAACGATCATGCAGTTCGAATTTTGCGAAGTGATCGATGCGAGCCCCGCGCCTGGGTTCGAGACAATCGGGAACGGCTTCGGCGACGTGAAGGTGGCCAGGCCACTCATGGGGATGGGGGGCTCGAGCGAAGGCGCGACGCGGAGCTCCCTTGCCGTCGCGGTGAAGACGACGGCCACACCGGTGCCGCCTCTCAAGGGAGGGGTCCAGGCTTCAGCCCATCCCACTGCGCCCCACACGGGGACGGGCGAATGACGTCGATCCTCGCGGCCGAGATCGTGGCCTACGGCACGTGTCTGTTTCTCGCCCCTTTCTTCGTGAAGGCCTACTTCGATCCCATGTCCCGTCTCAGCATCTCGAGCATCGGCCTCGTACCCTCCGAGTCGAACCGGGTCACGGGCCTCTCCAATATCCGTGGCACAGTCGGCGGATTGCGTCTTGCGATCATCGCGATGATTGCGATCGGCACGTACTACGGCAGGCCCGACCTGTCACTGGGTGCTGCGATCTTGGTCGGGTCGATTGCCGCGGGGCGGTTCCTGAGCCTGGGATTGGACGGGTGGAACTGGCTCAGCTTCGTCACGGCGTCGGGCGAGTTGGTGATCGTCGCGTCGCTGCTGCACATCGGCGGCTTCATCTGAGTCGGATACGAGTTCAGGGCGTGACCGGGGACCGAGAAGCTGAGCCGGCATCCGAGAGCCTCGTCCTCGGCGTGCTTCAGGGCATTGGGTGATGGAGTACATCGGCCGCGGGCTCGAGGCAGTCGGAGTGGCGATCATCGTGATCGGGATCGCCGTATCGCTCATCATCCTGATCCGACAGGTGGCTCGCGGCGGCCCGGCACAGGACGCCGTCGCCGAAGCACGCAAGGATATCGGACGGTCGATCCTGTTCGGCTTGGAGGTCCTCGTGGCAGGCGACATCGTCCTGACCGTCGCCGGCACGCCCACGTTCACGTCGGTCGCGGTCTTGGCTGCGATCGTCCTCATCCGGACGTTCCTGTCACTCACCCTCGAAGTCGAGATCGAAGGGCGCTGGCCCTGGCAGAGGCACCACGAACCAGCGCCGAAGGAAAGCGTCTAGACGGGAACCATCACCGCGGCCGCCTCCTCCCTTCGACGCTTCGCACTTCGGCGAGGAGGCCATGCCGTCGACCGGTTCGACCTCTCAGTGGCGGTCACGAGCGAGAGCTCGGCACAGCCCGAGACCGATCGCCAACGGGAACATGGCCGGGATTCCACGCTAACACCCACCTTCAGTGACGACGATGCGTGTGCCGGTCCTCGACTCTCTAGAGTGCGGTTCCTCGCGACCGCAGAATCGAAGCTCGCCGTCAGTATCGCGCCGGGAAGAAGGTCTTCTCGCCCATCGATGAGCCGACGTGGGGCGAACAGATCACCGACCATTGCCACCGATATAGAGCACTCTGTTTCGAGCAGATCCGGCAATCTGCGCTGGCAATCCATTATCTGGCAAGCCCCTTGGTCATCGACCTGGCAGGCCATGGCGGTCGACCTCATCCGCCGACTCGACGACGTCAGGCCTCGAACTCCAGCGGCCCAGAGACCGGACCCGAGGAATCGACCTCGGCGGCAGATGACAGAAACCCCCGTGAGCATGGGGGTTTCTCGATGACGTGAGTGGAGCTGGCGGCGGGATTCGAACCCGCGACCTGCTGATTACAAATCAGCTGCTCTGGCCAACTGAGCTACACCAGCGTCGGAAGAAATCTACCGTCTCCATCTGCAAGTGCCCATGTCGGCTCACGGCTCCAAGGCCGAAGTGTCGGTGATCGCCGTCCGGTAGCGCTCGATAGACCGACGGACGACTCCTCGACCATCGTGCGATACCACCCTCCCCCACCAGCCGCCATAGATGCGGTCGAAGTCGAACGGCTCGATCGCCGATTCGATCCGATCCAGTTCGGTGGCGTCGAGCGGTATGAGATTGGGATAGCTCCACATGAAGCTCACCCACCCACGGTCTTGAACGACCGTGATCGAATCCCCCGAGAGCAGCACTCCCTGGCCATCTGCGGCACCGGTCCAGTGCAGCACCGCGCTGCCGGGGAAGTGACCACCGGTGCGAATCAGCGTGATGTCGGGCCCGATGGGATACCGGTGGCGATACCACTCCGTCCGACGCGACTCGCGTACCAGCCAGCGCCGGTCCGCCTCGGGCAGGACGATCGGCACGTCGAAGGCTTCGGCCCATTCGACGATCACGCCATAGAAGTGCGGATGCGATGCTGAGATGGCAACGAGCCCGCCGAGATCATCGACCGATTGCATCGCCGCCTCGTCGATGAAGCCGGGGACATCCCAGAGGACGTTCCCATCGCTGCCCGTCACGAGCAGTGACCGCTGACCGATCCCGATCGAAGGCGTTACTCCGAGGCCGAGCAGTCCCGGCTCCTCCTCACGGACCTCGCTCCGATGGCCCTCCGCAACCAGTTCGGGGAGCGTCGCCCACTGCTGCCCACCCCACCCCACGTACTGCCTCGGGTCGGTGCATATCACGCAGGCCATTGGGGGACGCTCCGATTCCGGATACTGAACCCCACACGTTCGACAGATGAAGGCTGGAATCGCCGGCTCCTCTCGACTTCTCGCAGGCTACGAGTGTGAAACAGAGACGAGCGTCAGCCCGCTCCCCGCACCCGCATGAGCTCGAAACAGGCGAGCGCGGCAGCAACCGAGGCATTGAGGCTCTCTGTCGGGCCGGCCATCGGAATCGAGGCGACGACGTCGACACGGTCCCGGACGAGGCGACCGAGACCGGTCTCGGCCCCGACCACGATCGCCACCGGTTCGGTGAACAGGCCGAGGCCGAACAGCGACTGATCGCCTTCGGCATCGAGCCCCACCGTCCACACGCCTGAGTCCTTCAACACCTTGACGGCGTCGGCCGTCGAACTGACGGTTGCGATCGCACAGTGCTCGAGAGCTCCCGCAGCGGCCTTGAACGCAGCGCCTCCGAGTGGGGCTCCGCGTCTGGTCGGCACGACGAGCGATGTGATGCCTGCGGCCACGGCGCTCCTGGCGATCGCTCCGAGGTTGTGGGTGTCTTCGACGTGGTCCACGACGATGATCGCCGTGGGGGTGGATCTCGTGATCAGATCGGCCAGATCATGGTCCTCCATCGGCTCGCACTTCGCGACGACGCCCTGTGGGGCCGTCGTGGCGGCGAGCGGTCGCACGTCGTCGACCCCCTCCACGTCGACACCGCGTGAACGCGCCATCGATACGAGATGAGCGATGTCCTCGGATTTCTCGGCCCGGCGTCGCTCGACGATCAGCTTGCGGACCCGGCCCGCCTCGATCGCAGCCCGGACGGCGTGAATGCCCTCGACCCTATCGCCGATGCCACTGCGAGCCATCAGGGCCGTCCTCGATGCCGATGCCGAGCCCAGCCAGCTCGTCGCGAATGCGGTCGCCGGTTGCGAAGTCCTTATCTGCCCTCGCCCCGGCCCGTCGATGGAGCAGCATGTCGAGGGTCGCTGCGGTCGAGTCGGCCGAATCGACTCCGAGCGCGACTGCGAGCGCAGTCACCGCATCGGAGATATCTGAGAGGTCGTCACCGGCGTCTTCGAGCTCCACGCCGAGGACATCGATCATCTCGGCGACTGCCGCAGCCAGCGCGCCGGCGCTTTCGCCCGCGTCGAGCCTGCGATTGACCTCACGGACCGTCTCGAACACGATGCCGAGTGCCTCGGGAGTGTTGAAATCGTCGTCCATCTTCTCGATGAACGAGGCGATGACTTCGGGCTCTGCGCGATGAGATGAGTAGGCGACGCGATCCAACATGCCGGAGATGCGTCTCAGCGACGTTCGGGCCTCGTCGATCAGGGCTTGGGTGAACTCGAGCGGCGATCGGTAGTGGGCGCGCAGATAGAAGAGCCGGACCGCAGGACCGCCGTAGACCTCGATGGCCTCGCCGAGATCGATGAGGTGGCCGGTCGACTTGGCCATCTTCTGGCCTCCGAGGTTGACCATCCCGTTGTGGAGCCAGTACTTGGCGAAGGTCTTGCCGTTGGCCCCTTCGGATTGGGCGATCTCGTTCTCGTGATGGGGGAAGATGAGGTCGGTGCCCCCGCCGTGGATGTCGAAGGTCTCGCCGAGATACTTCTGTGCCATGGCCGAGCACTCGATGTGCCAGCCGGGCCGTCCGACACCCCAGGGCGAGTCCCATGACGGTTCGCCCGGCTTGGCCGACTTCCACAGCGCGAAATCGGCAGGATCGTGCTTCAGTTCGCCGACGATGTCGCGAGTTCCGGCTCGCATCTCGTCGACGTCCTGGCCCGAGAGCTTGCCGTAGCCCTCGAGTGTGCGAACCGAGAAGTACACGTCACCGTTGTCCGTCGCATACGCCAGACCCCTGTCGATCAGGCGCTCGATCAAGTCGAGCATCTCATCGATGTGGTCGGTCGCCCTGGGCTCGACATCGGGCTCCAGAACCCCGAGCTTGCCGTACGCATCGCTGAATGCTCCCGCCACCCGTGCGCTCAACTCCTCGGTGGTCTCGCCCGTCTCGGCAGCGGCCGCGATGATCTTGTCCTCGACGTCGGTGATGTTGCGGACGAACGTGACGTCATAGCCCCGGTAGCTGAGATATCGCCTGATCATGTCGAACGCAACCCCCGCCCTGCCATGCCCGAGGTGGGGAGGCGACTGGACGGTCGGACCGCAAACGTACATCTTGACCTCGTTTCCCGATACGGGCACGAAATCCTCGGTCTGGCGCGTCAGCGTGTTGGTGACTCTGATCTGGGAAGTCATGATCCGTTGACTCTAGGGCGGCACCGACCCTGTCCTGAATGCGGTGATGGGGCTCAGTCGAGCGGAGGCTCCGACTGCGACAGGGCCCGGTCCATTGCGGCAGCAGCGGTCTCGGGGTCGATGGCCAGCTGTTGTGCGACCAGGGGCAACAACCGGCTCCGCAACGACCGCATCATGGCCGTGAGCGCAGGGGAGATCCCGTCGACGTGTTGGGCGTGGTGGAGGTCTCGGAGCGCCGCCGCCCATCGGACGGGGTCCTTCGACGACGATTCGGCGTTGAGCGACTGATACCAGGCCTGCCAGTCGGGGTCTCGGGGGCGGCGGGGGCCCTCGAGCACGCCGAGCAGCCCGGTGTTGCCCGAAACCATCTCGGCGCGATCGAAACTCTCGACCGTCGCCGTGGCGGCGGCCGCGATCCCCTCATCGGCCCCGATCCACCCCATGCCGTCCGTGGTCGTGGCTTTGACGCCGACGGCGCCTGCATCCAGGCCGAGACCTGCAGCGAGGTTGATGCGGATCTCCTCACGGATCGGACCGACTCGGACCGTTTGGGCGATCACGGTGACATCGACGAAGGTGGGGCGCCAGCCGTGGGCCGCGAGCTCCGAAAGCGTGAGGTCGAGCATGTGGAAGCTGTCGGCGCCATGCCAGATCGGATCGTCGGACGGGAAGAACGAGCCGAGATCGCCCAGCGCAACTGCCCCCAACAGGGCGTCGATCACAGCATGGGCGACGATGTCTCCATCCGAGGTCGCTTCGACACCACGCTCAGACGACGCTTCGACGCCTCCGAGGATCAACGGTGGCTCGCCTCCGAACCGGTGGGCGTCGAACCCCCAACCGACCCGGATCGAGCTCATTCGTCCGGGGAATCGAACGTGGGCAGCGCCCTGTCCAGCTTCTTGATCGCATCTTCCTCATCGACGTCCAAGGCGAACTGCAACTCGGAGGTCAACGTGGTCCGAGCCTTCGAGAGCATCCGCTTGAGCGCAGGAGAGATGCCTTTGGTCTGCTGGGCGTAGTTGAGATCGCGAACCACCTCAGCGACCTGGAAGATGTCGCCGGAGGTCATCTTCTCGTTCAGGACCTTGTACCAGCGGGACCAGTTCGAACCGGCCTCCTGAGGCTCCTCTTTCAGGACCGCCAGGACCTCCCGGGCCTTGTTCTTCGAGATCACCGGTCGGATGACCTCTTCGATGTTGTCGACGGGGACCATCACCGTGAGCTGCTCGGTGGCGATGTCCAGCACGAAGTAATCGCGCTTCTGTCCGCCGAACTCCTGCTTCAGCTTCCTGGCGATCGTGGCCGCACCGTGTTGGGGGTGGACCACCTTGTCGCCGACGCCGTACTTCGAGTCTTTGGTTTTAGCCATTCGGGGGCATTGTACAGTGCTTGCCGGCCCGGCCGGCCGCCAGAGGCTACAACGCCGAGGGCGCCCAGTTCTCCGCGGCCGTGTGCAGGCGGTCGAAGTAGTGGATGAGATAGTCGGCTCTGGTCGCGCCGATGCCCTCGACGAGCTCCAATTGCTCTACTGAGGCGTTGAGCATCTTCGGCAACGTCTTGAAGTGCCGCACGAGCTCCTCCCGGACGGTCTCGGGGAGCCGGCCGACCTTCGACAGCAGCCGGTACCCGCGCGGAACCACAGGCTCGTCCAGTTCGTCGAACCCGAGGGCACGCCCGATCTCGCCCGGATCGTGGATCTTGGACTCCTCAAGGGCGTCGATGCGCTCGAGCGCCGCATGAGCCAGCGCCACCCGGCGTGTCGGGGTGTAATCGCGCATGGTGATGAACCGGAGATGGTCGACACCGCGGACCATGTCGTCGAGCTGGATGTACGCCAGGCGACCTTCGTCGCCCAACTGGACGACTTGATCCTCGATGGACTCACCCACCCGCCTGACCAGCTCGCTTCGCTGGATCAGCGTCACCACGGACCGGTAGGTGACGAGACCCGTCATCTCGAACTGGGTCAGGCTCACCTCGGCCTCGTCGAGACGGCGCCGCAGGCGATCGAGCGTCTGCAGCTCCTGGTTCACCCGTGCAGCGATCTCGGTGGGACTGCGAAGCTCGACCTTCTGATCCTCGAAGTACACCGTGACGATGCGCCGGCCCTCGCTCACCGCCACGACGGGGTAGCCGGTCTGGATGGCGATGCGCTGCGCGGTGCGGTGCCGAGAACCGGTCTCGTCGGTGCGGATCTCGTTCGACGGGACGAAATGGACGTTGCTGCGCATCAGGTGATCGCCGGAAGTGTTGAGAACGATACCTCCGTCCATCTTCGCCAGTTCGGAGAGCTTGGCCGGTGTGTACGACACCGGCTGGTCGAAGATGAACCCACCGCTCGAGATCGCGTCCATCTTCGGGCCGTCCCCGATGACGATGATCGCTCCCTTTCCCATCTGGATGATGCGCTCCAGACCGGCTCGCAGCGCCGATCCGGGAGCGAGACGTTCAAGCGTCGATTGATGGTTCGAATGGGCTTCGGGCACTGTTCGCAAGACTATCAGCTCGGGCAGGCGCCAGGCATCACCCCATCGAACGTCGCTACGTGACCACACCGAGCCCGGCCAGCACCAGCGCACTGCTCACCCGAAGGCGGTTCTCCGACGAGATCAGGGTCTTCACCCCGAGCCGCTCCGCCTCCTCGCGCCGCCTGGTGTCGTATGGAACCGGACGGACCTCTCCGGCCAGCCCGACCTCGCCCCATGCGGCCGTCGAGCCCAGGGGGCAATCGACGGCCGAGCTGGCGATGGCGAGGGCGATGGCGAGATCCGCCCCTGGCTCGGTGACCTTCCAGCCTCCGACGACGTTCACGTACACCTCGTGGTCTCCCAGGTACAGACCGGCGTGGCGGTCGAGGACTGCCAGCAACTGGTGCACCCGGGGAGCATCGACCCCCCTGACGGAGCGGCGCGGCTGCGGGGTGGTGGTCTTCGTGACCAGTGCTTGTATCTCCACCATCACAGAACGCCGGCCCTCCACCGCGGGAAACACCACGGTTCCGGGGACGTTCGACTGCCACTCCGCCAGGAACGCCTCCGAGGGGTCGGCCACTTCGATCATGCCCTCCGACAGCATCTCGAACAGGGCGACGACGTGGGTCGCCCCGAAGCGGTTCTTGAAGCTGCGGAGCGCCCGGAACCCCCGGTCGGGGTCGCCTTCGAGTGACAACACGACATCGACCATGTGCTCGAGGGTCTTCGGGCCGGCGAGTGCGCCGTCCTTGGTGACGTGGCCGACGAGCACCACCGACGTGCCGGACGTCTTGGCGAACCTGATGAGTCGGGAGGAAGCTTCTCTCACCTGGGTGATCGAGCCGGGCGCCGACGCCACGTCGGGGGCCCCGACCGTCTGTATCGAGTCCATGATGAGCACTTTGGGCGAGAGCTCGCGGGCCGCCGAGATCACGGCGTCGACGTCGTCTTCGGCGAGGAGCAGCACATCCGAAGACTCGACACCCAGCCGCCTGGCTCTCAGCCCCACCTGTTGGGCGGACTCCTCGGCGGAGGCGACCAGGACGCTGTGACCGCTAGCAGCGAGACTCCCGGCCATCTGGAGGAGCAGCGTGGACTTCCCGACACCCGGCTCGCCGCCCACCAACACGACGGATCCGTCGACCAGACCGCCACCGAGCACCCGATCGAGCTCGCCCAGGCCCGTGTTGGTTCGGATCACTTCCGAGCCTTGTTGCTCACCCAGGGCGATCGGCACCGGTGGGGCGCCACGACGCTTCGAGCGGTTGCGGGTCGTCTCGGCGACCTCGGTCAGCGGCCCGCCACTGCTGCATTGCGGACAGAAGCCCATCCATTTCGCGCTCTGGTAGCCACAGGAATCACACCGAAAGGTCACGATCGGGAGCCTATCGCCCGACCATGACAAGAAAGGCGGCGCCTCTTCACCGTCGTCTCGACAGCCAGTAGTAACCGGCCAGCACGAGGACCGAGACCAGGATCGCGGCGCCCAGCAGGGTCGACGGCCCCCATCGCTCGGTCTCTCTGATCAGGAAGTACGCAGGCACCGTGGCAGAATACCGAGCACGTGAGGAGGCGAATTGGCACGACACGTGTGTGACAACTGTGGTTCTGTGGTTGGAGAGGACCAACAGTTCTGCCCCGAGTGCGGGGCGTGGATCGATCCGACCGACCCCGGCATCGACGATGACGCCGGTGATTTCGAGGAATTCTCGCTGTCCGGCGAACCACCGATCGACCGGCCCACGGCCCCTGCCCGCTTCCCACGCAGCGAAGTCCAATGCCCGTCGTGCGGCTCCCCGAACCCGACCACGAACCGCCACTGTGAGGAGTGCGGGGCCCGCCTCTCACAGGGCCCTCTGCCGGTTGCGCCCCGACCCTCCGTGCAGGCGACGGCCGGGGTGCGCGCCGTGTTGGCGATCGCAGGCTTGTTGACCGTCGTCGTGGTGATCGCCATCGTCTTCAACATCTTCAGTGGAGACGAGACCGATACCGGAGTGGAGGCGAACGGCTCGACGACGACCACCACGGTCCCGCCGACCCCCGAGACGCGGGAACTCAACGTGCTCCGGGCCGACTGCTCCGTGTCCGGCCTCGCCAGCCTCGGTTGCGACAACCTGATCGACGACGCCGGCGGCGAATACCAGATCAACTGGGACGAGCTCGAGGAGGGGACCGACGTCACGATCACGCTCATCCTCGCCGAGCGAAGCGTCATCACTGGCGTCGTGTGGACGAATCTCGCCGCGGACGACCCGGGCCTGCGACAGAACTACCGGGCGAAGGACATCACCATCGACGGTGGCGCTGCTCCGGTGCTCTTCGAGCTCGCAGACGAGGGTGGCGCCCAGCCGTTGCAGTTCTCTGCCGTCAACACCTTCGAGATCCAGATCGTCATCAGTGACGCGTATCTGCCCTCACCAACGGAGGACCGGGTGTTCAGCGAGCTCGCCATCCAACAGATCGAGGTCTTCGGCTACCCCTCCGCCGAAGTGTCCGCCCCCGCCACCTCCCTGGTCATCCCCGACGAAACCACAACCACCGCCCCGTAGCCCCGACACAAGCGTGTCTTGCTCGCTTCGCATCGCAGCGTGTCTTTCGGCTCCGGCCTGGCGGCCTCCGCCGAAGCGTGTCATCGCCTGCGGCGGCGTCTCCGCACCCCTAGGAGCGGCGCACGAATGGGGGCGTTTGATCCGTGAGCCTTCAGGACTCGCGCACACGCTCGCGAAGCGACAACACGCTCACGAAGTGAAGACACGCAGCAATGCGAGCGCCAGCGAGCGAGCGGCCACGCGGCGACGGAGTCAACCTACTCCTTGACGTAGGCGGTGTAGTCGGAGGGTGGGCGGCTGCGGCCGACGAGACCGGCGACGACGACGATCGTCACCAGGTATGGCGCCATGGCGAGGAACTCGGAAGGAATCGGCGTGTCGAGGATCCCGAGCTTCACCTGCAGCGAGTCGGCCAGCCCGAACACGAGAGCCGCCGAAACGGCACCGACCGGATGCCACCGGCCGAAGATCATCGCCGCCAGCCCGATGAAGCCGCGACCTGCCGTCATGTTCTCGTCGAAGCGGCCCACCGAGCCGATCGTGAAATACGCACCTCCGAACCCCGCGACGAGACCCCCGATGATCACGTTGCGGTATTTCGTCCGATAGACGTTGATACCGACGGTGTCCGCCGCTCGCGGCTTCTCGCCGACTGCGCGGGTCCGCAGCCCCCACCGCGTCCTGAAGAGCGTGAAGGTCGTGATTGCGACCAGCAGATACATGGCATAGACGAAGATGTTCTGGTCGAAGAGCACCGGACCGATCAGCGGGATGTCCGCCAGCAGCGGGATGCCGAACGCCCGCATGATCGGCGCGTTGTTCAGCGCGGGGTTCGCCACCAGGAACTGCGACGTGTAGAACGACGTCAAGCCGAGGACGAAGATGTTGATCACGACACCTGCGATGATCTGATCCACCCGGTACTTGACGGTCAGGACGGCGAGGAGCAACGCCAGCAGGCCACCCACCAACGCAGCGGCGATCATTGCCGCCGTGGCACCGAGCGTCGACCCGACGATTGCCCCGGTGAACGCACCGCCGAGCAGCATCCCTTCGATACCGATGTTGATGATGCCCGTGCGTTCACACAGGAGGCCACTCACCGCACCGAAGGTGATCGGCACCGCACGCTTGATCGCTTCCTGGAGCAATCCGACCAGGCTGAACGAGGCACCGTCGGCGGCCCAGGCGAGAAACGACAGCGCAACGAGGCCGAGGCCGATTGCGAGCACGAGGTTGGTCTTCGATCCGAATCCTGCCATCCACTGTCTCGCTCCGAGGAATGCCAGAACCGCCGCCACGACGAAAGCCAGGCCCGCGCCGGGCACGGAGATATCACCAACTCGGATGGCATCTCCAGGCCGACTGATCACGAAGGTGGCCGACCCCTCGGAGCCGAACCCGAAGGCCCACAGAACCAACAGGGCGAGGACGAGATAGACGATTGCGAGCACGCGGCTTCGGCGAAGTTCTGCCGGTGAGCGGCTGTCGGTCGGTCTGGTCATGACTGCGGTCACGTTGCCCACCCCTGTGACACCTGGGCCGACTCGGCTTCGGCCCGAACCCGGAAGATGGCCTTGATGAGAGCCGGTGCGGCGATGAAGACGATGATCAAGGCCTGAATGACCTGAACGATGTCGATCCCGACGTTGGTGGTCGCCTGCATCGCCTGGCCACCGGCAGCGAGGCCCCCGAACAGCAGCCCTGCGGCAACCACCCCGAAAGGATGTGACCTCCCGAGCAGCGCGAGAGCGATCGCGTCGAACCCGATCACACCGGAGAAGCCCGATGTCGCCCGGCCGAGGGTCCCGACCACCTGATCACCACCTGCGAGCCCTGCGAGACCACCTGCAACGGCCATCACCGCCACGTACAAGAACACGACATTCATTCCCGCATAGCGGGCACCGTCCGGATTGGCGCCGACCGCCCGGAACTCGAATCCGATCGTCGACCGGTAGAGCAGCCACCACACCCCGACGGCAACGAGGATGGCGATGATGATGCCGAGGTGGACCCGATAGCGGGGATTGATGAACTCGATCAGCTTCGGGTACCTGGCGCTGTCGAGCACGCTCTTGGAAACCGGATCGTTGCGGCCCTCGAGTTGGAAGAACTTCACCGTCAGGAGGTAGTCGACGAGCCGCAATGCGATGAAGTTCAACATGATGGTCGTGATGACCTCGTGTGCGCCCGTCTTCGCCCTCAGATACCCGGGGATCGCCCCCCAGAGCGCCCCGCCGATGAACGCAGCGACGATGGCGAGTGGAATGTGGATCAACAGTGGGAGATCGAATTGGAATCCGACGACGAGCGCGAACATTCCGCCGATCAGCATCTGCCCGTTCGCACCGATGTTGAACAGCCCTGCCTGGAAGCCGACCGCCACCGCAAGACCGGCGAGAATCAACGGGGCTGCCCTCGTCAAGGTCTCGGAGATCGGGTTGATGCCTCCCAGCGCGCCGCGGAAGAGCGCGCCATATGCGTCGCCGAGCGTCCCGAAGGTCTCCGACAGGGCCCGCCCGGGGTCGCTTCCCCACAGCCGAAGCGTGTCGAGATCGCCGAGGGCGATGAATATCGCCCCGACCACCAGCGCGCTGAGGATCGCCAGCGCCGGGATCAGGATGTTCGATCGCCAATCGATCCGACCGACCCCGGTGACGTCCGCAACGAAGGACGACCTGTCTTCGGGCTGATCGGGCTTGCTGGTAGGTGTCACGTCGCTCATGATGCTCCCGCCATGTAGAGACCGAGCTCGGCGTTCGTCGTCTCCTCGGGACGCTTCTCGGCCACGATCCGGCCGTCGAACATCACCAGGATCCGGTCGGACAACGCCATCACCTCGTCCAGCTCCGTGGAGACGATGAGCACCGCGGAACCCGCGTCGCGCTCGGAGACGATCCGCTCGTGGATGAACTCGATCGAGCCGACATCGACTCCTCGTGTCGGCTGCGAGGCGATGACGAGGTCGACCTGGCGACCGAATTCCCTGGCGACGATCACCTTCTGCTGATTGCCGCCCGACAGGTTGCTCGCCGGGATCTCCGAAGACGGCGTCCTCACGTCGAACTCTTCGATCAACCGGTTGGCCTCCTCGCGACTGGCCTTCCAATCCATCTTGATCCCTTCCGAGAACGGAACGGCATGGTATGAATCGAGGACGAAGTTCTCGGTGAGGGTGAATCCCAGGATCAACCCGGATCTCTGACGGTCCTCGGGGACGTGAGCCACGCCTGCGTTGTGGATCTGCCGTGGATTCGAGTCGGTGTGGTCTTCCCCCTGGATCAAGACGGTTCCGCCGGCGACTTCACGCAATCCCGTGAGCGCTTCGACCAGCTCCGTCTGGCCATTGCCCTGGACACCCGCGATCCCGACGATCTCGTTGCGTCGAACCTCGAACGAGACGCCATCGACCGCCTTTCTGCCCTGGATGTTCATGACGGTGAGGTCCGATACCGACAACACGGCCTCTCCGGGATGCGAGGGAGCCTTGTGAACCATGAGGTCGACGGGGCGTCCCACCATCATCTCGGCCAGCCCGCTCTCGGTGGCCGTGGCCGGATCGGCCGTTCCGACCACCGCACCTCTCCGGAGCACCGCGATCCGGTCGGCGATCTCCAGGACCTCCTTGAGCTTGTGGGTGATGAAGATGATCCCCTTGCCGTCTTGTTTCAGCTTGTCGACGATCTTGAAGAACTCATCGACCTCCTGTGGGGTGAGGACCGCCGTGGGCTCATCGAACACGAGGATCTCGGCGTCGCGGAACAGCACTTTGATGATCTCGACGCGCTGTTGGATGCCGACGGGCAGCTCCTCGATCACCGCATTGGGATCGACGGCCAGGTTGTACTGGTTCGAGATCGCTTCGACGTCCCGGCGTGCCTCGTCGAGGTCGAGAATGCCCGCAGAGCGCATCGGCTCGACACCGAGCACGACGTTCTCGGCCACCGTGAACACCGGTACAAGCATGAAATGCTGGTGGACCATGCCGATTCCGGCGGCAATGGCGTCACCCGGACCGGCGAAGTTCTGGACTTTGCCGTCGATGACGATGTCACCCTCGTCGGCCGAGTACAGACCGTAGAGGATGTTCATGAGCGTCGACTTCCCGGCGCCGTTCTCCCCGAGGAGACAGAGGATCTCTCCCGTCTCGATCTCGAGGTCGACGTGATCGTTCGCCACGACTCCGGGGAACCGCTTCGTGATCCCCTTCAGTTCGAGCTTCAACGAACACCTCCGCCGCAGTGACCAACCGGTCGGAGGATAGGCGGCGAGATCCCTTCATAAGCTTGCCGAACCGGGGTTTGTCCGTCCTCATCAAATGGGACCTTCGGCAGGGGGAAAGCGAAAGGCCCCCTCCGATTGGAGGGGGCCCCTCGATGTCGACTTCTCAGCCGGTGCTCAGGACTTGATGTCCACTGCCCCGCTGATGATGTCTGCCTGGAGCTGATCGAGCTCGGCCTGAAGCTCACTCGAGACCATGTCGGCCTTGTCGTGGAACGGAGCGATACCAACACCCTCGTTCTCGAGCGTCCCGATGTAGAGCGAGCCGTCGAAGGAACCGTTCAAGGCGTCGTCCGATGCGGCGTAGACCGCATTGTCGATCCGCTTGAGCACGGATGTCAGATAGACGCCGGCGTTGTTCGAGTCGGCTTCGAAGCCGTCGACGTCGACACCCACGATCGAGAATGTCCCCAGCTCGCTGGCGAGCGCCGCCGAGCCGAGGCCCACGGGACCGGCGACCGGCATCACGATGTCGGCGCCCTCGTCGACCAGGCTCTGCGCGAAGGCGCGGCCGTCGTCGAGGCTCTCGAAGTTGTTCGTGAACGAACCTTCCTGGGTGTCCGGGTCCCATCCGAGCACCTGGACGTCGGTGCCCTTCTCGCTGTTGTAGTAGCGCACACCCCGCACGAACCCATCCATGAAGATGGTGACCGGTGGGATGTTGATGCCGCCGAAGGTGCCAACGACGCCGGTCTCGGTCACCGCCGCTGCGGCGTAGCCGGCGAGGAAGGCGGCTTCGTCGGTGTTGAACACGAGGCCCTTGACGTTGTTGTTCTCGATCACTCCCTCGTCGTACGCGAAGTCGACGATCGTGAAGCTCTCTTCGGGGTTGGCGTTGGCGGCGGTCTGGGTTGCGTCACCGAGCAGGAATCCGACCGTGACGATCAGATCGCAGTCGTCGTCGATGAACGAGTTGAGGTTGACCTCGTAGTCGGTCTCGGCCTGCGACTCGAGCACCTTGGCCTCGGCACCGAAATCGGCCGCTGCCCGCTGGGCGCCGGCCCACGCCGAAGCGTTGAAGCCCTTGTCGTCGACGCCGCCGACGTCGGTGACTTCACAGATGAGCCCACCGTCTTCGGCCGTCGTCGTTTCCGCTGTGTCGTCGCCGCCACAAGCCGCAAGCACGAGCGCCAGCGCCATGAGCAGCGCGATCAAACGAGTGTGTTTCTTCACGTTGAATGCCTCCTGATTCAGCACGGTCCATTCGGCCCGTGCGCGGGCCGAAGAGTAGTCATCACGGTGCCGGTCGATCCAGCCGAAGGGCAGATTCGAAAGTCCCTTCCCGGGCGTCGACTACTCGACGTTGGCAGGGGGGATCACCGGTGCCGGCGGGAGCAGGCTCGGGAAGGGCAGGAGTTGGAGACCCCCGTATTCCCAGTGCCACGGCTCACGAGTGGCGCGGTTGCACTGCGCCCAATCAGGATGGATCCAGCCGAAGTCCCCGGCGTTCTCCTGGAGCCACCGGAATGCCGAGTCTCCACAACCCATCGTTCGGTTACGGACCTCGAAGTCGACTGCCCGCCCCCACCCGTGATTCGATCGGCTCGGTGTCGCCGTCGGCAATGTGCAACTGCGTTCTGGAGGTCCGGTGACCGTCATCACGGGCTGGCCGTCGTCGTTTACGACGGGCGAGCCGGTGAGAGGATCGACCATCGGTTCCGACGGCTCGACCAACGGACAGTTCGCCTCGAATGTCGAGTGTTGCTGAGAGATGTTGCGGTAGCACCAGGCCGGACGGAGCGTGATGCCGTCCGAGGCCGCTGCCTCGACCATCTGGGACATGGTGTAGGCGGCGTCGCGCTCGAGGACACAGGATCCCACCGACATGAGAACCGATGCTGGGAGCTTGCCGTTCTTGAGACCCTTGTCGATCAGGTCCCAGCTGTATGCCTCCTGGGAAACGGGAGCCCGCACGAGCACGTCGATGCCAAACGTCTGGAACTCACCCGACTCGATTTGCGCCTGACGGGCCCGCAGGATCCGATCGACGTAGCCCTCGGTGCTCTCGTCGGCCGCTGGAGCGGAGTTGAGGATCTGAGGGGCGGCGTAGTCCACCGGAACGGTCGGCACCTGG
>JAHEDH010000006.1 GCA_024641285.1 bacterium | reverse complement strand
CGAACGCGTCGGGCCTCCCCGCATGGTGACGGCCGGAATCATCACCCCGCGTCAGATGTGGGCGGCGGTCGCCGCCAGCGTGGCGGTGTCCGCTGCGACCGGCATCTGGCTGTTCACCATCGCGGGGTGGCCGATCCTGGTGATAGGAGCAGTCTCGGTCCTCGCCATGCTGACCTATGTGGGTGGACCCATCCCATACGGGTACCGAGGGCTCGGCGAAGTGATGGTGTTCGTGTTCTTCGGCTTCGTGGCGACCGTCGGAACCAGATTCGCCCACGACGGAACAGCCGGCATTTCTGCGTGGATCCTCGGCGCTGTGATGGGTTCGTTGGCGGCAGCGATCCTGATGGCGAACAACATCCGCGACCTCGAGACCGATCAGCGGGTGGGCAAGCGAACGCTGGCCGTGATGATCGGTCCTGGTCGATCTCGCCGCCTCTACTCGATGTTGCTGATCGCACCGTTCGCCGTGATCGCCGTCTCGGCGGGACTCGGATGGATTCCGGTCCTCGCCGGGATCAGCGTGGTGTTCCTGCCGTTCGCCCGGCCCCTGGTCGGGCGGGTCTATCGCGAGGCGTCTCCCGAAGCGTTGATCGGAGTTCTCGGCGGCACGGCCAGACTCCAACTGCTGGTCGCGCTGGCCCTCACTGCCGGTGCACTCGCCACATAGGCGATCTGTCACCGAGCAACGTCAGCCACACGCGGCAGCCCCGGCCCACCGGCGTCTGTTCCGGACTGGACCGAAACGGCGAAACAGTCGGGGACCGGTCCAGAAGTCGGCCGGGATAGGCACCGTCAGTTGGAGACGTTCTCGCCACCGCTGCCGGCGTGATGGTCGATTCCCTGATACAGGCTGATGAAGGTCTCGATCTCGGACCTGGTGCCGTCTCCGAAGTCGTCGAAGTAGAAGACACGCTTCCAGGCGATGGCAGCGGCCTGATACTCCACCCCGTCGGGATCGACGATCGCATCCTCGTAAGGAGTCAGAAGGAGGGAACCGCCCTCACCCTCCACGAACCCGGTCAGATCCGTCTGCAGCTGATCGCACCCGTCGGGACAGTTGTACGTGATGACGATGCCGCGGTCCTCGAGGTTGTGGATGTACAGCTCAGGCGGGATCGGGTCCTCGCTCACGCCCCAATTGGCGAGAAACCCGAGATGCCACCCCGAGCTGGGCGGCGAGGAGTTGTACTCGGGATGGGGCTCCTCGAGGGCGGCGAGATGGATGTTGCCTTGGGACGGGAACTCGACTCCAGGCGGGGGCGGGTCGAGCAGCACCAGAGCCGCCAGCGCGGCAATGACGGCGATCCCGATGATCGGGCCGGCGTAGTTGCGCTTCGACTTGGGAGCCTTGGATGGTTCCGACGTCGTGGTCTTCGTTCCGGCAGCGGTCCGTGCCATCGTTACCTCATGAGCTTCGTTGGGGCGGGATCAGCATCGCTGATGTCAGTGGGCGGTCAAGAGAATACGGGGGATCGGCGCGTAGCGGGCGTCAGCTCGATCTCTGCCGGCATCGGTCAGTGCGGTTCGAGTGATCCGTCCGCCCACGTCTCAGGCGGCTCGTCACGCTCGGCATCCAGTCTGGCCATGTATGCCGCCGCCTCGGTTCGTCGACTCATCCCCATCTTCGTGAGCATGTTCGACACGTAGTTCTTGACGGTCTTCTCCGCGAGGAACATCTCGGCAGCGATCTGACGGTTCGTCATGCCTTCGGCGATGAATCCGAGGATCTTGCGCTCCTGATCGGACAGCTTCTCGAGCAGTGGGTCGGTGGAGCCGCCGGTTCTCAGCCGGTCGAACAGCCGACCGACCATGTCGGGATCGAGCAGGGACTCCCCGGCGCACACTCGGCGGATGCTGTCGATCAGTTCGTCGCCGCGGATGCGCTTGAGCACATACCCGGAGGCCCCCGCCATGATGGCGGCGATCAGGGCGTCCTCGTCGGCGAACGATGTCAGCATCAGGACCTTCACGTCTGGAAAACGCTGGCGGATCTCCCGGCACGCCTCCACGCCGGACCCGTCGGGCAGCCGCACGTCGAGCAACACCATGTCCGGGCTGTCGAATCCGGTGCGTTTGATGGCGTCCTCGACCGAGGCTCCCTCACCGACGACGTCGAGGTCGTCGTGGGAGTCGATCAATGCTCTGAGTCCCTGTCTGACGATTTCGTGATCGTCGACGAGAAGGATCCGGTGTGCCATGCAGGCACTGTACCGGTCCCGGGTCGAATGTCCCGGATACGAGAGTCGATATGCTTTGTCGTGTCACCCTTCATCGGACCTCGTCTTGGTATCGCAACTCGACAACACAGACATCTTCGATCTGATGAGCGCAGCGACATCGATCGTGGAGGCGTCGGACCTCACGGCCATCCTCGACGAGCTGGTCGCCACCGCCGTCACGACGACGGGGGCCCGATACGGAGCGCTCGGGGTCATCGGAGGGCATGGGACGCTCTCCGAGTTCCACCACCTCGGCATGGATCCCGGCATGGTTGCGAGCATCGGCCACCTCCCGGTCGGCAAGGGCGTACTCGGTACGTTGATCCGGACCGGAGAGCCGCTCAGGCTCGACGAGATCACCGATCACGCCGACTCGGTCGGATTCCCTCCCGGCCACCCGACGATGGGATCGTTCCTGGGTGTTCCGGTCTCCGCCGGCGACAAGATCTTCGGCAACCTCTACCTCACCGAGAAGCCGGGCGGTTTCACCGAGGCAGACGAGGCGATCGTGCAGGGCCTTGCGACACTTGCCGGATCGGCGATCAACACCGCCAGGCTGAACGAGCGGATCAACGAGTTGGCCATCGTCGGCGAACGAGAGCGCATCGCCAGGGACATCCATGACTCGATCATCCAGGATCTCTTCGGCCTCGGCCTCGGGCTGCAGGGATTGGCGATGCGAATCGACGCCCGAGCGGCTCGCGAGCTCAATGCGACCGTCGACAAGATCGACGACGTGATCACGCAGTTGCGTTCCCTCATCTTCGATCTGTCGCACCCTGGCCGCATCGACGAGACAGCACGCGGGTCGATGAAACGCCTCCTCGACAGGCTCGCCGAGCCCTATGACGCCATGGTCACCCTCAACATGACCGTCGAGGAGCTGCCCGAGTCGAGGTTCGCCGATGACATCCGACACATCGTTCAGGAGGCGGTGTCGAATGCGTTGCGCCACTCCGGAGCAGGACGCGTCACCGTCGACATCGACTCGTTCCACGATTGCGTCGTGCTGTCGGTGGCCGATGACGGCACCGGCTTCGATCCGAACTCCGTGGTTCGCGGTCTCGGAATGGGCAACCTGGAAGCCCGGGTCGAGCGCCTCAACGGCGAACTATCGATCCGTAGCGAGCATGGGACCGGGACCGTCGTCGAAGCGCGGATTCCTGCTTGACCCGACGGCGACGCCCTCGTCACCCTGCGCGAGGCGGCGACGTTGTTCCTCGACCCAGGTCTTCTCGGCGAGGTCGACGACGCGATCGACCCAGATCTTCACGGTCATCTCGGCCAGCCGGTTCATGACGAGCCGGTCGAACGCTCCACCTACGAACCCAAGGGGCGGTTCGTAGGTGCCCTCGAACACGAAGGACGTCGACTTCTCGTCGATCGGCGCGACAACGAGGTCTGCGGCCATCCGGGGAAAGAGCATTGTCGGGCCGGTCGCACGCCAGGTCACGGGGAATGCCAAGCCATCGCGCCGAATCCGGGCTTGTCCGACATTGAGGAGGACGTCCTTGGCCGGGACGCCGCCACCAGCCTCCATCCGCTGATGCAACTCCTCGCCCTCCCGATAGGCGTCGGTGGCGGAGTCGGCGATCTCCTCCTCGAGGTTGCCCATGACGGATTCGACATGGGAATGAGGCGCCCTGGCAGTGGTGAAGTATCGCACCAACATCAGAACGGGATCCCCAATGTCGGATCGGAGCTCACCACATGTTGCTCGATCCGATCTGCGAACTCGTCGAGCACGGCTTCGAGGATCTCACGGGCAGGAACGAGATCGGCGGCGCGCTCGAACGGTCCATCGAACTCGCCCTCGAGCACGACATCGAACGTCCGATCGCCCGAGCAGGAGAGCTCGATCGATCCGACGAACTTCGGAAGATGAGCGGCAGTCTCGAGCGCAATGATCTCGATCGGGATCACGATCAAGGTCGCCCGATGTGAATGCAGTTCGATGGGAGCCTCGGCTCGGACGTCGAGATCGAAGGCGACGTGCGCTCCGGGCAGATGGACGCTCACGGAAGTGGTACCGGAGAGAATCGGCACCAGGTCCCCTCGGGCGGCCGCGGCCGCGGCCGGTGCAAACGCGACGGCCGTCGACTTGCGGAGCGTGTGGTACTTCATCCGGAATCCCCGAAAGCCAACACACCGTCCAGCGCCCAGAGCACGTCCTTGATCGACACGACACCCATCAAGCGGGTGCCTTCGACCACCGGGAGATGGCGATAGCCGGCCGTCAACATCCAACGGGCGGCGTCTTCCACCGAGAGATCGGGGTCGGCGACGTCGGGGTCGACCGTCATCCACTCCCGGGCGGTTGCCTCGTCGGCGTCGGTGCCGACCGCCAACGCTCGAACCACGTCGCGTTCGGTGACGATCCCGAGCAAGGTCGAGCCGTCCACCACCGCAACGGATCCAACATCCTCGGAGATCATCAGCGCAGCGATGTCGGCGAGTGTCACGTCTCTACCGCATGCGACCGTTTCCCCGGCCACGAGATTCCTGATCTCCACGCTCGTCACTCCTCGATCGGCGTAAGACCATCTTCGACGAACGCACGGAGAACGGGGTCAGGGAAAGGTCACGAAGATGTGGGACCTTGGTCAATCGATTGCGGGCTCGGGTCGCGAGCTCAGGTCAATTCGTTCAGAGAGGGCGTGCCGGCAGCGAACGCGTCGAGATTCTCACCGGTCACCCTGGCGATCTCGCTCAGCGCGTTCCTCGTGAAAAAGGCTTGATGGCCGGTGACGATCACGTTGGGAAAGGTGAGCAGCCTGCTGAAGACGTCGTCGGTGATCACTCGATCCGATTGATCCTCGAAGAAGAGATCGCCCTCCTCCTCGTAGACGTCGAGTCCGAGGTGCCCGATCATCCGCGTCTTGAGGCCCTCGATGGCCGCCGGCGTGTCGACGAGCGCTCCCCGACTGGTGTTGATGATCATCACGCCGGGCTTCATCTTCGAGATCGCCTGCTCGTCGACGAGGTGATACGTCTCGGGTGTGAGCGGACAGTGGAGCGTGATGACGTCGGACTCCGAGAAGAGCCGATCGAGATCGACGTACTCGACCCCCAGGCTGAGACAATCGGGGTTCTGGTGGACGTCGTAGGCCAGCAGGCGGCAGCCGAAACCACGCAGAATCGTCGCCACGGCGTGACCGATCTTCCCGGTTCCGACGATCCCGACCGTGCGGAGCCGGAGATCGAATCCGAGGAGACCCTCGAGCGAGAAGTTGCCTTCCCTGACCCGGGCATACGCCCGATGGATGCGCCGATCCAGCGCCAGCATCAACGCCACCGCGTGCTCTGCCACGGCATACGGCGAGTATCCGGGAACGCGGGCGACACGGAACCCCAGCTCACGGGCGGCGTCGAGGTCGACGTTGTTGAACCCGGCAGACCGGAGCGCGAGAAACCTCACCCCCGATTCGGCGAGGCCCGAGAGCGCGTCGCGATCGGCGGTGTCGTTCACGAAGAGGCAGGCCGCCTCGCATCCGTCGGCGAGCGGGGCGGTCATCCGATCGAGCCGGGGCTCGAGGTACCTCATCTCGTGACTCTGCTCCAGCGCAGCCAGGAATTCGCGGTCGTAACTCTTGGCGCTGAATACGGCGACTCTCATGGAACCTCTCGATCGGAACAGGGCAAAGGTAACGCCGGCGTGAGAAGATGCGCACAACGCGTGATCTTCGTGACAAGGGCCCCTGGCGCGATCGGGGCCGGCTGGGAGACTCGATGATGAGGAAAGGAACGACATGCCGATCGTGGTGGGAGTTGACGAATCTCCGGTGAGTGAGCGAGTCCTGAGGAAGGCGATCGACGAGGCGCGGCTCCGCAACGAGTCGCTGCATGCCGTCCACGTGTATCACCCGCCGTTGATGTATTTCGCGACGACGCTGTCGGAGCCCGTGGACTTCGCGACCACACATCGCAAGAAGGTGTGGGAACGCCTGCTGCCACTCCTGGAGATGTCGCACATCGAATGGGAGCGCGTCGACCTCGACGGTTATCCGGGCGACGTGCTGAACGACTACGTCGCCAACGTCGGGGCGTCCCTGGTCGTGCTCGGAACCCGTGGGCGTGGCGACCTGTCGTCGCTGTTACTGGGATCGACGAGCCACCGGGTCGCCCACCTGGCCCCATGTGACGTGCTGCTCGTCAAGACGTAGGCGTCAAACACCACATCGATGGCCCCACGCCCCCGAGGGCGCGGGGCCATCGTCTCAGCTGTCGCTCTCCTGAACGACCATGGCAGTGACCATGCCGAACATGCCCTCGTCGCGTTCGACGTGGGTCAGGATGTGACAGTGCCAGACCCAGACGCCGGCCGTATCGGCGTGCATCAGGACCGAGTATCGCTCACCAGGGGCGACATTGACGGTGTCCGCCCAGTACGGGTTGTCAAGTGGGATTCCATCCTTCGCAACCACGAGCTGTGGGAACTGGTGCTGATGCATGGGGTGGATCTGCAGACCCTCGTTGTAGTAGTGCGCAAGGATCCAATCGCCTTCGGTGACCACGATCGGCGCGGTCGCCGGGAACGACTTCCCATTGAGCGAGAAACCGATCACGCCGGCGTCGTTCAACACCATCGGGAACTCCTGAGCGATCTCGAGATCCTCAGGGATGGTGGTACCACTGATCGTCTGGCCCCTGGGCAGCGGCATCTCGCCGATGAACATGACCGCGAACATCCCGTTGGGAATCTGGACGTGGCCATGGTGATGGGCGTGATACATCCCGACGGCGGGTTTCTCGGCCACGAACTCGTACGTGAAGTCCTGTCCCGACCGGATCAGGTCCTGGGTGATCGGTGCCACGCCATCCATGTCGTTCGGGGTCCGGATGCCGTGCCAGTGGATGTCGGTACCCATCGGGAGGTCGTTCTGGATGTGAACCCGCACCTTGTCGCCCACATCGAGCTGAATCATCGGGCCGGGAACGATCCCGTTGTAGGTCCAGGCATCGACGACCCGGCCGGGCTCGACTTCCCAGGGTGTGATCGCTGCAGTCAATTCGAACTCTTTGGTGCCATCCGCCGCGATCTTCGGTTCGAGCACCTGGTTGCCGACGCCCTCTGTCTCGGCGGGGAACTTGCGGATGGACTCGAGCATCATCTCGTCGAGCGCGGCCCAGTCGGTGTCCTCGTCGTGGCCACCGTGGACGGCGCCGGCGTCCTCCAGGGTGGCCGCGGGATCGACGACCAAGGTGGCCGTCATGCCAGCGGCGCTGTGTCCGGGAACGGCGCAGATGATCTCGTACTCCCCTGGCTGCACATTGCCGATGTCGAATTCGAGGGAGTCTCCCGAGTTGACCATCGGTGAGATCTCTGAGCCGTCGAACTGCAGATTGTGCTGAATGCCGCCGTCGTTGTGGAGTTCGATCACCAGATCGCCAGGTGGAACGCGGAGATCCCCTTCGATCGCGAACTCGGAGAGCGAGATGTGCGCACGCACTTCCTGCGCTCCGGAGTCATCGGCGCCGCCTGCCACGACGACCGTGTCCGGTCGGGTCACCATGCCGATCACGGCCATCACCGAGATCAACACTGCGGCGAGGGCGACGCTGAGTAGAGCGCCGTCGAACAACCGTTTCGAATCCTTCACTGTTTCTCCTGTCGTTTCCGGGACGGGCACAGGTTCGCTGAGGACGGCGATGGCCGCGCAGGCAAAGGTCCCAACGAAGTGGGACTTTCGGCAAGGCAACGGCAGGTCGATGACATTCGGCCCTATTGACGTCCGGGCCGGAGCGATGAGAGTTCAGGGAAGACCGAGATCCCGGAGGAATTCAACGTGCGAGGCACGATCGACGGAAACGAGGCAGCGGCGCGCGTCGCCTATGCCCTCAGCGAATCAATCGCCATCTACCCCATCACACCGGCCTCCCCCATGGGCGAGGCGGCGGACGCATGGGCGGCGGATGGACAGCCGAACCTGTGGGGCCGGGTCCCGACCGTGGTCGAGATGCAGAGCGAGGCGGGCGCCGCCGGCACGCTCCACGGCGTCGTCGCCGCCGGTGCGCTGGGCACGACGTTCACCGCCTCACAGGGCCTGCTGCTCATGTTGCCCAACATGTACAAGATCGCAGGTGAGCTCACACCGACCGTGATCCACGTTGCGGCCCGAACCGTGGCGACCCACGCGCTGTCGATCTTCGGCGACCATTCCGACGTCATGGCCGCTCGCCAGACCGGATTCGCCCTGCTGGCGTCCGGTTCGGTCCAGGAGGCACACGACTTCGCCGCCATCTCGCACGCTGCGACGTTCCCGTCCCGGGTGCCGTTCCTGCACTTCTTCGACGGCTTCCGGACCTCACACGAGATCTCGACGATCGAACTCATCGACGACGACTGCTTGAGAGACCTCGTCGACAACGACGCCATCATCGGTCACCGAATGCGGGCTCTCGACCCGGACCAGCCAACCGTGAGGGGCACGGCACAGAACCCGGACGTCTTCTTCCAAGCGCGCGAGGCTTCGAACTCCTTCTATGACGCAACCCCGGGCATCGTCCAGTCGACGATGGACCGGTTCGCCGAGCTCACCGGGCGCTCGTACCACCTGTTCGACTACTACGGCCATCCAGACGCCACGGACGTGCTCGTGGTGATGGGCTCCGGCGCCGGACCGGTGATCGAGACCGTCGAGAAGCAGTCCGCCGACGGCATCCGCGTCGGAGCAGTCATCGTCCGGCTCTACCGGCCACTCGATCAGCCGGCGTTCCTCGCTGCCCTCCCGGACGCCACCGAGCGGATCGCCGTGCTGGATCGGACCAAGGAACCGGGCGCCCCCGGCGAGCCGCTCTATCAGGACGTGGTGGCCGCCCTGGCAGGCAGGGACGGGCTGCGCCCGAAGGTGATCGGCGGCCGGTATGGCCTCTCATCGAAGGAGTTCACGCCTTCGATGGTGGGCGAGGTCTTCCGCAACCTCGGATCAGCCGAGCCGACCCATCCGTTCACGGTTGGGATCATCGACGACGTCACTCGGCTGAGCCTCCCCGCGGCCCAGGACCGGTCGCCGGAACCCGACGACGTGTTCCGAGCAGTCTTCTTCGGCCTCGGGTCCGACGGCACCGTCGGCGCCAACAAGTCGACGGTGAAGATCATCGGTGACGCCAGCGGTCTGCACGCCCAGGGATACTTCGTCTACGACTCGAAGAAGTCGGGATCGGTCACCGTCTCGCACCTCCGATTCTCGCCGCGACCGATCCGATCCAGCTATCTGATCGACCAGGCCCGCTTCGTCGGATGCCACCAGTTCGACCTCTTGGAGAAGCTCGACGTGCTGGAGGTGGCCGCGCCCGGAGCCACCCTGCTCATCAACTCACCATACGCGGCCTCGGAGGTCTGGGATCACCTGCCGGCATGGGTCAAGTCGAAGATCAACGAACTCGAACTGGAGGTGTGGACCATCGACGCCTCGCGGATCGCTGCAGCTCTCGGTCTCGGCGGCCGCATCAACATCGTGCTGCAATCGTGCTTCTTCGCGCTCACCGATCTGATCGAAGGCGGCCACGCAACGGCCGGAATGGTCGGCCAGATCCGCAAGACGTACGGCAAGCGCGGCCAGATCGTCGTCGACCGGAACATCCAGGCGATGGAGCTGGCGCTCGCCGGCCTCGAGCGCGTGGAGGCCAGGCCGGCACCCTCGACGAACGGCGCGCCGCTGCGCGACCTCGAGGACGCTCCTGAGTTCGTCCAACGTGTCACAGCCATGATGATGGCCGGGAAGGGCGACCTGCTGCCGGTCTCGGCACTTCCGGTGGACGGGGCGTTCCCGACGGCGACGACCCAGTGGGAGAAGCGCTCGCTTGCGACCGAGATCCCCATGTGGGACCCGTCGATCTGCATCGACTGTGCCCGCTGCGCCCTCGTCTGCCCGCATGCCGCCATCCGGGTCAAGGTGTACGACCCGTCGTTCACCGACTCGATGCCCGACACCTTCGCTCACAAGGAGGCGAGCGGTAAGGAGCGCGACGGTCAGCTGCTCACGGTCCAGGTGGCCCCGGACGACTGCACCGGCTGCGGCGTCTGCGTGGAGATCTGCCCGGCCATCTCCAAGGAGCGTCGATCGCACAAGGCGATCGACATGGTCCCGAAAGATCCGATCCTGGAGGCCGAGCGGGTCAATTTCGACTACTTCCTCGAGCTCCCCGACCTCACGGCTGCCGATGTGAATCTCTCGTCGGTCAAAGAGGTCCAGCTGCTGCCACCGCTGTTCGAGTTCTCCGGCGCATGCAACGGATGTGGCGAGACGCCCTATGTCAAGCTGGTTTCGCAGATGTTCGGGGATCATGCGGTGATCGCAAATGCGACCGGCTGCTCGTCGATCTACGGCGGAAACCTGCCCACGACCCCGTGGTCGGTGAACGCAGACGGGCGGGGCCCGGCGTGGTCGAACTCGCTGTTCGAGGACAACGCCGAGTTCGGTCTCGGCCTCCGGCTCGGCCTGGACGGCCTGAGGGACTCGGCGGCCACGTTCGTCGATTGGCTCGCACCGCAGCTCGGCGACCTCGCCGGATCGATCCTCACCGCCGACCAGTCGACGGCAGCCGGCATCGCCGCACAACGCCAGCGGATCACCGAGCTCAGGCGCACGCTCGACCAGCTCGACGTGCCCGCCGCCCGAAGCCTGGCGGAGATCGCAGACCACCTCGTGGAGCGTTCGGTGTGGATCATCGGCGGAGACGGGTGGGCCTACGACATCGGCTTCGGCGGTGTCGATCACGTCCTCGCCTCCGGTCGGAACGTCAACGTGTTGGTCCTCGACACCGAGGTGTACTCCAACACCGGCGGCCAGGCATCGAAGGCGACCCCGCGTGCCGCGGTGGCGAAGTTCGCAACCGGCGGGAAGCGGACGCCGAAGAAGGACCTCGGCCAGATCGCCATGAGCTACGGCAACGTCTACGTCGCCCAGATCGCAATGGGGGCGAATCTCACCCAGACGGTCAAGGCCTTCGCCGAGGCGGAGGCCTACCCAGGCCCGTCACTGATCATGGCCTACAGCCCGTGCATCGCCCACGGAATCGACATGCGGAGCCAGCTCGACCATCAGAAGGCGGCGGTCGAGACCGGCTATTGGCCGCTGTATCGATACGACCCGGCGCGGGAGGAACACGGCGATCCCGGCCTCAAGCTGGACAGCAGGCCGCCATCGCGGCCGTTCGTCGAATTCGCTCGATCGGAAGGGCGTTTCGCGATGCTGGAACGCAACCGGCCGCAGGAGGCCGAAGAGCTGTTCGCGATGGCGCAGCGGGACATCAATGACAGATGGCACGTGTATGAGCAGATGGTGGAACTGCATCGCACTGCCGAGTACGCGGAGGTGGAAGCGTGACCGGTTTCGACATGTCCACGACCTATCTGGGGCTCGATCTGGCCCACCCGGTGGTGCCGAGTTCCTCACCCCTGACGGGCGACGTCGACCACCTCCACGAGCTGGTGGAAGCCGGCGCTCCGGCGGTGGTGCTCCCATCGCTGTTCGAAGAGCAGGTCATCCACGAAGCGCTGTCGTTGAATCGGAGCCTCGACCAGGCCTCGGGGGCGACGCCGGAGGCCCCGGAGGGTTACTTCCCCGAGTTGGACAGCTACAACACCGGGCCCGGCGGCTACCTCGACCTGCTCACGGCGGCAAAGAACGAGTTGCCGATCCCCGTGATCGCCAGTCTCAACGGCGACTCATTCGGCGGATGGACCCTTTACGCCCGGATCCTCCAGGACCGGGGGGCCGACGCGCTGGAGCTCAACATCTACCACATCGCCGGTGATGCCGATGTGTCCGGTTCCGCCGTCGAGGCGATGTACCTCAAGCTCGTCGAGAGCGTCCGCGATGCCATCGACATCCCATTTGCCGTGAAGATCGGCCCCTATTTCTCGTCACTCGGGTCGTTCGCCCACAAGTTGGCAAGCGCCGGGGCGGACGGACTGGTCCTGTTCAATCGGTTCTATCAACCCGACCTCGATCTCGAGACGCTCAGGGTCAAGCCGGACCTGGACCTGTCCCGGTCCGCCGACTCCCGGCTGCCGCTCCGCTGGATCGGGATGCTCTCGGGTCGCGTCGACTGTGCCCTCGCCGCCACCACCGGCATCCACACCGCGACCGACGTGGTCAAGATGCTCCTGGTGGGAGCCGACATCACGATGATGGCGGCAGCCCTTCTGCTGAACGGGCCCGGTCACCTCGGCACGGTGGTCGACGGTGTCGAGACGTGGTTCACCGACCACGGCTACTCGTCAGTGAGCCAGGCACGTGGGAGCATGAGCCATGAGCACGTCGCCGATCCGTCGGGATTCGAGCGCGCCAACTACATGAAAGCGTTGACAAACTACGCACCTGACTGGGCGTGACGCTCAAGAATCTGCGAGAGTCGAGCCGATGACCGAGGTGATCGACGCCGCTGCAGCATCGAAGCGTTCGACCCACCTCTTGCCGTGCGCCGGCGTCGACACGGGGTCGAGCACGTGGACCAGATGATGGGCGAACTCATGGCCGATCGTGGCGAGCGCAGTCGGCTCTCCCAGCCGGATCGAGCCCGGCACAGGCCAACGGCGGCTCCGCTCGGTCTCCCATGTCGCGAGCCAGGATTCGCCCGCGGTTGCGGCAACCACGTTTCGTGGAGGCATGCAGTAGCCCGTGTGCGGCCCCCTCCCCCTGTGGAATGTGGATTCGGGGACGTCGACGCCGGCGCCATCTGCAAGGAGGCGGATGATGTGATCGGCGTTTCGACGATCGACCCCACATCGACGCAGACGCAGAATGAGGTCGGGCTCACCGCTGAATCGCCGGATCATGTGGTCGAAGCGGTTCCCTCTCCCTGGGTCGAGCTGCCGGAGTCTGGACATCGCCGCCATTGTGGTCGGAGCCGACCGCGTGCTTGAGCCGGTCGTCGATTTGAGCGCACCTCCCGCGGTGGATCTGCTCGAACTCGAGCGCTTCGATCGCCTCCAGCGTGGCTTCCCAGCCATGTACCGGCGCATCTTCTCGGATCCCAAGGCGCCGAGAACTGTGATCGTGGTTCCCTCGATGAGTCTCGACGCCCACGAGCTCGCCAAGATCAGCGGAGTGCTGCACTACGAGGAGCGCATGCTGTGCCTCCTCATGCTTCTCAAGCTCCCGAGGACCGAGGTCATCTATGTCACGAGCACGCCGATCGACCCGTCGATCGTCGACTACTACCTCCATCTGCTTCCCGGTGTCCCCGCGGGCCACGCCCGCAGCCGACTCGAGATGGTGGCGTGTCACGACCCGAGCCTCACGCCGCTGACCCAGAAGATCCTCGACCGTCCGAAGGTCCTCGAGTCCATCAGATCGGCGATCTCGTTCCCGGATGCGGCCCACATGACCTGCTTCAACTCCACGCCGCTCGAACGAACGCTGGCCGTCCGACTGGCCGTTCCGCTCTATGCCTCCGACCCCGAGCTGGCGGGGATCGGCACGAAGTCGGTCGGTCGCCGCGTCCTGCGGGATGCCGGGTTGAGCATCCCCGACGGAATCGAGGACATCCGTGACGGCGATGGGCTGGTGGACGCAGTCATCGAGCTGACCGGCCGCAACCCCGGGCTCGAGACGGCCGTGGTCAAACTGAACGAGGGTTTCTCCGGTGAGGGCAACGCCATCCTCGACCTTCGCGGAATCACCGAGGCAGTCTCGATCCGCTCCGAGACACACCTCCGAATTCGGGAGCGGCTCCGTTGCGTCGCCGAGGACGAGATCCCCGAGCGCTTCATCTCGAAGATCCATCGGATGGGCGCCATCATCGAGGCGAAGATCACGGGGGAGCGATTCAGGTCTCCGTCAGTGCAGATGCGCATCGATCCCACCGGCGCCATCGCCCTCGTCTCGACCCACGACCAGGTGTTGTCCGGCCTCGATGGCCAGGTGTTCGAAGGTTGCACGTTTCCGGCGCGGCCGTCGTACCGGCTCGATCTCCACGACGCAGGCTTCAGAGTCGCCGAGGCGCTGCGTGACGCAGGCGTGATCGGACGCTTCGCCGTCGACTTCGTCAGCGTGAAGGACCAGGTGGGGTGGTCACACCATGCGATCGAGATCAATCTGAGGAAGGGCGGAACGACCTTCCCCTATCTGATGCTCGACTTCCTGACCAATGGGACCTACGACACAGAGACGGGAGTGTTCAGGACGCCGACCGGGGACTCCCGCTCCTATTACGCCACCGACAACCTGGTCCGTGACAGCTATCGCGGCCTCACACCGACCGAACTGATCGACCTGGCCGTCTTGGAGGGGTTCTTGTACGACGCCCCGTCGCAACAAGGACTCGTCCTGCATCTGATGGGGGCTGCCAGCGATCACGGCAAGATCGGCGTCGTTTCGATCGCCGACGAGCGACGGACCGCCCTTCAGCGCTACCGAAGCGCCGCCGCCGCTCTCACCCGGCATGCCCAATCGCGACAGCGGTGAATGAAGATCGGCATGAAAAAGTAGAACTCGCAGAGAATGTCCCGTCCAAGCGAACCCTTCCGGTATGACGGTTCCCGTTTCCGGATCTCAGCCGGCGTGGTGACCGGCTCCCGTACTCTCTGCAAGCCCTACCGATCCGAATGTAGACGCGGAGCCCGCGCCGACACAGAGTCGAAAGTCCCGCCCGGGATCGCTCAATGGTCGACGAGATCCCCGAGCGCATGGTCCGGCTCTTCATCCCAGTCGGACGGAGGAACCGGTGGGTGCTCGGCGAAGTCGAGGCGCCCGGCGAGCGCTGCCGCCTCTGCTCGGCAGGTCATGTTGAGCTTCTGGAGCAGATGCGAGACGTAGTTCTTGACCGTCTTCTCGGTCAGGTCGAATTCCTCGGCGATCTCACGGTTGATCTTCCCCTGACCGATCCCGACCAGCACCTCCCGCTCCCGCGGCGTCAGGGTGCGGAGCCGCTCGGCGTCCTCACGAGGGAACACCCGATCGATCGACGTCAACTCGTCCCACACGAACTCTCCCGTCTGGTAGGTCCTGATGACGGTCTCGAGGATGTCGGTGACCGGCACGGTCTTCTCGACGAATGCGTCCGCGCCTGCCTTCTTCGCCTTCAGCACCATGGCCGGATGGCCCACCGCGCTGACGACGATGGTCATGGGCCGGGGAGCGAGCCTGTCGAGCCAACGAACCAGCTCGAGCCCATCGAATCCCGGCAACAGCACTTCGGTGACGACGACGTCGGGCCTCGCCTTCGGGACCAAGCCGATGGCCTCCTCGAAACCCGACGCCGTCCCGACGAGACGGATCCGCGGATCGCGGGCGAAGATCCGTGCGAAGGCCGTCCGGATGATCTCCTGGTCGTCGATGACGAATACGCCTATCGCTGCCTTTCTCATAGCACGAACGGTATGCAGTGCTGATTTGAGCGACCAGAGTCGACGGCCACCTCGACAGTGGCGAAAGTCACATGACGTCGAGGGTGCCGAGCCGCGGAAGACACTCGAGTTCAGGGCCACACGACGACGGGGGGCGACGCGGTTCACCGGGACCATCGACTCTTTCGGCCGGGACGAAGAGGAGGGAGGTTGGGAATGGTTGGGAAGGAGATTCCCGAGAAAGGGGTAGATGATGAAGACCACGTTGTGGTCGCCATGGCTGTCCGCCGAGGACGAGATCCGGTCCGCGATGGAGAAGTTCGACCGATTGTTCGGTGAGGAGCGGTTCCTGCCGCGGCCTGCGATCGATGCCTACACCAAGGATGGAAACCTCTTCGTCGAGGTCGAGTTGCCCGGAGTCGACATCGACGACGACGTGACGATCGAGATCATCGACGACATCCTCAAGATCGAGGGCAAGACCGAGCACGACACCGAGTACGACCGGGGAGGGTTCCATGTCGCTGAGCGTCGGTTCGGCACGTTCCACCGTCAGCTTCCGCTCCCCGATGGGGTCGATCCCGAGATGATCAAGGCCCAGTACGACGCCGGAGTCCTGAAGGTGATCGTCCCGTTGCCGGAAGAGACGACGACCGAGCCCCGAAAGATCGAGGTCAAGCACAGCTGATCACGTTCCATGCACCGAGCCCCTCCAGCTGGAGGGGCTCCGGCGTCAGGACTCGCAGAGACCGAAGACAGCTCCACCCGGATCGGCGACGAGCGCCGCACGACGATTGGTGTCGCCTGCGGTGACCGCCAGAACCGTCCCACCGAGCCACTCGACCGCTTCACACGCCTCCGCAACGTCGGGGACGTCGAAGAAGGCAACCCAGGTCGGATGCGACAGCACGGGCGACGGGTCGACCACCACGCCGGCAATCGGACGTCCCGCACGGCTGAGCATCAAGGCCGATGGATCGTGGTCGGGAGTCGTGGTCCAATTGAAAACCTCGAGGTAGAACGTGGTTGCGGCCTCACGCGATGACGTGTGGAGCTCCATACCGACGAGTCGCCCGCGGTCACACGCGGTTGCATCGGCTGCACGCCCGGCGGGGATGTCCTCGATGACACCGAACACGGCGCCCGTCGGATCGCGGATCACCGCCAGACGCGAACCGTCGGCACAGTCGATCGGTGCATGGAGCACGTCGCCGCCATGCCGCCACGCCCGTTCGGAGGTCTCGTCGACACTCGCAACGTCGAAGAACACCTCCCACTGCCCTTTCCGACCGAATGTCTGACCGACCACGCCGTCGCCGGTGACGACGACCACCACCCCTTCATCGGGATCCCCTCGGACCAGGGTCACATCTTCGGCGGCGAAATCCCCGGTGAACTCCCAATCGAAGAGGCGGTGATAGAAGTCGGCCGAGCCTATGAGATCGACCGCCAGAAGGTCGAGTCGCCCGACGACCCGGGCCTGAGCACGGACGTCGACGGTCATTGCGCTCCTCTCGTTCACCTTGCCAACGTCGCCGCCGGCCGGCCCGGTCGCAAGAGTCGATCGGACATTCCGTCCGAGCATTCGTCACGGCCTTCGTATCTCGGGACCTGTGACCCTTACCCGGGGACATCGCCCACATCGAGAATCAGACCAGGAAGGAGGCGCAATGGAACGGCACTATGCGCTCAAGCTGGATCTCGAAGAGACGATGGACGAGACGATCGCGATATCGCACCTCTCGCTCTGGGGCGACACGTTCGAAGCCCGCGGCAAGGCGATGAGGAATCCGTCCGACCCGAGCATCCCGGTCATCGGGGAAGAGCTGGCGATCGCTCGATCGCTCGCCGAGCTGTCGGCGCAGATGCTCGAGGCCGCACAGGCCAAGGTCGCCGCTCACGGGCGCGTATCGTCCTGAGGCCTAGGCGAGGCGAGCGGTGGCACCGCCGGCGTTCGCCAGTCGAAGATGATGCGCCTGCGACGACCGGAGCCACTCCTGCTCACGCGTCGTGATCGGCTCGCACACCCAATCCCAGTGCAGGGACACCAGTCCCCCGACGGCGATCTCACCATCGTTCCGGAGAACCGAGACCGCCTCGACCCGCTCGGGTCCCACCTCGATCGAATGGCCGTTCCAGACCAGCTGTTCCGAAGACACGAGCGCCGTGCCACCGGTGATCTCGACGACCCTGCCCCATCTGATCCTGCAGCGGTCGATCACCTCGAGACCGGGGTCCACCAGCCCGGACCTGATCAGCCCAATCCACGGGTACACCATGAACACGTGATAGGAGTGGGTCGGCCAGCCGCCGAGTTCGACCGAATCCCGCAGACCGCTCCAACCCGACCGCCCTCCGAAGCGTTCCCGAAGGGAATCCCCGAGCGTCGCCAGACCCACACGCGTGCCAGACGGCTCTCCGAGCCAGTAGGCATCGACCACCGCCCCGTCCAGGGCATCGCCCCGCGACAACGACGACCCGAGGAGCACCAGGTAGGGCCATGCCCCGGAGAAGCCTTCGGCGATGGTCCGGACGTCGGGATCGTCGATCCCGAGCCTGATCGCCTCCGCCAACTCCGGAGCCCGGTCCGGCCCGCACAACCCACGCTCGTTGGGAGGGAAGGCGTAGCGGGCGAACCGCAGCAGGCCGTCAGGCACCAACGGCACCTCTCCGCCAGCCGGCGATCACCGCCAGGACCCCGATCGCGACCAACACGAGGCCGGGCCCTGCGCCCACCAGCCCGGCCGGGCCCGCATCGAGGAGGGCAGTGACCACGACCGAACCGACGAGGACGGCGGTGACGTCAACTGCCGGTGCCAGGGCGAGCGCATGCATCCAGGTGTACACGTAGCCGGCCAGGACGAGTCCCGTCAGCAGCACCCACCCGATCTGCTCGATGCCGAGGCCGGTCGCAACGACTCCGTTCCCGCTCGCCAACCCGATCACGAGCAGCACGACTGCTCCCCCACCCATCCGGGCGAGTCCGACCCATCCCGCCGGAACCCCGGACAACACCCGCTTGGCGACGATCACCTCGACGGACCACAGCAGGGTGGCACCGAGAATCAAGAGTTCGCCTGAGCCGACCACGATCCCCGACAGGCCACCGGCCATGAGGACCTGACCGCCGAGCAACGCAATGATGGCCAACACGTGAATCACTCGGATCCGCTCACCGAGCAACGGGATCGCAAGTGCGGCCACCCAGAGGATCAACGTCTTGTGAATGAAGGCCGCCTGCGTCGACGAGGCCTGGGACAAGCCTTCGAAGAACATGGCGAAGGGGATCGCACCACCGAACACGGCAATCGCCACAAGCCCGCGCCAGTGGTCACGCAAACCCGCCGGAGCCTCCGGGCGAAGCTTCCACACGACGATCCCGAGCACCACGGCGGCCACCATGTTCTTGGCGGTCGTGTACCCCAGGGATCCACCCGTATCCGCCCAGGCGCCGACACCGAAGCGGTTGACCCAGATCGCCACACCGCTCAGTCCGGCAGTGCCGAGCGCCCAGACGATCCCCGAGCGCCTCTGGGCGCCCACATGCCGCCCTTGATCGGCGACGCGGATCGATCTCGATACGACCTTCGACTTCACGTCATCTCCATTCGGTTGCAGTCACACGATGCCGAGTGGCGACGCAACCCGACAGTGGCCTTGCGTACAGGCGCCTGTGACGAAGGTCCCTTACCGCCTGCCTTCGCCCGCCCATACGGTGACGGCGAGTCGGGAGACGAACCGTGTCATTCGTGTTGAAACGTTCGGAGCTGGATCAGCTCGTGACCGTGCTTCGGGAGGACGGATACCAGGTCTACGGCCCGGTCGTCGTCGACCGAGCCATCAGATACCGGCGTATCGACAGCATCGATGAGCTGGCGATCGGAGTCCGCGATGTTCAGGGGCCCGGGCGATACAGCCTGGTGGAGCGGGCCGACGATGCGATCTTCGGCCACACCGTCGGCGTGACCAGCCTCAAGGATCTCTTCTTCCCGCCGCGCCGAGCCGTCTGGACGGCCGCAAGGGACGGCGACTCCTACAGGTTCGAGCCGGCAGCGCCGACCGGAGCAAGGGTCGCGGTCATCGGGGCCAGATCATGTGAGCTGGCGGCGATGTCCATCCACGACACGGTCCTGCTCGGAGGCGAGTACGTCGACGCCGACTACGAGGCCCGGCGAAAGGCGGGCTTCATCGTCTCGATCGACTGCACCGAGCCCGGAGAGGTCTGCTTCTGCGCCTCGATGGGGACCGGCCCAGGGGCAGACGGAGGGTTCGACCTGGCGATGACCGAACTCAGGGTGGACGGGGGATGGGAGTACGTCGGGCGATACGGCACCCAACGGGGTGAGGCGATCCTCGAACGCGTCGAGCACCGTGTACCGGATCAGATCGAAATCGGGCAGGCGAGATCGGCCGTCTCAGCGGCAGCGGGCGCCATGGGCCGAGAGCTGACGGTGACGGGCCTGCCGGAGTTCCTCGCCTCTCACCGCCAGCACCCGTCGTGGGCCGACATCGCCGACCGCTGTCTGGCATGCGGGAACTGCACTCAGGCGTGCCCGACGTGCTTCTGCGTGTCCACAATCGACACGTCCAGCCTCGACGGCGCGACGATGACTCACGACGTCCGCTGGGACTCGTGCTTCTCGCTCGACTTCTCGTTCATGGGCGGTCGCCCCCAACGGGCATCGATCGATGCCCGCTACCGGCAGTGGCTGACGCACAAGCTGTCCGGATGGGTCGAGCAGTTCGGCTCGTCGGGATGTGTCGGATGCGGTCGATGCATCACGTGGTGCCCGGTGGGAATCGACTTCACCGCAGAGATTCCCAGGATGATGGAGCGCATCGATGGATGATCAGGCGAGCACGCTCATCCCCCGCCCGTTCGAGGTCGTGGCGAAGCGACGGGAGACCCACGACGTCACGACCTTGATGGTCGAACCGTCGGACGGTCGATCGTGCTTCGGATTCGAGCCGGCCCAGATGGGCATGATCGGTGTTCCCGGTGTCGGCGAGGTGCCGATCTCGTTTTCCAACCATCCCGACACCAGCCGGTGCCTTTCGGTGACGATCCGGAACGCCGGGGCGGTGACCGCTGCGATCACGGGCACCGAAGTCGGCGGCGTGATCACTGTGAGAGGACCATACGGCACGAGCTGGCCGATCGACCTCGTCGCCGGGCGGGATGTGCTCTTCGTGGCCGGGGGCCTGGGGCTGGCCCCTCTGCGATCTGCGGTCTTCGCTGTCGCCGAGGAGAGCGCCGAGAGAGGATCCGTCGGCATCGTGTACGGCGCCAAGACGCCGGAGGACATGCTCTTCAAGGGCGACCTCGAGATCTGGGGCGAATACGACGACGTGGACGTCCACCTCACGGTCGACGCGCCCACCGAGGAGTGGACCGGTGGAGTCGGCCTGGTGACGGCCCTCTTCGAGGAGGCGCTCGATTCCGTGCGCACCCCCCTGGTCATGATGTGCGGCCCGGACCTCATGATGATCAACGCCGGTCGCGACCTCGTCGCACGGGACATCGACCCCTCCGACATCTGGGTGACGTTGGAGCGCAACATGAAGTGCGCGGTCGGCCTGTGTGGGCACTGCCAACTCGGGCCGCTGTTCGTCTGCAAGGACGGTCCGGTCTTGCGCTACGACCGAGTGGCCGATCTGCTCGAGATGAGGGAGGTTTGATCGTGGGGAAGCCTTCGTTGGCGGTTTGGAAGTTCGCATCGTGTGACGGCTGCCAACTCAGCCTTCTGGACCTGGAGGACCGGTTGCTCGACATCGCCGAAGCCGTCGACATCGCACACTTCCCCGAGGCATCGACTGCGCATGCCGACGGGCCGTATACGGTCTCCCTCGTCGAAGGATCGATCACGACACCGCGCGACGCCGACCGCATCCGGGCCGTACGCCACCAGTCGGAGCTCGTGGTCGCGATCGGGGCATGCGCCACCGCCGGTGGCATTCAGGCGCTCAGGAACCTCGCCGACTCCGACGAGTTCGTCCGCACCGTGTATGCCACGCCGACGTACATCGACTCATTGGCGACCTCGACTCCGATCTCGGACCACATCGAGGTGGACATCGAGTTGCGAGGGTGTCCGGTCAGCAAAATCCAACTCCTGGATGTGGTCGGCGCACTCCTGGCAGGCCGCAAGCCGGACCTCCCGACGTATCCCGTGTGCATCGAGTGCAAGGCACGAGGGGTGAGCTGTGTGATGGTCGCCGGCGGGATCGCTTGCCTCGGGCCGATCACCCAGGCCGGATGTGGCGCCATCTGCCCGGCGTACGATCGCGGGTGCTACGGATGTTTCGGGCCGGCCGAGACGGTCAACGTCGCCTCCCTGGCATGGCAGTGGCGCGAGCTCGGGATCGAGGATGAGGCGCTCGTCCGCTCGCTCAGGACGTTCAACACGGCCGCACCGGCATTTGCGGCGGCATCCGCCGCGATCGAAGATCGATAGGAGGGCTCGTGCACAAGACCGACCGACTGCGATCGTTCCGGATCGAGGAGCTCACCAGGGTCGAAGGTGAGGGCGCCCTCGAGGTCGTGGTGGATGGCGACGAGATCGTCGACCTCGAGTTCAGGATCTTCGAATCGCCCAGGTTCTTCGAAGCGTTCCTCCGCGGACGCGAGTACACCGAGGCGCCAGACATCACCGCGAGGATCTGTGGGATCTGCCCGGTGGCGTATCAGACGTCCTCCATCAACGCCATGGAACAGATCCTGGGCATTCGCGTGAGCCCGCAGATCCGCGATCTGCGTCGCCTCCTCTACATGGCCGAGTGGATCGAGAGCCACGCCCTCCACATCTACCTGCTGCATGCGCCGGACTTCCTCGGGTTTCCCAGCGGCATGGCGATGGCCGCCGAGTTCCCCACCGAGGTCCGCGACGCCCTCCGACTCAAGAGCATCGGCAACGACCTGATGGCATGTATCGGCGGTCGCGAGATCCACCCCGTCAACCCGATGGTCGGCGGCTTCCATCGGGCTCCGACGCCGGACCAGCTCCGGGCCGTCGAGCCCGACATGGAATGGGCGCTCGAGGCGGCGCTCCGCACCGTGGCGCTGGTGTCGACGTTCCCGTTCCCCGAGCTCGACCTGGACTACGAGTTCGTCGCGCTGTCGGATCCCGACGAATACGCAGTCCTCGACGGGCGCATCCGATCGTCGGAGGGCATCGACATCACGGTCGACGAGTTCAACGACGTCTTCGTCGAAGAGCACGTCGAGCGGTCGAACGCTCTCCATGCCCGGATCCGCGACCGGGGCTCGTATCACGTCGGCCCGATCGCGCGCTTCAATCTCAACCGGGAGCAGTTGCATCCCGTCGCCCTGAAGGCGGCCCGGGGCATCGAGCCGGTGGTCGTCAATCCATTCCGAAGCATCGTGGTTCGGGCCGTCGAGCTGGTACACGCCTGCGCCACCGGGCTGGACATCGTCCGTCGCTACGTGCGCCCGGAGAGTCCGGCGGCGACCGCACCGGTCCGAGCCGGCGAGGGGCATGGGGCCTCTGAGGCGCCGCGGGGGCTGCTCTACCATCGCTACCGCATCGATGAGAGCGGCATCATCACCGACGCCCAGATCGTTCCCCCGACCTCCCAGAACCAGCTTCGGATCGAAGAGGACCTGCGAAGGCTGATTCCGACCATCCTGGGGCTCACCGATGAGGAGATGCAACACCATCTCGAGCAGGCGATCAGGAACTACGACCCCTGTATCTCCTGTGCCACCCACTTCCTCGACTTCAGGGTCCACCGATCATGATCGTCATCGGCGTGGGAAACCGATTCCAAGGTGACGATGCCGTCGGCATCGCGGTCATCGAGCGGCTCGGCGAGTCGGTGACCTGTTTCGAGTCGGACGGTGACCCTTCGAGCCTCATCGTGCTGTTCGGAGCCGACCCCGAGGTGATCGTCGTGGATGCCATGGTGTCAGGCTTGGTGCCGGGCACCGTCACGACCACCGAGGTCAGCCTGGATCAGGATTCCTCGTTGCGCATCCCGCTTCGAAGTCGGAGCTCCACCCACGGGTTCGGTGTCTTCGAGGCGCTCGAACTGGCCCGCATCCTCGGCACGATCCCGCAACGGCTCACCGTCATCGGCATCGAGGGAGCCGACTTCTCGACCGGCGCCGGGTTGAGCCCGGCGCTCGAAACCGCCGTCGAGCGCGTCGCAGACCTCATTCTCCGACTCGCCGCCGAAGAGACGGTCTGACCGATGTGCCTGCCCCGCATCGGCTGCATCGTCGAGGTGGACGGCATGGAGGCCGTGATCTCCCACCCGGGCACCGCACCGCAACGCGTCAGCCTCCTGTGCGTTCCGGCGGCGGTCGTCGGCGATCATGTCATGGTGCATGCCGGGCATGCGATCAGAGTCCTCGATGCATCAGAAGCCGAGGAACGACGATCTCTGATCGAGGCGGTCACCGGGGCAACGGAGCCCGACGCGACGGGGCTTTCGCCTCTTCCGGATGTCAGGACCGGGATCGACGATGACAGGACAACGACCCGGGATCACCCTTGATGTGAGGCTCGTGCAGTGCAGTGGGGTGGGGCGGTGATCCCGGGTTGCTTCGCGTCCGTCACACGACTGGAGAACGATGATGGTTGTCGACTTCGAACTCGGAGACGCGATCGAGGCGTGTCGGGTCATCGGAATCGACCTCGAATCCGAGCGCTTCGATGCTGCAGCGGTGCTCGCGGGGATGCAGGTCGAACTCGAGCACGGAGCCCGCACACCCGAACTCGACGTCACCGGCAATGATCCGGTGCTGACGGCCAAGATCGCACTGGCCCATCTGAGGGAGATTCCCGATTACTACGAGCGCCTGCTGCGAATGGAGGCGATCGGCGAAGCAGCGTGGGCGGTGTCGGGAGACCCGGATCTCGGCATCGTTTGAAGCCGCTCCGCACCGAGACATCAGTCGCCCTTGACGATGAAGATGTCGCACGGCGCAGTGTGGATCACGCCGTGGCTCGTGCTCCCGAGCACCAGCGAAGCCAGGTCGCCACGTCCACGATTGCCGACCACGATGAGATCGACGCCCGTCTCTGCAGCCCGGGTGACCAGCATCCGCGACGCTCCGCCGGTGAGGTCGATCCTCGTGATGTCCAGGTCGGCGGCCCCGTCGATGACGGGTTGCGCCACGGACCAGACCGCCTCGGCTTCCGCCTGCCGCATCTGGTCGACATTGACCGCAGCGCCGAGGTCGTACACGAATGGCATCTCGAACACGTGCACCACCTCGAGGGCCGCCTTCATCGCCCGTGCCAGTTCGATCGCCCGCTCGAGCACTGCGATGGAGTAGCTCGATGCATCAACTCCCACCAGAATCTTCATCTCGGTGCCTTTCTCGGCGACGAGGATCAGCCGAACGTGACCCACCCATGGACAGTCTCACCGCGGGCGAACCCTCTCCGCCACCGACCAACGTCACGACGTACCAGGACGGTGACGGGGTGCTCGGAAGAAGCGATTCTGCGAATGGACCCCCGATCCAACGGTGAGTGGATGAGTGGGCACCGGCAGGTCGGAATCCATGACGGATGGGCTTCATGCATCGCAAGCCGCGACACGGTTCCCGGTCTGGGATTCAGGCGACGGTGAGAACCGCGACGGACGTTTCGTGTTGCACTCTTCGAGTCACGCTCCCGAGCAGCGCGCCGGTGAGGCCTCCGAGCCCTCTTCGTCCCAATACGATGAGGTCGGCTCCGACCTCATCTGCGAGCTCCACGACCTTGCGGGCGGGATCCCCGGAGATGACGTGTTCATGGATCCAGTTCGCTCCGGCGGCTGTCAGCGTCTTCGAGGCTCGCGCCAACAATTCCTTGCCCAGATCGGTCTCGTACCCGAGGGTCGCCACGTAGGCGTGCTCGATCTCGATGTAGGACTCGGCCGAGAGGACCATCTCCGACGCTCGAGGGGGAACCACGTTGAGGAGATGGATCGTATCCACCGAGCCGTCGGACACGAGGCCGGCAACCGTCTCCAGGGCGTGCTCGGCGTGTTCGGATCCATCCAGAGCGAGTACCACGGTCTTGAACATGCCCCCATCATCGGGAACTCGGCGCGCCGGATCTACGGACCTTCGACCCTACGCGCCGTCGACTCCGCCCTGCCGGCCCAGGGACATTCGCCACATCCGTGTGACCGACTGCCCTAGCGACCCCAACCCGGATCGGCTGATACTCGCAGGGAGCAAAGGAGCTACACGCATGTCCACATGGGTATACGGATTCGATCAGATCGACGACGCGGAGGCGTTCGTCGGAGGAAGTTGGGAAGAGGTACGCGGCCTCCTCGGAGGAAAGGGCGCCAATCTCGGTGACATGACGAGGATCGGTGTCCCGGTCCCACCGGGGTTCACGATCACCACCCGGGCATGCAACGACTACCTCGCCGGCGGAGGCACGCTCTCCGACGAGCTGATCTCCCAGGTCGACGCCGCGCTGGCCCACATCGAAGCGGCAGCTGGAAAACGGTTCGGCGACCCGTCGAATCCTCTCCTCGTGTCGTGCCGCTCGGGCGCGAAGTTCTCGATGCCGGGCATGATGGACACGGTGCTCAACATCGGCCTCAACGACGAGGTCGTCACCGGGATGATCGAACGAACGGGCGACGCCCATTTCGTGTTCGATTCCTATCGCAGGCTCATCCAGATGTTCGGGTCGGTCGTCCTCGGAATCCGGGACGAGCCGTTCGAACACGTCCTGGAGCGGGCCCGCCAACAGCGCGGGGTCACAGAGGACTCCGAGCTGACGACGGAAGACCTCGAAGGCGTGATCTCCCAGTTCCGCCAGATCATCGAGCGCTACTCGGGCCGTCCCTTCCCAGACGAGCCGATCGACCAGCTGCGATTGGCAATCGAGGCGGTGTTCAGGTCATGGGACGGCAAACGGGCCCGCGACTATCGCAACGCCGCTGGTATCGCCCACGACCTCGGCACGGCCGTGAACATCCAGACGATGGTGTTCGGGAACATGGGCGACGACTCGGCCACCGGCGTTGCGATGTCCAGAAACGCCACGACCGGTGAGCCCGGACTCGAGGGCGACTACCTCACCAACGCCCAGGGCGAAGACGTGGTGGCGGGCATCCGCGTGACGAAGCCGATGGAGCAACTCGCAGAAGAGATGCCGGCGCTGTACGAGCAGTTCTCGACCATCGCGGGCAAGCTCGAGCGGCATTACCGCAACATGCAGGACATGGAGTTCACGATCGAGCAGGCGAAGCTCTGGCTGCTGCAGACGCGGGATGGCAAGCGCACCGCGCAGGCCGCAGTGCGGATCGCCGTGGACATGGCCGACGAGGAGTTGATCACCAGGGAAGAGGCTCTCGAGCGGGTGACTCCCGCCCAGGTGGAGTTCTTCCTCCATCCGTCGTTCACTCCCGCCTCGAAGGAGGCAGCCGTCGATTCCGGCGCACTGTTCGCCTCTGCGCTCAACGTGTCGCCGGGTGCAGCAGTGGGAATGGTTGCGTTCGACGCAGACCTGGCTGTCGAGTGGGCCGAGCAGGGCCGGGCCGTGATCATGGTTCGACCTGAGACGAAGCCCGATGACGTCCATGGCATGCTGGCGTCGCAGGGGATCCTCACCTCGCGGGGCGGCCGCACGAGCCATGCCGCGCTCGTCGCCCGCCAGTTCGGCAAACCGGCGATCGTCGGTGCCGAGCAGATCGAAATCGACCTGACCGAGCGGACCATGACCTGCGGAGACACCTCTGTGGCAGAGGGTGAGTGGATCTCGATCGACGGCACCACCGGGGACGTGTTCCTCGGTCAGCTCGAGACTCAGACCCCCGACCTCGAGAACGAATTCCTGCGGCGTCTGCTCGAATGGGCCGACGAAGTCAGGGACATCGGCGTGTGGACGAACGCAGACCATCCCGATGATGCGCTCCTCGCCCGATCGTACGGAGCCGAGGGCATCGGGCTCACCCGCACCGAGCACATGTTCTTCGACCCGGCGCGGCTGCCGATCGTCCAACGGATGATCATGGCGACGAGCCCGGCGGACAGCAGCGAGGCGCTCGCTCAACTGCTCCCGTTCCAGCGAGGAGACTTCGCAGGCCTGTTCCGGGCGATGGACGGCCTCCCGGTGACCATCCGGCTCATCGATCCGCCGTTGCACGAATTCCTCCCGAGCCTCGAGGACCTCACCCACGAGCTGGCAGATCTCAAGATCCGCCTCCTCAGCGCTTCGACGCTCGAGCAGATCGATGAGCTACTCGGGAAGATCGAGGCCTCCGAGCACATGCTCACGGAGGTCGAGCGGCTCCACGAGGCCAACCCGATGCTCGGACTGCGTGGCGTCCGCCTCGGTCTGATGATGCCCGGGCTGACCCGAATGCAGGTGAGGGCGATCTTCGAGGCTGCCGTGCAGGTCGCCAAGGAGGGCGTCGAGGTCCACCCCAAGATCATGATCCCGCTGGTGTCGCACGCCAACGAGCTGCAACGCCAGCGTGCTGAGCTCGAGGAAGAGGCCCAGGCGGTCATGCACGAGGCGAACATGACGATCGAATACCAGTTCGGGACGATGATCGAGACGCCGAGGGCGGCACTCACAGCCGACCAGATCGCCGAGTATGCCGGCTTCATCTCCTTCGGCACGAACGACCTCACACAGATGACCTACGGGTTGTCCCGCGACGACGCGGAGAAGGCGTTCCTCGTCCATTATCTCGAGGAGGGAATCCTCGACCGCAACCCGTTCGCCACGCTCGATGCCGATGGCGTCGGACAGTTGATGGAGATCGCCATCACCAAGGGACGAGCAGCGCGGCCGGGACTCGACGTCGGGCTGTGTGGGGAGCACGGAGGCGACCCCGAGTCGATCGAGCTCTGCCGAATGCTGGGTCTCGATTATGTGAGTTGTTCTCCACCACGGGTGCCGGTTGCACGGCTGGCCGCAGCGCAGGCGGCCTTGCGGCAGAAGGCGCCCGATGACCTGTCCAGGATGACAAGCCCGGTGTGAGAACGAAGACCGGGGGCGGGCCGTACGACCCGTCCCCGGCTACCAACTGGGTCGACCGACATGAGATGGCAGCCACGACGACACCCCGACGAGCGTCAGGGCATGGGGCTCGCCCTGACATGAGGATGCCAACCACCCGACCGGGAGTATCGCGCGGCGGTACCCTTCGAAACGGACACGGAGTCCGCCATGAAAGGATCGCAATGAACGACCCGAACCCGGCAGTCCAAACCGATCACATCGGACTCGAGATCCTCAGCGGTGCCGAGTGCGACTCCCTGCTCGCTTCGAACCAGATCGGTCGCATGGCATTCGTCGCCGATGGCGACGTCGTGATCTTCCCCGTCAACTATCGATACATCAACCACACGATCGTGTTCCGGACCGCCGATGGCACGAAGCTGGAGGTGGCGGCGAACCATCGGCCGGTTGCCTTTGAGATCGACGGCTACGACACGGACGCCAAGACCGGCTGGAGCGTGCTCGTCAAGGGCATCGCAAGATACGTCATGGAAGATGAGGAGGAGGCCGAGTTGGCCGAGCTGGATCTTCGGCCGTGGGCGCCGCTCACACGTGTGCGCCGCTGGGTGAGAATCTCCCCCGAAGAGATCACCGGGCGCAAGATCGTCTGATCTTCGAGGTTCGCCGCCGGAGAACCGCCGAGGCTTCGACAATCGTTCCCGGAAAGGAGTGATTCTTCGATGACCGTTCCCACCTCGTTTCGCCACGTACATGCCTTCGCCTCCGCCGACGCCGACGATGTCGCCCGTCTCGGCGGAAAAGGATCCGGCCTCGCCCGGATGACCTCGTTGGGACTGCCGGTTCCACCCGGATTCGTGGTCGACACCGGGGTCTGCAAAGAAGTTCTTTCGAACGGACAGCTTCCGGAGGAGATCTGGGAGGAGGTACTCGGCGCTCTTCGTGACCTCGAAGCGCTCACCGGCCGGACATTCGGGTCCGGGCCATCGCCGCTCCTGCTCTCGGTTCGTTCCGGTGCAGCCGTGTCGATGCCGGGGATGATGGACACCGTGCTCGACCTCGGCGCCTCCCGGTACCTGATCGACGACCTCGCAGCATGGGCCGATGACACCCACTTCGCATACGACGCCAGGCGCCGGCTCCTGCAGATGTTCGGCAGCGTCGTGCTCGGGATCACCGACGATCGATTCCAGCGCATCCTGAGGGCGACGCGGGCCGAAGCCGGCGTTCGATCGGACACCGAACTCGACGCCGGACACCTCCAAAAGGTGTGCGACCGGTTCGAGGCGGCGATCGCCGCAGATGATCTCGTGGTACCCGAAGACCCGCTCCTGCAGTTGAGGCAGGCGATCACGGCGGTGTACGCCTCGTGGAACACCCCGCGGGCGATTCACTATCGCAAGTCGAACGGCATCTCCGACGACGTCGGGACGGCGGCAACCGTGCAGATGATGGTCTTCGGGGATCTCGGAGGGAACTCCGGCACCGGCGTGTGCTTCACGCGCAATCCGATGACAGGCGAGAACACCGCATACGGCGACTACCTCCCCCAGGCTCAAGGTGAGGATGTCGTGGCTGGGCTGCGAAACACCATGAGCCTCGACGACCTGGCGGCTCGCCACCCGGCTGTACATTCCTCGCTGGTCTCGATCATGGACCACCTCGAACACACCACGACCGACATGTGTGACATCGAGTTCACCGTGGAACGCGAGCAACTGTTCATCCTCCAGACCAGGGTCGGGAAGCGGTCTGCGGCCGCGGCCGTCCGCATCGCCGTCGAGATGGCCGAGGCCGGCCTCATCAGCTTCGAGGAAGCCATTCGACGCGTCGATCCGGCTTCCCTCGAACAACTCGGCCGACCGGCCATCGATCGCTCGCTCGCCACGGAGCCCACGCTGTCCGGAATCGGGGCCTCGCCAGGCGCTGCGCAGGGCATCGCAGTCTTCGACCCCGACCGCGCCGAGGCCCTGGCCGGACAGGGCCTGACGGTCATCCTGGTTCGCGAGGAGACCACTCCCGACGACATCCACGGCATGACGGCCGCCGCAGGCATCCTCACCAGCCAGGGCGGAAAGACCTCGCACGCTGCCGTGGTCGCTCGTGGAATGGGGCGACCGGCGGTCACCGGCGCAGCTGCGCTCGAGATAGAGGGGACCATCGCCCATGTCGGAGACGTGCGGATCGCCGAAGGCGACGAGATCACGATCGACGGCAGCACCGGCGACGTGTTCGTTGGTCTCACTCCCCTCGTGGAGCCAGAGCCACTGCCGGAACTCGATCGGTTGCTCGAGTGGGCAGACGAGGTCCGAACGCTCGGCGTGCGGGCCAACGCCGACAACGGTCCGGACGCAGCGCGGGCGAGGGCTGCGGGCGCGGAGGGCATCGGCCTCGCGAGAACCGAGCACATGTTCATGGGCGAGCGACTCGGAATCGTCCAATCGATCATCCTCACCGACGATCCCGACGAGCGAGAGCGCCGCCTCGATGAGCTGACGGCGACCCAGATCGGTGACTTCGAGGACCTCCTGAGAGAGATGGACGGTCTCCCCGTGATCGTGCGCCTGCTCGATCCGCCACTTCACGAGTTCCTACCCGGCTCGGTTGAGATCGGACGCGAGATGCTCGAACGCGTGAGGGCAGGCGAGCCGACCGATGATCTCGAGACCCTGGATCGTCAGGTGCGCCGCTGGAGCGAGGAGAACCCGATGCTCGGGCTCCGCGGGGTCCGACTGGGCTTGGTCATCGACGACATCTACCGGCTGCAGATCGAAGCTGCGCTCGAGGCCGTCCGTCGGCGTGTGGCATCCGGCGGCGACCCCCGACTCGAGCTGATGATCCCGCTCGTGAGCACCAGCGAGGAGCTCACCGCCATGCGCAGCGTCGTCGACCACGCAGTCGAATCCATCAACAAGATCTCCGATTCGCCGATCCACGTCGAAGTCGGCACGATGATCGAGCTTCCCCGGGCGGCACTAACCGCAGATGAGATCGCCGCGCAGGCGGACTTCTTCTCGTTCGGCACCAACGATCTCACACAGATGACGTTCGGGCTGAGCCGCGACGACGCCGAGGGAGCGTTTCTCGGGCACTACCTCGACCGCGGAATCCTCCCGAAGGATCCATTCCGGACGCTCGACGTCAAGGGCGTCGGCCGGCTGATCCAACTCGCCGTCGCTGCCGGGCGGGCCGCCAAGCCGAATCTTCCGATCGGCGTCTGCGGTGAGCACGGTGGTGACCCCGATTCGATCGACTTCTTCCTCAGCCAGGGACTGGACTACGTGTCGGTGAGCCCGCCTCGCGTGCCGGTGGCTCGCCTTGCGGCGGCGCAGGCCGAGCTCCGGGCGTTCGATCGGGGATCGGTGCTCAGCTGATCAGCGATCGAGCGGCCGACCAGGGGTCGATCTCACCGGATGCGACGCGCCCGGTGAGATCGTCTGGGAGTTCGAGCATTTCCATGCGCGATGTCAGCTCTGCGCGCGCCGCCCTCCTGATCAGGGTCTCGAGCTGTGCCAGTCGCCGGTCCATTCCTCGATGGTCCACGTCCAACCACTCGCGATGGCGACCGACCTCGGCCCAGATCTCCTCGATCCCGCGGTGTTCCGGCGCGCTCGATCGAACGATGTGGGGGCGCCGGCCCGTGCCCTGGCCCAGGTCCAGCATCAGCGAGAGATCTCGCTCGACCTCTTCCACTCCGCCGAGATCGGCCTTGTTGATCACGAACAGGTCGGCGATCTCCAACAGACCCGCCTTGGCGGCCTGGATGCCGTCGCCCCAGCCGGGGGTCACCACGACGATGGTCGTATCGGCCGCCTCGGCGATCTCCGTCTCGCTCTGACCGACCCCGACCGTCTCGACGACGATCACATCGAAGCCGGCGGCGCCGACAACCACCAACGCACGGGCGGTGGCATCCGACAGGCCGCCGAGGTGACCTCGGGTGGACATGGAGCGGACGTAGACCCCGGCGTCGGAAACGTGTTCCTGCATCCGGATGCGATCTCCGAGAATCGCCCCGCCGGTGAACGGGCTGGACGGGTCGATCGCCACCACAGCAATGGTCTGGCCCAGCGATCTGACATGCGTGATCAGCTCCGAGACGAGGCTCGACTTGCCTGCTCCAGGCGATCCGGTGATGCCGACGACCACGGGACCGCCCGACCCCGTGAAGCTGGCGCTCAGGAGGTCGTCGGCACCGGGCCTGCGGTCCTCGACGATCGAGATCGCTCTCGCCAGGGCGCGACGATCACCCGATCGGACCTGTTCGGCGAGTGCGCCGACGTCGGTGGGAATGGGCACACCGGCAGGCTAGACAACCATCAACTGGTTGCGGATCACGCTTCGGCGTGGACCTCTGTGACGCCCGGGACGCGTTCGACCAGGATGCGCTCGATGCCGGACTTGAGCGTCATCATCGACATCGGGCAGCCGCCACAGGCCCCGACCATCTGCAGATTGACGACGCCGTCTTCGACGCCGAGCAGCACGATGTCGCCTCCGTCCATCTGGACGGCAGGCCGGATGTAGTCGAGCGTTGCCTCGAGCTTGGACATGTCGATGTCTCCCGGCTCGGTCGGGACGTTGCTCTTGATGGAAACGGGTACTGAAGAGTCTGTCATGAGGTTCTGTGTAGGAGGCTACTTCTCGAGGGGTTCAACACACAGTCGGTCGACGTTGTTCCCTCCGTGCCGTGACAGTGACCTCGAGTGCGAATGATCGGCCAATCGTCCTGCCGGTTGTGGCCAATCGTCGTGGCAGGGCTGATTCGTTCGACGGAGCCGGCCTCATCACCGGACGAGCCGCGATCGGCCAACAGGAAGGCTCCTCGACGCGGCGATCGCTGATGAACCTCATGACATTCCGACTATCCGCCGACATCGGTCGCGGATTCCAAAGAACCAACAAGGTGGGACTTTGGCCCTCTCGCTAGGGACCATTGCTCGTAGCGAGGAGGCCGTCGCTCCGAGAGTATGTGCATTGTCAAAACAGACACACACGTGATCAGGAGGTCACAATCATGACAAAGCGGCTCAGAGTGCTCGGAATCGTGCTCTCGGTAATCGGCGTGGCGTTCCTCGCTGCGGGCGGGGTCGCATACCTCGGCGTTCGCGACGGATACAACTCCCTCCAGAAGTTCTCCGAAGCCCAGAACGTCACGCTCAGCTACAACGACGCAGGCGAACTGGTCGACCGTGGCACCACCGACGGCGCCCAGGCGATCCTGTCACTGCTCCAAGACGACTGGGGCTACTCGGTCGACTTCGACGAGCTCGATCCCAACGATCCACTCGTCAACACCGACACCGAATACATGTATCAGATGGCAACGATCGCCTTCCACACCCTGCACGGCACCCAGACGATCGTGCTGGACGAAGATGTCGAATACAACGGTGAGACGTTCGCAGCCGGCACCTACGAGTTCGAAGTCGACGGCCGCTACTGGACCGACTTCGACCGGATGCACCCGCTCGAGGGACCCGCACGTGCAATGGCATGGACAGGGACCGCACACGGTCTGATCGGCGAGCTCGGTGTCGGAACCGTCACCCACAGCGCCCTGCAGCTCGGTCTCGCACTTGCAGGCCTGTTCGCCGGGGTCGGCGCCACCACACTGTTGGCCGGCGCAGGCATCGTCTGGGCGACCGGAAGCAAGGACGAGTTCCAGACCTTCGTCGAGAAGGCAGCCAAGGACACCACCAAGGTCTGACAGACCCCCACCTGTCCAGACCCAACCAGATCGGCCCCCGGCACACCCGGGGGCCGATCTCTGTTATCCCCCCATCGGCTTGCCGACGCATCGTGTTTCCCCCCACAGGGGGGACAGGCCGCCGCCAGGCGGCCAGGGGGGCTTCGGTCGGTGCGCGGCAACCCCCCATGGCTTGCTGACGCAAGCCTGTTCCCCCGAAGGGGAACACACAACACCAACCCACCCCACCGACTACTCCCACGGCATGCACCGGACCGCATCGTTTGTCCCCCGACAGGGGGGACAGGCCGCCGCCAGGCGGCCAGGGGGGATCCAACACTCCGCCAGCAACCCCTACGGCATGTTGTCGACCGGATCGTGTGTCCCCCGCCAGGGGGACAGGCTGCCCTCTGGGGCAGCCAAAAGGGGGATCGAGCGGCCCGGCCACTCGCCCGACGGCCTGCCGAGGCGAGGCTCGCCCGGGCGCGGGGTCGACGGATCATGGCGCAGCGCAGGATCGGTGGGCATTGGAAAAGGCGCCGATCGAACACGCCGACTGGGTCGGCACGCACGATCGGCGCCTTCACTCTGCCGCCCTCACGAACGGCCTCCCATTGCCCTACGAACAAACGTACGACTGGGCGACTCCGATGTCGAGTCGCTTCGTCCTTCGCGCAATGTGACTAGTCCGTGATGCTCGGGCAACGCTCAACCCGCGTCAGGAATGGCGACCCGCACGACGGTGTCCGAGCCGTCGGGGCTGCGGGTCTGGATTTCGATCCTGACGGGTCGGTCGACGGGTCCGAGACCGAGGCTGTGGGCGACCCGGCCGGCCTCCCGGATCGTCCAGGGAGTGGTCTCCACCGTCCTCACGCCGATCGACACGATGAAGCGCACTTCCGCGGCAGCGACCAGTCTCGCCGCGACCAATTCCGGCACGCCATCGCCGCGCTCGAATACCCGTGCATCTTCGATCTCGGGAGCGAGCCCCAACCCTTCGGGTGGGGTGATGATCATGACACCATCGTCGACCTCGAACGCCCAGCTGCCGAGCGAGGCGGACGTGACCTCGGCGCCGTCCAAGACCACGCGGACCGCGCCCTTCGGTTCTACGGACACGGATTCTGCGGACGTGGTGAGACCGACCCGCACGGTTTCGGGAAGCGCGTCGCCTGCGGGCGCGGGGCGAAGCCCGCCGTAATAGTGGGCGACGATGTCCTCCGCCGGCACACCAGAGCGAGCCATTGCCTCGGCCCCGTACTGGCTCATCCCCACCAGATGCCCCCAGCCGTTACCTCGCACCTCGAAGAAGGAGACGAACCTCGGTGGCCCGTCGGGGACCGACTCGTATCTCACCGCCTCGGTGATCGTGAACGATGGCGACATGATCGTCTGGGGGTACCGACGATCTGGGCGGTCGGGTCGGGCAACCGGGAAGACCTCGGGGAACAGCGCTCTGGCCGCTCGGTTCAGGTCCGTTCTCAACTCCCACGTGGGCACAGACACTGTTCCTTCGGTGCCAACGAAGTCGACCGTCCACGGACCGGCGCCGTCCTTCGCCACCTGCGTGCGGACCGAAAGAAGCTCGCCCTCGAGAAGGCCGGCCTCCCTGGCGAGCAGTTCCATCTGGTCGAACTCGACTCCGAACCGCCACACCGCGAACGGGGACGACTCGTTGGGCGAGGCGACAGCCGTCAAGAACGGATTGGGCCGCCCACCGAACACGTCTTCGACCGAGCGCGTCCTGCCCCCAGAGGTCGAGCTGTACAGCGCCTGGAGCGGGGAGGCTCCATCGAACAAGATCTGCGAGCCGGTGCTCTCGACGGCCTGGCGCCACCTGGCGCCGTCCTCCCCCACCACGCCATCCAATCCGCGGTAGACCTGGCACTGGTCGGTTGCACAGATGTCGTATCCATATCTACGGCCGTTCGACGACCTGCCGCGATCGAGCGTCCAGGCGAGATAGGTCCGGGCTGCGATCGCTTGAGCACGGAGTGCCTCGATGGGCCAGCTGAACGGGACTTCGGCGATCCCGTACAGATACCGGTCGACGGTGGTCTCTTCGACCACGACGATCCGATCACCCGATATCGAGATCGAGACCTCGCCGGCATAGACCCTGCCATCGACGACCACGAGAGCATCCTCGACCGGTGCTACGACCACGCGTACGCCGGAAACCTCGGTACCGGGAGCCTCGGTCTGGGCGCCGGCGGGCAGCGGCAGGGCGCTAGCCAGCGCTACGACTGATGTCAGCGCCCAGAGATGCCAGCTTCGGAACGAAATCCTCGTACCCCCTGTCGATGTGGTGCGGATCACCGACCACGGTTTCACCATCTGCCCGCAGCCCGGCCAGGACCAGTGCGGCGCCGGCCCGGATGTCGTGCGCGAGCACCGGAGCGCCGCTCAGCCGCTCGACGCCGCGAATGATGGCATGCTGCCACTCGATCGTGATGTCGGCTCCCATGCGCGAGAGCTCGCCGATATAACGGAACCGGGCGTCGTAGAGGTTCTCGGTGATGACCGAAGTGCCGTCGGCGGTGGCGAGGTATGCGACCATCTGCGGCTGCATGTCGGTGTGGAAGCCGGGAAACGGCAATGTGGAGAAGTCGGTGGCCGATGGGCGCTCGACGCCGACCACTCGCAGCCATCCCTCTCCGCGTTCGACCTCACAGCCCGAATCCTCGAGCTTTCGCAATTCCATGCGGAGGTCGTCGGGGTTGCACCCGGTCACGGTCACGTCTCCTCCGGAAATGGCGCCGGCCATCGCATAGGTTCCGGCTTCGAGCCGGTCCGAGACGACCCGATGGTCGGCGGGATGCAACTCCTCCACGCCGCGCACGTGGATGATCGCCGAGCCCTCACCGGAGATGTTCGCCCCCATCTCGTTGAGCATCCGAGCGATGTCCACGATCTCAGGCTCTCGTGCGGCGTTGACGATCGTCGTGTCACCATCTGCGAGACTCGCGGCGAGCAGCACATTCTCGGTGGCACCGACGCTGGGGAAGGGGAGCTCGACCTCGGTGCCGGTCATCCGACCCTCGACCTTGCCGACCAGCACCCCATGCTCGAGTGTGAAGGTTGCGCCCATCTTCTCGAAGGCGTCGAGGTGGTAGTCGATCGGGCGGGCACCCAGATCGTCCCCGCCGGGGAGCGCGACCCGGGCTTCACCACACCGGGCGAGCAAGGGGCCGAGGATCACGATCGACGCTCGCATCTGCCGCACGAGATCGATGGGTGCCTCGGGCACCAGCTCCTTCGGGACCGACACACTCAGTTCGTGCTTCGTGAGGTCGCAGTAGGCGCCGGTGTGGCGGAGGACATCGGCCATCAGCTCGACGTCGAAGATTCCGGGGACGTTCGACAGCACGTATCTGCCTGGAGCGAGCAGCATCGCCGCCATTTCCTTGAGCACGGCGTTCTTGGCGCCGAGAACGCCGACCGTCCCGCGGAGAGGCGTTCCCCCTTTGACCCGGATCTCATCCATATGCGCTCCGAACGGTACTCGGCGCCGGGCTTCGGGTGCGTCTGACTCCTTCCCGACGAGCCGCCCGGTGAGCGCGTTTGCCATGCGGTCGACGGGATGCGCAGAGCCCGGATGGGGTGCCGGAACCTTGATCGTGAAACGCGTCGACCCTTGCGCAGGCGTGACTTGGCCACACCTTCGATCTCCCGGGATGATCGCCTGCGCAATGGACCCCGAAGGACCCACGGGTGTGGGACTTCGGCCTCTTCCTGCACATGCAGGAAAGGATCTAGCGTGCATGACATGCAGGAGCTGCACACATGACCCAGAAGTTGCTCACTGCCCGGCAGGTCAGAGACGTCCTCGAGATCGACACGTCCACCATCTATCGCATGGCCGGAGACGGTCGCCTTCCGGCGGTCAAGGTCGGGCGCCAATGGCGCTTCCCGGCCGACCAGATCGAGCGTCTGGTCAACGGCTCCACCGATCGCACGACGGCGCGACAGCCCGTGAGGGCAGCGCTCGAACTCGAGGAGGCGGTCGTGACCATGGCCGCCAAAGCCCTCGGTGTCATGATGGTCTACACAGACATGAACGGTGAACCACTGACAAAGGTCGCCAACCCGTGTCGCAGATTCGAAGCAAGGGCCGGGGATCCCTCCTTCATCTCGGAGTGCGCCTCGGAGTGGCGACAGTTCGCCAATGACCCCGACCTCCGTCCCAGCTTCCGTGTGGGCATGCACGGTTTCGAGTGTGCCCGATCATTTGTCCGAGCCGGCACTCAACTGACCGGGATGGTTCTCGTCGGCGGCGTCGCCCCTGAGGGACGGACCGACCCGGACCTCTTCCTTCTGACCGAATCCGAGCGCGAACACGTGCTTTCTGCCCTACCGGACACGGCGGTCCTGCTGTCTCATATCTCGAACGCTTTCCAAACCAACAACCAACCAAGGAGCACATGATGAAACGACTGCTCGTCCTCGGCGCCGGAACGGCCGGGACAATGGTGGTCAACAAGCTACGTCCGCGTCTCGACGAGGCCGAGTGGAAGATCACGATCGTCGATCAAGAAGCGACTCATTACTACCAGCCGGGATACCTGTTCGTTCCGTTCGGCGACTACCGACCAGAGGAGATCGTAAAGCCGAAGAAGAACTTCATCCCCGAAGGAGTGGATCTCGTCATGGGCGAGATCGATCGCGTCGACCCCGCAGACAACCGCGTGCTTCTGACCGACGGCACCGAACTCGAATTTCGACCAGTTGGTGATCGCCACCGGGACGACTCCTCGCCCGGACCAGACACCAGGAATGGCCGAAGATGAGTGGCGAAAGAGCGTCCACGAGTTCTACACCTTCGAAGGCGCCACGGCCTTGGCCGAGAAGCTCGCCACCTGGGACGGGGGCAGGCTCGTGATGCACATCACCGAGATGCCGATCAAGTGTCCGGTGGCTCCACTGGAATTCACGTTCCTCGCAGACGACTTCTTCAAGAAGAGGGGCATGCGAGACCGGGTGGAGATCACATACGTCACCCCGCTCGACGGCGCATTCACGAAACCGGTCGCCGCCAAGTATCTGGGCGACATGCTCACCGATCGCAAAGTCGGACTCGAGCCGGACTTCATGATCGAGCGAGTGGACAACGAGACGAAGTCCATCGTTTCCTTCGACGAGCGGGAAGTCCCCTTCGACCTCCTGGTGACCGTACCGCTCAACATGGGGGCGGACTTCGTGGCTCGGAGCGGCCTCGGTGACGAGCTCAACTTCGTGCCGGTCGACCCGGGCACACTGCTCTCCACCGAGTACGACAACATCTTCGCCATCGGCGACGCGTCGAACATCCCGGCCTCGAAGGCCGGGTCGGTGGCACACTTCGCCGTGGAGATCTTCACCGACAACTTCCTCGAGCACATCGCCGGACGGCCGATGACCAAGGCGTTCGACGGACATGCGAACTGCTTCATCGAGTCAGGCGACGGCAAGGGAATGTTGATCGACTTCAACTACACGACGGAGCCACTCCCCGGGAAGTACCCGCTTCCAGGCGTCGGGCCCTTCAGCCTTCTGAAGGAAACCGAGATGAACCATTACGGCAAGCTGGCCTTCCGGTGGATGTACTGGAACCTCCTGCTCCCCGGCAAAGAGCTCCCGCTCCCGCCTCTGATGAGCATGGTCGGCAAGGACGTCGAAGAGGTGTCCCAGTGACAGCGACGGCCGTGACAACAACCATCGAGGAACGCCTCGATCAGATGGCACTCCAACTGGAGGTACTCACGGACGAGGCCATGCGGCAACGAGCGAGCAGGGAACGATGGTCCGAGCTCACCGAAGTGATGACTCCGATCGCCTCCCAGGCGATGAACACCGTTTCAGGCGAACTCGAGGCTCTCGACGTGAGCATCGACGATGTCACGCGGTTTGCTCGAACCATGGTCACCACGCTGCCGACGCTCGAACGGCTGGTGAGCCAGCTGACCTCGATCGCCGAGCTGGTCGAAGTCGTCGCCCCCATGGCCGAGCCTGTGATGGCATCGGCCACCGCACGGCTGGCGACTCTCGACGAGCGCGGGTACTTCGACATCGGGCGCAGCGGCCTCGGGGTCATCGACCGAGTGGTCACCTCGTTCACCGAGGAGGACGTCGAAGCGCTGGGTGACAACATCGCGCTCATCCTTCAGACCGTGCGTGAGATGACCCAGCCGGAGGTCATGCAGATGCTCCAACGGACCTTCACGACCGTTCAGGTCGGAGAGCATGTGGAGCCGACCGAACCTCCGGGAACCTTCGCCCTGCTGAGAGAGATGCGCCGGCCGGAGGTCCGCAGAGGGCTCGCCAAGGCCTTGAACATGCTCCGCTCGCTCGGCGAAGAATCACCGGATCCACGAGCAGGAGCGTCATCCGGACCAACAGACCGAACAACGAACTGAGAAACAGGAGGTAGTGCAGATGGCACTCGCAACACTGGCCGACCGTGAAGTCCACGTGGACGAGGAAGGCTTCATGACCGAATACGACGAATGGGACGAGGAGATGGCGAAGGCCCTCGCAGCCAACATCGGCATCGAGTTGACCGAAGCCCATTGGGCTGCGATCAAGTTCCTGCGGGAAGACTACAAGGCCAACGGCGTGACCCCGACGCTTCGTCGAGTCACGAACGAAGGCGGTATCCCGACCAAGGAGCTGTTCACACTGTTCCCGAAGAAGCCGGCGAAGAAGATGGCCTACATCGCCGGAGTCCCGAAGCCGGCCGGCTGCGTCTAGAAAGGACCTCACATGACCAGTGTCACCGAAACCGCCCCCGTTCCCTCGTTTGGGGATGAGGAGGAGACCGATCGCAAACTCGTGATCATCTGTTCCAAGGGCTCACTCGACATGGCCTACCCGGGGCTCGTTCTCGCCAACGCCGCCCTCGGAGAGGGCGTCGAGACCCATCTGTTCTTCACCTTCTGGGGATTCGACATGATCACCAAGAAGACGATGGGGCACCTCAAGTTCAGCCCGATCGGTAACCCGGCCACCCACATGCCCAATGCGGTCATGGGCCTACCGGGCATGACGAGCTTCGCCACGTTCATGATGAAGAAGCAGATCGAAGGCCTCGAAATCCCGGAGGTTCCGGAGTTTCTCGATTTGATCACCGATGCCGGCGGGCACCTCTGGGCTTGCCGCATGTCGGCGGACATGATGCACGTCGGCGAGGAAGACCTCTACGAGCGGGTCGAAGGCATCATCAACGCCAGCGACTTCATCGAGATCGCAGAGGGCGCTCAGACCCTGTTCATCTAGACCGAGCGACAACTCGGGCCGCAACCCGGAGCGACTGTCACGCGACTCTCGCATGACAGTCGCTCCGGGCGCGTCTCGGGCGACGTTCGGCCGATCGGCCTCAACTCACTATCTTTCTCGACATGCGCGTAGCACTCGGATCGGACCACGCGGGGTTCGAACTCAAGAATCACCTGGCTTCGGCACTGTCCGATGCGGGGTTCACCGTGTTCGATCTGGGCACCCACACGACTGATCCGGTCGACTACCCGGACTTCGCAGCAGCGGTCGCCAAGGCGGTCGTCGACGGCAGGGCGGATCGCGGAATCGTGGTGTGCGGCTCGGGCGCGGGGGCGTCTGTCGCGGCCAACAAGGTCAAAGGCATCCGGGCCGTTGTGGCGCATGACACCTACACCGCACACCAGTCGGTCGAACACGATGACGTCAACGTCCTCTGCCTCGGGAGCAGAGTCGTCGGTTCGGCGGTGGCGGACGAGTTGGCCACGACGTTTCTCTCGGCGAAGTTCTCCAACGAGGAACGTCACGTGCGCCGCCTCAACAAGGTCAAGGCGCTCGAGTCCGGAGCCTGATCAGCCGCCGAGGGTGCCGGCGAAGTCGATGACCGACGCCAGTTGGGTCTCGTCGAGCTCTCCACTGAATCGGGCCTGGACCACGCCGTCGGCGTCGAGAACGACCCAATAGGGAAATCCCGAGAGCCCATACGCGGTGGCAGCGGTGTCGGCCTGATCGTCGTACATCGTCTCGACCGGCCAACCAACCAGATCGAGCCAGTCTGATGGTGGGTAGTTCGGAGCGGTCGGTTCCGAACCGGTGGCGACGGCCTGGAACTGCACGTTCACGTCGTTGTTGTTGAGATAGTCGGTGACTCTCGGCGCCTCAGCCTGGCAGTGCGAGCACCAATGGGCGAGGAACAAGACGATCCGGGGCTCACCCGGCCCGCCGATTGTGACCGGATCTCCCGATTCGTCGACGCCGGAGAGGACGGGTCCCGGTTGCCCAAGGGCTGGATCCTCTGGACCGCTATCGAATTGCACGAGTGGCTGACCTTGCACCGTCACATCCCCGAAGGCCACCCCATCGCTCGACGAGTCTCCGCCGGAGAAGGCGAAGACGAGCGCCAAGAGGAGAACGACCGCGATGCCGCCGCCGATCATGATGTTCTTGCTCATGGAGACCTCCAGATGTAGAGCGAGATGGCAGTTGCAATGAATGCCGTCAAAGCCATCGCCGGAGTGGACACAAATCCGAGGAAGTCGAGGATACGGGAGGAACACGGGTTATCGAGATCGCAACTGCCCGCACCCGGGAACCATTGGACAACCAGGTGGTAGATGCTGATCACCGATCCGATGCCTGCGAGCACCACGGCTGCGAGGGCGACGTCGCGTGATCTCCGAGCCAACGCAACACCGATCAGGATCGGCAGCGGGTACATGAAGATCCGCTGATACCAGCAGAGCTCGCACGGCATCTGATCGAAGATCTCCGAGAGCGCCAGGCTCCCGAGCGTCGCTCCCGCCGAGATCACGAGCCCGAACACCGCGGCATGCTCGCGTACGTACGACCGCACCTGCCCCGAGGCGAGGACGGCCACGATGTACACGGCGGTGGCGATCGTCAGGAATCCGACCAACCGCTCGAAGTCGAACAGTGTCATGGCGTCCCAGAACCTCTCAGATCAGATCGATGGCAAGTGTGGGCCGGCTGCGGGACCAGCCCTCTGGTGTTCACCAGTCTGCTGGGATCCGGCAGCTGGTAGCCGGCCTGGCAGCCCCGACCGGGTTCGAACCGGCGTTTCCGGCTTGAAAGGCCGGCGTCCTAGACCACTGGACGACGGGGCCAGGGTGGATCGGCGTCAGCGTAGCCGAGCCACTCGAGATGTCAGATCTGCGGGATCAGCCCAGCCGATCGAGGCATCGTGAAAGGCGCGCCAGAGAACGTTCCCTGCCGAGCACGGCGATCGACTCGAAGAGCGGCGGGCTTACCTGCGATCCCGTGATCGCCACGCGAAGCGGCTGCAGGCCCTTCCGAGCACCGATCTCGAGCGCCTCCAGCATCGAGCGGAGAGCCGCCTCGACGGCATCGTGGTCGAACTGCTCGAGGCCGGCCAGCTTCTCCGAGCTCACCCGCAGCACGTCGACGACACCGTCCTTCTCCATCACCTTCGACCACGACGCCTCGTCGTAGTCGACCTCATCGGTGAACAAGAATCTGACCTGTTCAGCCGCATCGGAGAAGAACTTGCTGCGTTCCTGCACGAGGGGCGCCATCTGGGAGAACTGCGCCCACTCGGCCTCGGTGAGCCTTCGACCGAGTCCTGATTCGACGTGCGGTCGCACCCGTTCGATGAAGTCCGACTCCGACAACGCCCGGATGTACTCACCGTTCATCCACTCCAATTTGGTGGTGTCGAACACTGCCGGGTTCTTCGACACGTCTGACAGCTCGAATGCGGCGATCGCCTCTTCGGTTGTGAAGACGGTCTGATCGCCATCCAGCGACCAGCCGAGCAGTGACAGGTAGTTGCGGAAGGCCTCAGGCAGGAATCCGCGGTCACGGAACTCCTTCAACGACGTCGGACCGTGACGCTTCGACAGCGGCTTGCCGTCGGGGCCCATGATCAAAGGCAGATGGGCATAGAGAGGCTCGGTTCCTCCGATGGCCCTGGACAGGAGGATGTGCTTGGGAGTCGAGGACAAAAGGTCTTCGCCCCTGATGACGTGGGTGATCGCATGATCGAGGTCGTCGGTCGTGGATGCGAGGTGGTAGGTCGGCGTTCCGTTCGATCGGTAGATCACGAAGTCGTCGATGACATCGGCCTCGAAACGCACGTTCCCGCGAATGACATCGTCGAACTCGACAGCGGCGTCCTGGGGAACCGAGAAGCGCACGACTCCCGACGTCGCCTCTCGATCGGGGCGCCGGATGTAGTGGTTCGGGTGGCGCTTCTCGTGTTGCGCCTTCTGACGCAAAGCTTCCAGCTCTTCGGTCGAACGGTCGTCGTAATAGGCGTGACCCGACTCCACGAGCTGATCGACGACCTGGCGGTACCGGTCCATCCGGTCAGACTGGCGATACGGCCCGTAGGCGCCTCCGACATCGACCCCCTCGTCCCAGTCGAGGCCGAGCCAACGAAATCCTGCCTTGATCTCGTCCTCGTACTGCTGCTCGGACCGCTCGATGTCGGTGTCGTCGATGCGCAGGATGAACACGCCCCCGTGGTGGCGGGCGAACATCCAGTTGAACAGGGCGGCCCGGACGTTCCCGACGTGGACGAGCCCGGTTGGAGAGGGAGCGATGCGGACTCGAACGGTCATGACTTCTTCACCACCCGGTTGAGGAGCGTTCCGATGCCGTCGATCTCGACCTCCATCGTGTCGCCGGGCTCGACCGGCCCCACGCCCGAGGGCGTGCCGGTCAGGATCACGTCGCCCGGCAACAACGTCATGACCTGGGAGATGAACTCGATCAATTCGGCCACGCCGAAGACCATGTCCGAGGTGAACCCGCCCTGGCGCACCTCGCCATTGACCCGGCAGACGATCGACAGCTTCTCGAGCGGATCGAGCTCGGTCTCGATCCCCGGTCCGAGCGGACAGAACGTGTCGAAGCCCTTGGCCCTGGTCCACTGGCCGTCCCGGCGCTCGAGATCGCGCGCAGTGACGTCGTTGGCGGCGGTGTATCCGAAGATGTACTGGCCGGCGTCCTCGGCCCGAACGTTCTTGGCGAGCCTGCCGATCACGACTGCGAGCTCGCCGCCGTGATGAACCTCTTCGGAGATCTCGGGATAGACGACCCTCGACTCCGGACCCACGACGGACGTCGCCGGCTTCAGGAAGACGATCGGCTCCTCTGGAACGACACCACCCATCTCATCGGCAGGGTCGGCATAGTTCTTCCCCACGCCCACGACCTTGGAGGGCAGCACGGGTGCGAGCAATTGGACCGAGTCCCACGGGATCAGCGTCTCCGTAGCCTCCCAGGCGACGAAGGGCGAGCCGTTGTACAGGGTGACACCTGCTGCTTCTGCCAGCCCGTAGGCGATGTCATCCCCTGATCTGAATCGTACGATCTTCATCGGATGAGACGCTAGCGGCTCTGCTGCGGCAGGCCGCTGCGGCGCTCGGCACTCACGGGTAGTACTCGTCGGACTCGTACATCGAGTCCGGATAGGGCGACGCCGTGCCCTGGATCGCCTTGGTGAAGTGCTCGGCGCCCACGGCGATGAACAGCCCGACCACCTCGACCAACACGGTTCCATCCGGTGCGAAGCCGGCCCCTTCGACAGACAGCTTGCGCCCGTCGATCGCCGTCAGCCACGCCTCGGAGCGAATCGTGATTCCGAGCGGGATCGGATGTCGATAGTTGACCTCGAGCTTGGCAGTCACGGCGGGGCGTTGATGCATCATGGCGACGAACCCCAGCAGGTCGTCGAACAAGGCAGCAACTGCTCCGCCGTGAGCGAGTCCGGGTCCGCCCTCGAATCGAGGATGAAATGCCATCTCGGCGATGACCTTGTCATCGGTGTACCTCGGCACGATGCCGAGCCGGTGCGGGTTCTCCGGCCCGCAGCCGAAGCACGTGACGAGGTGGTGTGTCGGGATCCGTGAGAGTGCGCTCGGATCTGCGACGGGCAGCGCCGCCCCCGTGATGAACCGGAAGCTCACGCCCTCTGCTTGAGCATGGCTCGGATCTGGTCTGGCCTCTCCCGAAGCAGATCACGATCCAATTCGGACACCGCAGTCCTGCCCTTCGGTTTGTCATGGGCGATCGCGTGCATCCAATGTTTGCGGCGAACGTGCACCCATTCGGGTGCGTCTTCACTGCCCAGACCGCACATCGCCATCGCGGCGTCGAGGTCCCCGTGCGTCGGGGCCCGACCGAAGGAAGAGGCCCGGGCGACCATGATCGCCGACAGAACGGCTTCGAGCTCGGGCGAGCTGTCCGCGAGGTCGGCGCGACCGATGAGGGTCTTGGCGAACCCGGCGTCTGGGCCAGGCGTTCCGAAACCGTCACCCGACGGCATCTCGGCGGGCGTGGTGATCACACCAGGCCGGCTGCTCGGCGACCACCGGCGTGCGGTGCCCGGAGACGGAACCGCCCGGGGGCGGTCGGAGAGATCGTGTTCGATGTTCGGCTGTTGCGCCATGACGGCATTCTATGCCCTGACATCGGGCCGTCACCCTCCGGCTGATCTGCCTCAGATCAGTGATTGGACGATCCAGCCTGCGGCCAGCCCGTAGAGCCCTGCAACGAGGTCGTCTGCGGTGATCCCGACTGCCCCTCCCAGCCTCTCGGCCTGCGCCACACCCGGGAACCAGGTCTTGAAGATGTCGGCGATCCGAAAGACCACCCACGCCACGGCTGCGCCCGGAAGCCCCAGGCCGATCGTGGCCAGCATGACCCCCGCAGCTTCGTCGACGACGACCCACCCCGGATCGCCGACCTTGACGCTGTCCGTCTCGTCGACGAACCGAGCACTGGAGACGACGGAAGCCCCCGCGACGAGCACGGCGCCGAGAGCCTGCGCCCATGTCCCGATCGATGCGAGCGCCCATACCAACGGGATGGCGAACAGGGCCCCGACCGTGCCCGAGCCGGAGTCCGAGCCTCGGACCTTTCTGAGGATCAGCCCTGTCCCGAACCACGAAGCGACGAATCGATGCACGAGGGGAAGCTACCCGATCACTGCTCCCCGGCCACGACACCTATCGTTCTCGCATGCTTCCCGATGACCTCAACGGCCTGACCACACCGCAGATGCCCGCCGTCCACCCGAGCGGGGACCGCGTCGCCTACGTTCAGACGATCGTCGACACCGACGAGGACCGGTACCACCGGACGATCTGGGTCGGTGACGAACACGGCGCCAGCCAATTCACGGCCGGCCCCGGAGACTCGACACCCAAATGGTCGCCCGACGGGACTCGATTGGCATTCCTGCGAACCGTGGTGAAGATCCCACAGCTCGCAGTGATCCCCGCCGACGGCGGGGAGGCGAAGGTCGTGACTGACTTCGATCTCGGCGTCACCGCGTTCGAATGGTCACCGGATGGATCTCGGCTCGCAGTGGCCGCAACCACCTACATCGACGAATGGAAGGACCTCGACGACGAGGAGCGTGCCCGCAAGCCTCGCCGAGTGACCAGCGTGCCGTACCGGTTCGACAACCTCGGCTGGTTGCACGATCGCAAGTCCCACATCTGGCTGGTCGGAGCCGACGGCGCCCAGGAGGCCCGGTGCCTGACCCCCGGAGATCTCGACGAGAAGTCCCCGACGTGGCATCCAGACGGCACCCAGATCGCCTACCTGTCCGACCTCCGCGACGACCGCAGCCTGGACTTCGGAGCGTCGGTCCTGCTCGTCGATCTCGAGAGTGGCGAGCGGACCGAGATCCTCCCGCACGGAGGCTGGTCGTTCGTGCGCTACTCACCGGACGCCGACCTGCACCTGCTCGGCGATCCGGAAACCGATTGGCCGTCGATCACCACACTGTGGCGACTGGACGGGACAGAGCCGACCTCGCTGACGGCTCACCTCGACCGGGCGGCCTCATCGCTTGCGATCGGCCCGGCGTACATCGAGTTCGACAGCGGCCTCGCCCACGTCATGCAAGAAGACTCCGGAATGGGGGGTGTGGTGGCCGTTCACGCGGATGGAACCGTCGACCACCTCATCACCGGGCCGCAGGTGGTGTCGGAATTCTCGATCGCGGCCGGCGTGTCGGCATACGTCTCGAAGACACCGACCGATCCTGGAACGCTCTTCCTCGCCCGAGACGGCGAGGGTGCCGCAGTCGCACACTCCAGCGAGCTCGATCTGGTCGACGCACACCACTTCACGACGATCTCGGAGGGAACCGAGATCGATGTCTGGGTGTACCTGCCGCCGGGCGACGGGCCGGTTCCGGTCCTGTTGAACATCCACGGCGGCCCGGCGAGCCAATACGGGTTCGGGTTCTTCGACGAGTTCCAGGTGTATGCGGGCGCCGGCTACGGAGTGATCGCGTGCAATCCCCGCGGCTCAGCCGGCAAGGGCAGGGACTTCGTCCGTGATGTGATCCACGATGGCTGGGGCGTCGTGGATGTCGCCGACGTGAACGCGGCCATAGGTGCCGCCCTGGAGCGCAATCCGCGGCTCGACCGCGACCGGATGGGCATCATGGGAGGCTCCTACGGGGGCTTTCTGACGGCATGGATCATCGCGACCGACCATCGCTGGAAAAGCGCCGTGGTGGAGCGGGGCCTGCTGTCGTACAACAGCTTCGCCGGGACGTCCGACATCGGCGGCAGCTTCCCCCGCTTCTACGCCGGCGCCGATCACGGCGATCCGGACGCCGAACGGGTCTGGCGGGAGAAGAGCCCGCTCACGCGCGCCGACCAGACGACGACTCCGACGCTGGTGGTTCATGCCGAGAACGATTTCCGTTGCCCGATCGAACAGTCCGAACGCTATTTCATGGCACTGCTGAAGGCCGGGGTCGAGACCGAGTTCGTCCGCTTCCCGGGCGAGGGCCACGAGATGAGCCGGAGCGGCAAACCCCGCCACCGCATCGACCGCTTCGACGCCATCCTCGACTGGCACGACCGTCATCTCCACTAGGCGAACCCAGGGTTGCTGACCACAATGAGTGTGGATCTCAGGACACGGTTCGAGTCCCGAGGATCGACATCTTCGGAACTGCGACCTGAGTTCCACGACAATTGTGGTGTGGAACCCTGGGTTCGGGTCTCGAGTCAGCGGCGCTTTCTGAGCTTCCAGATGTGCTCGCTCGGCCACCGCTTGGCCCATTCGGCGGGCACACCAAACCGATCGCGCTCGACATCCGCCGGCGCCTGCACTTCGATCAGATCCACGATCTCGAAACCTGTGTCATGGAACAACCGAATCCAGCCCGAGAACGTCAAGTTGAACTCGATGCCACCGGGGTCGTCGACCGCCTCACGCCAGTCCTGACGATAGATGTCGAAGTACGAGGTCTGGAGGGTACGACTCACCGGGAACGACCCGTCTGGCGGCCAGCAGATCGCAAGGAGTATGTGGTTGCCGAGGAAGTGCAGCACTCCACCGGGCTTCAGCAGCCGGTGGGCCTCCGGAATCCAGACGTAGGGGTCGGCCCAGATCGACGCTCCGTACTCGCTGATGGCGAAGTCGTACCGGGCGTCCGGTTTTGGAACGGTCTCGGCGTTGCCGTGGATCAGCTCCAGGTCGATGCCGTGCTCGCCTGCGAGACGTTCCGCGGTGGCGAGCTGCCTGGCAGAGTTGTCGATCCCGGTCACCGTCGCACCCCGACGGGCCATCCAGGCAGCGACGTAGCCGGTGCCGCACCCAAGGTCGATGGCGTGCATTCCCGACATGTCCTCAGGGAGCATGCCCACTTCCGCTTCGGGAATGCCCCACTCGCCCCAGTTCGGGATCTCACGAGCCCATGCCCGCTCTCCCATCTCGACCCATTGGTCGGCGATGCCGTCCCAATACTCGCGATTGGCCGCGACATGTTCCGGTATCTCGCTCATCTGGGAGACGCTATCCCCTTCTTGGGTCGGTTGACCCAGAAATACGGTGTCGAGCGACTCAAGAACGCACTAGCGGAAGGTCAGGTAGGTGGCTTCTTCGATGCCTTCGAGGGATCGGATGGAGTCGAGCTCGGCCTCGGTGAGCGCGCGATCGACGTTGACGCCCATCATCGCCGCCATCCCCGTCGCCCTCGACTGGCCAACGACCATGTTGTCGATGTTGATGCCCTGGTTCCCCAGATAGGTGCCGACCCGACCGATGACACCGGGCGTGTCGGAGTTGCGGACCACGAGCACATGATCGGAGAAGAGCAGTTCGACGTCGTGTTCCGCCACCTCGACCATCACCGGTCCCCGTTTCGACAAGGTGCCGGCGATGGCGATCACACCTCCGGCGCCCTGGCCGGTCACCCGCACGCTCGAGACGTAGTCCTGGGCCTGCTCAGATGCCTCGACATCGACGCTGATGCCATGCCCTTCGGCCATCGACGGTGCGTTGACATAGGACACCGGGTCATCGGTGACGGCCTCCAGCAGCCCCTTGAGCACGGCGAGCTTGAGCGGCCGAATCGGCTGGCCTGCAATGCGGCCCTCTGCCCTGACGGTGAGCGGGCCGGCGATTCCCCGGGCGAGTCCGACGAACGCCCGGCCGAGGTTCTCGGCGACCGGGAGGAACGCCCGGACCTCCTCGGTCACTTCCGGGCCGAGATCGACGTTGACTGCGCTCAGGACGAGCTCGCCGGCGAGGGCGGCTCCGACCGCCTCCGCCACATCGGTGCCTGCCTTGTCCTGGGCCTCGGCCGTGGAGGCTCCGAGATGCGGGGTCACGACCACCTGAGGGAGCGAGAACAGCGGGCTGTCGATGGTGGGTTCGGATGCAAAGACGTCGAGGCCGGCTCCGGCGACGACACCGTCCTCGATGGCCTTCGCCAGCTCCGCCTCGTTGACGATTCCTCCACGCGAGGTGTTGACGATCCTCACGCCGGGCTTGAGCTTGGCGATGTTGTCACCGCCGATCAGGTTCTCGGTCTCGGGCGTCTTCGGGAGATGGATAGAGATGAAGTCGGCTTGCCCGAGCAGCGTGTCGAGATCGACCAACTCGACTCCGAGGCGCCTGGCCCGGTCCTCGGTCACGAACGGATCGTAGGCGCACACCTTCATCCCGAACGCGGCGCACCGCTGCGCCACGAGGGTGCCGATCTTGCCGAGACCGATGATCCCGACGGTCTTGCCGTGCAGCTCGACGCCCTGGAAGCTCTTGCGATCCCAGACTCCGGCCACGAGTTTGGCGTGCGCCTGCGGCGTGTTGCGCGCTTGGCTGAGCATGAGCGCCATCGCCTGTTCCGCGGCTGAGATCGTGTTGGCGTTGGGTGCGTTGACGACCAGCACGCCGCGCTCAGTCGCCGCCGACAGATCGATGTTGTCGACGCCGATCCCGGCGCGACCGATGACCTTCAGTAAGGGCGCTGCGGCGATCATCTCGGCGTCGACGGTGGTGGCCGAACGGACGATCAGCCCGGCTGCATCGGCCAGCCGCTCGAACAGCTCCGGCCGATCGAGCCCGATGGCGAGGTCGACCTCGAACTGTTCGGAGAGGAGATCGACTCCGGCCTGGGCGATGGTTTCTGCGATCACGATCTTGGGTTTCATGGTTCTCCGGATGAGTGGTCCTTCATTCTCGTCAAGCCGCCCGGCGGGACCAAGATGGGACCGGATCGATGGGCCCAAGGTCACTCTTCAGCGAGCTCGAAACCTCCTATCGTGGTTCACACACGAAAGGATTCAGCGATGCAGATGAGCAGATTCGCAGTAGCCGTGGATGGGAGCGCCGAGTCGAAACGGGCCGCGCAGATGGCCGCCGAGATGGCCAAACTCGCAGGTGCAGAGCTCCAGCTCGTCACAGTCGTGCGGCCACCCGAGGGTTGGTGGGGCATCGAAGGTTCGCCTCCAACGCCCGAGGCGATGTCGTCGGCGATCGCGTCGGCGAGAAGTGAGCTGCTCACACCGATACAGAAGTCGCTCGACGTCGAGGCGGAGGCCGTTCTCGAGGTCGGCGAGCCCGGAGGAGCGATCATCAACTTCTGCTCCGAGAACGAGATCGACATGCTGTTCGTGGGCCGTCGCGGCGCCGGAGTCGTGGAGCGTGTCATGATGGGATCTGTCGCGGACCGACTGGCTCACAATGCTCCCTGCCCGGTGGTGATCGTTCCGTGACCTCCGATCTCGGCGACTTCTGACGCCGGGATCGGCCTGGCCGTTCGTGGTCCGGTCTCTCCTGGTCGGGGACCTAGTGGTCCGGCTCTCGTGGTCGGGATCGAGCTGATCCAGCCATCGCTGGGACGCCGGTCTTCGCTGGGACTGACGCCCACCGGTCCCGACGACCACCCGGGGTATCGTCCTCGGGATGATCTCGTCCGCACTCAGGCTCAGGCGAGCCATCGAGAGTTTTCATGCCGTTTGCTACTTCGCCCCTGAAGTCGCCCGGCCATATCTGGAAGCCGGACTGCATCCGTGGAACGCCTACTTCGCCCAGCGAGCGGCACCACTCGGAGCGGTGAGCGCAGCGACCGTCACCGCCACCTTCTACAACTTCAATCCCCGTCTGGTCGAACGATCGATCCCGTCGGTCTGGGAGCACATCTCACCGGCGACGGCCACGGACCTACGTATCGAGGGGACAGTCGAAGCGATCCGACGACTCGTTCCCGATCTCCCGGGTGTGCCCGAGCTCACCGAGGCGGGCGATCTGATCCGAGCGTGCATCGCCCGCCTTCCACTAGCAGGGCGCCCCCTCGCCGCCGCACACGCAGCCGTCGAACCGCCCCCCGACCCGCTGGCGTCTCTGTGGTGGGCGGTCGCAGTCCTGCGGGAGTTCCGAGGCGATGGGCACGTTGCCGTGCTCGTGACCGAAGGCGTCGGCCCCATCGAGGCACTCGTCACGTCGAGCGGGTACGGGGATGCGAGCACCGAGTTCTATCGCAAGAACCGGGCATGGTCATCCGACGAGTGGCAGGCCGGCTTGGATCGGTGTCGATCGAACGGCTGGCTCGACTCCGACGGAGCGCTCACGACGTCCGGTATCGAACTTCGGGATCGCATCGAAGAGACGACCGACCACAC
>JAHEDH010000065.1 GCA_024641285.1 bacterium | reverse complement strand
CTTCGGCGCGGACGGTGATCTTCGGCGAGGTACTCGGACGGTGGGGGGTCGCCGTCTTCCAGGGCATATACATCCTCCTTGTCACGCTGGTGGCCTTCCGCGTGGACTGGGGCGACCCGATCGGAGCATTGATGATCGTCCTCTTCTTCGGCTTGGTCGGTGCTTCTGCCGCCATGCTCTTCGGTGCCGTGTTCAAGAACGACCAGCAGGCGGGCGGAATCTCGGTGGTTGCGGCACTCGGGCTGGCTGCACTGGGTGGGTCGATGGTGCCGGTCGAGATCTTCTCGTCGTCGATGCAGTCGATCGCCCGTATCACTCCGCATTACTGGGCCAACGACGCCTTCGCGGAGCTCGTGAGACGCGACGGCTCGGTCGTCGACATCCTTCCTCAATTGGGTGTGTTGGCGGCATACTCGATCGTCCTGCTCACAGTGGCGATCTGGCGGCTGCAGAAGGTCATCACCCGCTGAGCGCCCAGATCACCCAGACCACACCCATGGCGCAGCCGATGGCGAACTGGGCTGCGCTCGCCCGAATCAGCGCGCCGGTGGTGGCCAGGGCGGATTGAAACGCCGCAGCGCCGTCTCCGGTCTCGGCGATCCTCACGATCCAGACGCCGAGGACGAAACCGACCGGGATCCCGATGACCGGGATGACGATGCCGACGGCGACGGCGAGTACCAAGCCGAAGATCGTGCCGCGTAACGACAGGCCCTGGGCGGCTGCGGACTTCTGGGGGATGCGGAGGCTGAGGTAGATCCCGGCCGCCAGCAGCAGCGTGATCGAGATCATGGCGATCGTGCCTGATATGCCGAACCCGGTCAGGATCCCCCACGCCAGTGTGGCGATCCAAACCAGGGCAAGACCTGGCAGGAGCGGGACGATCGTTCCGATGACTCCGACGACGATCACGGCCGCCGTCAGGACGAACAGCACGGGCTCGGTCATGCCAGCCGGTCGACCCCTTCGGCCAGCTCGCCGATCCTCCGGGCTGCAGCCACGATGTCGCCGAGCGAGTCGGCGAAGCGTTGCTTCTCCTCAGCCGAGCCATCGGGAATGCCACGATTCACGGCGAGGTCGAGGGCGGAGCCGAAGAGCGGTTTGGCGACGCTCTCACCCGCCGAGACCCTCCCGGCGGCGAGCCAGGCGTTGCCCGTCTCGAGGCAATCGGTGATGAACTGCTTGCGATCGCCGTCGAATCCGTGTGTGGCGATCTGGCTCGCAACGATCAGATATGCCTCGAGGAACGGGAGGAGGGCCCAGTGCGCCCTCAGGAGGTCGGAGCTCAGCAGGAGTGCACTGCGGTCCCCGGCAAGATGGGTTCTCCAGTTCCGGTCGATGGCATCCATCTCGTCGATGATGTCGTGACGGAACCTGGTCTTGTCTGCGAAGAAGAACTCGAACTTGAGGAGGTCGCGCAGCTGATCGACCTCCTGCCAGAAGCCCTCGACACCGGCATCCGAATCCGAATGGAGAAGCGCGATCTCGGCGATCGCGCCGGGGACGAAGAAGTGAACGACGGTGTTCCGGTAGTAGGCGGCCTCGATGGCCTGTTTCGGCGTGAGGTGGTACCGGCTCACCGGGCCGGCGGCATCGATGGTGAGTGAGCCGTGATCGGCCAGTTGTTGGAGGATGTCGGCCGTGGCGGATTCGCCGTCGAACCGGATCGCCTCGGTGGTGGGGAGATCGGATCGGATGATCGCGCCGGTCACCCGCCGCGCCGCGTCGGTGACATGGGTTGCGTCGACCGGCCGGCCACGGGCTGCGAGGATCGCAATCGAGACGACCGCGGTCGGGGTGATCGGCGTGACTTGACTGATCCGGTACATCACTTCGAATGCGAGCTTCTGCAGATCGAGGTGGTCTTCGTCGATCCCGTCGGCCCCCAGCTCCTTGCGGATCGAAACCGGCTCTGCAAAGCGAACGTGGATGTTCCCGTATCGAGCGCGCAGGCTCATGATCTTCGAGACGGCCCAGCTCGCCGTTTCCTTGTCCTTGGCCCCGCCGGTCGCTTCGGTGGCGTAGTCGGAGACGTCCATGATCTGGTCGTAGGCGATCGAGGTCGGGATCAGATACATGTCCTCGGCCTTGTTGCGCATGATCGAATCCGAGACCCAGCTCAGCATCCCGAGCTTGGGCGGCAGCAGCTTGCCGGATCGAGATCGGCCGCCCTCGGTGTACCACTCGAGCGGGAACCGGTTCTCGACCAGATAGTCGAGGTAGGCCCGAAGGACGTACTTGTACAACTCGTTGTCCTTGAACGACCGCCTGATGAAGAACGCACCGGTGTTGCGGATCATCGGCCCGACCGGGAAGAAGTTCATGTTGATTCCCGCCGCCGTGTGGTTCGGCGGCATGTCGTTCTCCCACAGCAGGAACTGGAGAGTGAGACGGTCGAGGTTGGACCGGTGGGAGGGGAGGAATGCGATCGGGTACTGCTGGCCGAGTTCGGCGATCTGGGTCAGCTGATCGGTGTCGTAGCGGATCTCGCCGTACCCCTGGCTGTAGACCCAGTGGATGAAGTTGGCGAGGAGATCGATCACGAACGGCTTGTGGGAGGCAGCGATCTCCCTGAGGTAGTAGCGGCTCCGTGCCAGGGCGAGCTCCGGTGGCAGGCCGATCTCGGTCGCCAACCGCATCACCCCATCCCGGAACTCGGAGCGATTGAGGATCTCCTCATGGAGGAACTTGGGGACCTTGTAGCGGTTGCCGCGGAGCTGGCGCTCGGCCCGCTCCAAGGCACGGTGGGCGCGGCGGGTCACGAAGTCGTTGAATGTCGATGCTTCGACCGAGGCGTCGTGGGCGGCGTGTAGTTCGGCTGCCGAGGCTCCGACCCCGGTCACGACTCTGACCCGATGGGGGAACTTCGCGAGGATCACGTGCTCGCGGACCGGGTCGGGGTCGCGGGGGTCACCCAGTTTCAGGATGTCGGTGAGGCTGACCGACCTGCGGCCGTTCCGCTCGTTCGGCAGCCAGGCGACCCGCACCGGCACGACCCACGGGTCGTCGCCGCGGTCCAGTCGGGCATGCAGCCTGGGGTCGGTCCGTTGGCCGAGGTTCCGCCGACGGGACGGCCGGATCGAGATCACGTCCGTCACCTGATCGGCGTTGGGCTGGCGTTGCACCCATGCCTCGATGATCCTGCGCTCGAGCTTGGTGGTGGCATCTGCGAGCACGACGACGGGGCGGCCGACGTCGGAGAGTGTCGGTTCGTCTTCGAGGGGTGTCGCGGGATCGGCAGGCAGTCTCATCTCATCCGTTCATCTCATCCGGATCGTTCGGGTCCCGACGCGATTGTACGGAGAGCGCGGACCTGATGCCCGGCGATGCTTCAATGCTGTTCATGCGAGCCGTGGTGCAACGTGTCTCCGAAGCTGCGGTCGATGTCGACGGTCGAACCGTCGGGGCGGTCGGTCGGGGCTTTCTCGTACTGGTCGGCGCCACCCACTCCGACACAGAGGCCGACGCCATGGCGATCGCCGACAAGATCGCCGGGCTGCGGGTATTCACCGACGCCGACGGCCTCATGAATCGCTCGCTACTCGACGTGGACGGGGGCTGTCTCGTCGTTTCGCAGTTCACCCTCTATGGGTCTACGCGCAAGGGCCGGCGGCCATCGTTCACCGACGCCGCTCGCCCCGAACTGGCCGAGCCGCTGGTCGACATGGTGGCGGCACGACTGGGGTCGCACGGGATTCCGGTGAACACTGGCGTGTTCGGCGCCCTGATGAAGGTCTCACTGGTCAACGATGGGCCGGTGACTCTGATCGTCGAGACGGCGGACGGCCGGGTGGTGTGATGTTCACGCCGTCGATCTGAGTTTGGCGATCTGTTTCGGGGTGATCAGGAGAATCATCCCACTGGCCAGGACGGCTGTCTCGGGATCTCCGATGCCCCATCCGGCGGGGTATCCAGACGTCACGGAGATGGTTGCACCGATCGCCAACGCGACCATGGCGGCCAGCGCTGCCCGGGCAGAGCTGCGAGTGAGGTAGGCCACGCCGGCGATGACGGCGAGGACGACCGGAAAGTGCAGCGGCCAGGCTGCGAGCAGGATTCCTGCGGAGATGCCGAGACCCTGACCACCCTCGAAGCGGTACCACACGTTGTAGATGTTGCCCGCGAGCGCCGCGAGGCCGGAAGCGAGCCCTCCGGCCGCCCCGGCGATCGAGATTCCGATGACTACGGCGAGCGCGCCTTTGGATATCTCCACGATCAGAATGATCGCGGCCAGCCTGGTCCCACCGAGGCGCCGCGCGTTGTTGGCGCCGGGGTTGCGCGATCCATCTGTCCGGAGGTCGACGCCGACGGCGCGCCCGATCCAGGCGGCGCTCGGAACGGCGCCGATGAAATAGCCGATCAAAGCGGCTGCGAACGTCACGGTCGAGTCTCGAGGAATGCCCGGCCGGCTTCGCAGTGGCGGAGGAAGTCGCAGCCGCGGCAATCCGGTGAAGGAGCCGGTTCGAAGTCTGCTTCGGCGATGCGCTTTGCGAGACCGTGCAGGCGCGCATCTGCGCTCTCCATCCAGGCGGCATCCACCTCGGTGCGGTGCTCGACCAGCGAGCCCCCGCCGAGATAGGCGAACACCGCGTCGACGGGCCGGTCGTCGAGGGCTCCGACCCGGTCGAGCGCGATCGCATAGGTCTGCAACTGGACGTCCATCGCAGGATCGGTGCGCGGGCGGCCGGACTTGAAGTCGACGATCTCCCAGCGGTCACGGTCCCCGTAGACGGCGTCGATTCTTCCCCGGACGCGCACACCGTTGTCGAGCTCGAGGTCGAAGGGCGCCTCGACGAGATGCGGAGTGCGATTTGCGTAATGGGACTGCTCGAAGACAGTGAAGGGATCTGGCCCGGCCGCGGTGTCGGACGGGATGTCGAGCGGATCTGCGACATCGTCCGGCTCGGTGAGCGGAACCATGCCGAGGTTGTGGAGCTCGATTCGCCGGTGGACCTCGGTGCCTCTCCGGGCGGCCCGATTGAAGCGGCGGGGGAGCGGGTCGATCTGGCTCCAGTAGTACTGCTTGGGGCATCGGGCATAGGTGACGAGGCCGGTCGCCGATGTCGACGGGGATTCGGTCGCCTCCGGGACGAACGCTTCGGGAAGCTCGAACAGCATCTGTTGGAACTCGTCCACGGCGCGATCGTAGGCGGCCGTCAATCCGGTCTCGGCAGCGAGGACGTCGACCGAGCGAGGGTCCTCGATGCCGGCTCGCATCACGGCGCTCGGCCCGGAGGCGAAGTGGGGGTCCGGCGCTGCGATGCTCTCGGAGCGATAGACCATCCGCTCGGGCCGTTCGGGCGGCTCTGGCGTCGTGACGAGCCGCTCGGCGAATCCGTCGATCACCGTGAACAGCTCCGAGGGTTGCGACGGCTTGGCATTGGTGCTCTGCACCCCGTTCCACCACGCATGTGAGGCGGCGAGATACTGCTTGGCCCGGGTGGCGGCCACGTAGGCGATGCGCCATTCCTGGCTGTGGTGGCGCTCCTTGATGAACGCCTCGTAGTCGGCCGGATCGTCGTGGCTCGCGAACGCCTCGTCGAGGCGGAGCCCGGTGGGCAGGAAGTGGGGGTACTTGAACGGGTTGTCGTAGCCGTGCGAACGCGAAGGGAAGTTGAGCCGGAACAGGGCGGGGAGGAAGACGGCGGGCCACTCGAGGCCTTTGGCGCGATGGACCGTGATGAGGGTGACGGCGTCGGCCTCTGACAACCGTGCGGTGTCGAGCTCTTCGCTGCCCTCGAGCTCGAGGTCGTCGAGGTGGGCCAGGAAGGCGGTGAGGCTCGGGCGACCCTCGAGCGGGCTCCAGTCCTCGGCGAGGTCGAGGAAGCGGTGGATGTTGAGCCGGGCCGACTGCCTCGGTGCCTCCGGCATCGCCTCGATGTCCGCCCAGGCGCCGGTGTGGTCGAGGATTTCCCGGCACACCTCGATCAGCGCAGAGCCCTGGGCCATCGACAGCAGGTGGCGGTACTCCGAGCGGAACTGCTCGAGTGCCGCTCGAGCCTCGACACGGAGCCCTTCGATGGTCTCGACGTGATCGATGGCCTCGAGGAAGGTGTAGTCGAGGATCTGATCGTGCTCGCCGACTTCGCGTTCGGACGGGCGACGATCGATGATCCACCTGTTGAGGCGGGCGAGATCGGCGAGACCGAGCCGATAGCGGGCGCCGAGGAGGAGCCGGGCCGCGGCGACCGAATCCTCGGGGCGATCGATCAGGCGCAGCCAGGCGTGGAGGTCGGCCACTTCAGGCACGCCGAGGAGGCCGCCGAGGTTGGCAACCTCGAAGGGGATCCCGTGGCGGGCGAGCGCATCGTGGATCAGCAGCATGTCCTTGTTCTTGCGGAACAGCACGGCGATGTCTCGATGTCTCATGCCATCTTCGACGAGCGACGCCACCTGTTCGGCGATCCAGTCGGCCTCGGCGACGGCGGTTGGCAGAACGGCGGTCACGATCAGTCCCGGGGGGGTCCCGTCGACGGCCGTGAGTGGGTCGCGGTCTCGGTCGTCGATCCGCTCCCGGATCGTGTTGGCCACGTCGAGGATCGCCTCGCCGGACCGTCGGTTCAGCGTCAGCGGGTGGTCGCCGGCACGATCGCCTCCGAGGGTGAAGTGGTCGGCGAACCGCTCGAAGTTCTCTTTCGAGGCCCCGCGCCACTCGTAGATGGTCTGATCGGCGTCGCCGACCGCCATCACCGGCGTGGTCGAGCCGAACAGGGCGCGAAGCAGTTCGCGCTGGCCGGGATCGGTGTCCTGGTACTCGTCGAGCAGGACCGCCTCGTACCGGGCCGCCACCCGCGCCCCGATCTCGGGCTGGTCGATCACGAGCTGATGGGCCCGCCTGATGAGATCGCCGAAGTCGGCAACACCGAGTCGGCGTTTCTCGGTGTCGTAGGCGACGAGTGTCGCGAGCATCTCGATCCGCTGCTGCCACGGGCCGTCCGGCTCGTCCTGGTACCCGGGCGGGGGAACGACGTCACCGGGGTGGATCAAGTTGTCCGACAGCTGGGAGGAGAGTCGTCGCAGTTTCTCGATCGAGCCTCGGACCGTCGGGTCGAAGTGCCGGTAGGCCATTCGATGGGTGATCTCGACGAGGAGCTGGCGGGAGAAGGCTGGCGTGATGAGGGCGGTGTCGCGTTCGATGTCGACCACCGCTCCGAACTCGCGCAGGATGACCGAGGCGAACCCGTGATAGGTGTGGACGGAGACTTCGCGGTTGGCCTCGACCAGATCGACCAGGGCGGAGCGGATCCGATCGGCCAGCTCCTGGGCGGCCTTGTTGGTGAAGGTGATGCCCAGGATCCGCTCGGGTTCGAGTCCGTGGGCCGCGACCAGATGTCGGACCCGACGCGAGATCGTCGTCGTCTTGCCCGTGCCGGCGCCGGCAGCGACCCGGGCGGACACCAACGGGGCCTCGATGATGGCCTGCTGTTCTTGTGACGGCACGAACCGGGTCATGAGGAGAACGCCTCTCGACCTTCCGGCTGCACCGGGCACACGATCCGCACCGCACAGTTCCCACAGGCGTCCCCGGGCGTAGGCTCCCACTGCTCGTCACTGATGGCGATACCCAGCGCCTCCATCCGGGTCGTGAGCTCGTCGAGGGACGACGGATCGAATGCCCTCGTCCATCCCTTGTAGTCGGTGGCCGGGTGCCAGCTTTCGGCGGCCGTCACATCGCCGCTCGACCGGAGCGCGTCGTCGCTCATGGCGGCGAGCAGGTAGAAGCCGAGCTGCAGCGACTTGGCGGCCTCCTTGACCGACGGGATCGACTTGCCGGTCTTGTAGTCGACGATTGCCAATCCGTCGGCGCGCTGCTCGATCCGATCGGCGTACCCCATCCATTGGAGCCCGCCGACGTCGAGGGTCAGCTTGTGCTCGAGCGCCACGGCGGGCCCGGAGTTCGCCGGCCACTCGCGATACATGCGATCGAGCAGGGCGATCGCCTTTTCGCGCCACTTGAGGTCGTATGCCGGCGACCCGAATGCTGCGCTCTCGCCCCACACCTGGTCGACGATCGGAAGCGCGTCCGCCAGCTCGCTGCGGGGACGGCCGGCATCGACGGCGGCGCGTTCGGCGCGTTCGAGCACCTCGTGGACCAGCGACCCGAAGAGCGCATAGACCGAGGATCCGTCGCCGACGCCGAGCCTCCGTTCGAGCACGTACCGTCTCGGACAGGTCTCGTACGATTCCGCCTGACTGGGGGAGAGCCGGATCCGGTCGGACAGGACGCCCCGGTCGGGGCCGGGGACCCGCGACCCGGCGAAGCGGCCGGCGTCCCAGTGGTCCCGCTCGGTCGTGAGTGTCTTGATGGCCGCCATGCGTCTCGGGAGCGTCTCGGACGGATCGGCGGCGATACGACGCAACGTCGCCTGCAGCTGGGTCAACGACACCGGCGGCCCGTCGTATGGCTTCGGTGGGCCGAGCTCGGACACCTCCGACATCCCGAGGGCGGCGACCATGAAGCGGCTTGGTCGCCGCTCCTGTTCGTCGATGCCGGCCCGGGTGGCGGTCCAGACCACCCGCCGCCTGGCGCGGGTCATGGCGGTGTACGCCAGCCGGATCTCCTCCTGGAGACGGAAGCGCAGGTGGTCGGCATGGCCGGCACCGATGTCGGGGTCGAGCTCTCTGACCGACAGGAGCGAGATCCCCCGCCGCAGGTCGGGGAAGACCGAGTCGGCGGCGTCGGCGATGAACACCACGTCGAACTCGAGGCCTTTGGCCTGGTGGAGCGTGGTGAGCGTGATGCGGTCCCGGTCGCCGGCTCGGTGGCTGAGCAGCGGCTGTGCTTCGAAGTCGTCGGAGTCTGCGAGCCGGAAGTAGTCGACCAGGGAGATGGTCGGGTCGCGTTCGCTCTGGCGTTCGAGAGCCTGCGAGAAGGCGGTCCAGGCCGCCCGGAACTCCCCGAGGTCGGGGTCGACGGCGAGCTCTGCAAGCCGTCCCACGTGCTCCCACACATGCCAGAAACCGTCGGCTGCCGAACGTTCCACTGCCCACGATCCGTCTGAGATGACGGCGATCAGGTCGGTTGCGCCCGGGAGCTCCGCACCGAGGATGTCGGTCCATGGGGTGCCCGTCCTCCGCCGCAGCCTGACGAGATCGCGTTCGACCGCCAGCGGAAGACGGAACAGCGGCCCGAGCAGTAGCCGGCGCAGTGCCCGGTCGACCGTGACCGCGGGTGTGCCGTCGCCGGCGGCGGCGATCGAGACGATGTCGCGCAGGATGTGGATCGCCGGATGGTCGACGAGCCTGCGATCCGGCGGATCATGGGGGATCTGGCGCCGCGACAGGGATCGGCTGAGCTCGGTCACCAGGTGCCTCGTGCTCCTCAGCAGCACCGCAATCCGCGCATACGGGACGCGGTCGACCAGATGCAGTCGCTCGATCTCCGATGCGATCCAGTCGGCCTCCGCCGATGTCTGGTCGAACACGAACGCCTCGACCGACCCCGGATGCGGTGCCGGCTCGACCGTTCCGGCCCCCCCGGGCAGCTCGGCACCCGAGGTGAGCGACAGCGCCGAGTCCATGATCTCCGACGGCACCCGGAACGACGTGGTCAGGACGATCCGCCGTGCCGGCGTGCCATCGGGGTTGCGGAATGTCGAAGGAAACGTCTCGATGTTCCGAAGCGAGGCGCCGCGAAACGAGTAGATCGACTGATACGGGTCACCGGTCACCATCAGGTTCGGCGTGGCCCGATGGAACGCCTCGAGGAGTGCTGCCTGGGCGGGCGAGGTGTCCTGGTACTCGTCCACCAGCACGTAGCGATACTGCGCGGCGATGTCGGTCGAAACGCGCTCGTCGGCAAGCACCGAGATGGCCGTGTCGAGCAGCGTGCCGTAGTCGATCCGACCGCGCTTGGGCAGTTCGGCGTGATAACGGTCGATGAAGTCGGGGAGCCCGGCCCAGTCGGGGTGATCATCGAGCATGGCGCGGATGTCATCGGAGCCGAGTCGGCGCTCGCGGGCCCTGAGCAGGAAGTCGGTGACATCACCGGCGAAGGTGCGGGACCCCAGCAGGGCCCGAAACTGTTTCTGCCAGTTCGTCGCCGGCTCGCTCGCCAGCAGCTCACTGACCAGTTGGACCTGTTCGGGGCCGGTGAGCAGGGTGGGCATCGCCGTCCACCCGAGTACGGATGCACCCTCGGATTCGAGGAGGCGTGAAGCGAAGGAGTGGAACGTGGCGCAGTTGATCTGCGTGAACGATCCGCCGATCTCCTGAGCGATCCGGCGCCGGATGTCGGATGCCGACCGCCGGGAGAACGTGAGGACGAGGATCTGCTCGGGGCCGGCGGCGCCGCTCTCGATCAGGTGTTTGACCCGTTTGACGAGAAACAGCGTCTTTCCGGTGCCCGGGCCCGCCACCACCAGCTGGGGCCCGTCGATGTCTCGGAGTGCCGGTTCCCATTCATCGGGGGCGATCCTGATCTCGTTGCTCACGTCACCTCAGGCTGCGGTCGCAAGCACGTCGACAGGGGCGACGGCACAGGAGGCGAGATCGTCACAGGAGCCGTCGCAGACGAGCTCGGCGGCAATGCCCGAATCGAGGAGCAGGGCGAGGGCCGCTTCGAACGGATCGGCGTGGACGGGGTGGGTGTTCGGCTGGGTGGGGGTTGTCGTGCTCATGGGAACAACGTATCGGTCTGGTGTGACAGAAACGGCAGACTCAGCTCGCCTTGGCGGAGAGCCGGATCGGCTGTGCCGACGACACCTCCATCGCGGGGCAGATGTCCTGGAACGAGCACCAGTTGCACAGCTTCCCGGGTCTGGGGGGGAAGTTGCCGGTCTCGGTGGCGCGCTCGATCGCCGACCACAATGCCCGCAGCTGGCGGTCCATGGCGTCGAGCTGGGCATCGTCGACGGCGAGCCGGTACATCGTGGGACCGTTGAGATACATCAGCCGGACCTCGGACGGTGTCTCGTTGAGCCGGCGGCGGATCAACAACGCATAGATCTTGAGGGCGAAGAAGGAGCTGAGCGCGTACCGCTCCGGCGGGGCCTTGCCGGTCTTGTAGTCGATGATGATCAGATTCCCGTCCGGGTCGCGGTCGATCCGGTCGAGAATGCCCCGGATCACGATGCCATCGAGGTCTTCGAGCATGTCGAGCTCGCGGTCCAGCGGCTCCACCTGGGCGGGGTCCTCCACCGAGAAGTAGTTGGCCAGCAGCGCCATCGAGTCCACGCCCCACTGGCGCTCCTCGTCGACCGATCCGAACAGGTCTCGGTACTCGTCGGTCGCTCGGATCTCGGTCCACGCCTCCCGAAACAGCGAGTAGAGCGTTTCGGCGGTCCGCTCCGGCGCTGGGAGGTCGTAGAGCCGTTGGAGGGCGAGATGTGCCGTCGTCCCACGGGCCTGATGCACCGTCACCGGCTCCTCGAGCTTGTCGATGCTGCGGAACTTGAAGAGCTGGGGACAGACCTTGAAGTCGCTCGCCCGGCTCGGTGAAAGGCGTTGGAGTGACATGGGAACAGCATACGTGTGGGGAATGACAGAAATGTGATTCGGGCGTGATCGCCGAGCGGGTCGCCCTGCGAGACCCTCGGCGCCGGACTGAGCCGAGTCGAGTTGCGGGTCTGAGTGGTGACAACCGGTCGAGGACTCGTGTCGGAGAGTTCGACGGGCGCCTCGCGACGAAGGGCTAGCTCTGCCTGGCGGCGCCACGGAATCGGCAATCATCCGACGACTTCGGGAACTGACGTGATTGGAAGAGAGACCTGGTTCATCGATCCAGCCGAGTGAGAGGCACGCTCTGTTTGGTGGCAGCGCTGCCGATGCCGGCCGGGCCGGCGTTGTTCGACGGCAACGGCGCAGTCGTCGCAATCGGCATCTTGTTCCTGATTCTGGGGATCACCACGCTCCGCACGTGGCAGCTCGAAGACAACGGGACCCGTCACCGTTACGGCGGTCTTTCACCGGCGAGGTTCGAGGGGGGGCCTCGATCGTCCCTGGATCTCTCGACCGGTCGTCTCGATGACCGCCGTCGTGTGCACCGTGACCATGATGAAACCCCATTCCCAGCGGGTTCTCCACAGAATTCTGAGGACAAACCTGTGGACAATCGGGCTTCGGCGGAGGTCGCGAAAATTCCGGGCCTGGTCGCGAAATCCAGGTGCCGTTTCCTCTTGTGTCTGACGCGTGCAAGGCGTAGGTTCCCTTTTGCAGCGACCGGGAAACCGGAAGCAGCCCGGGAAGGGCGGAGATTTTGGAAACGAAAGCCCGCACCCCCGGCACTGGAACGAAGCTTCGGCTTCGGACCGGGGTCTGAGGTCCTTCGGGACCGAGGATCGGGCCCGACCATCGAGAGGTGGACGGGAACTCTCGAACCGCTTCGGCGGGGAGGGGGGCCGATCGAAACCTCGGCCGGAAACGGCAGGGGAGCTTCGAGAGGTTTGGGAACCGAGGCTTCGGCCGAGGGACCCGGCCGCCGGTCTTCTTCGGAAGGCAGGTGGCATCCGGGTCGGCCGCAAGGCCGGATCGGAGCCACGAACGCCTCGGCGGGAGTGGCGGCCGGAAGACCGCAAGGTCGGAAGGCAGCTGGAAGGCCGCAAGGCCGGAAGGCGGCCGGAGGGTCGAAAGATCCGAAGGCGCCCGACGAAGGGGAGACCTGGAGTCGGAGCGGGAGAGCCGCAGCTTCGGCTGGGGTTTCGAACGCCGCAGAAATCCCGAGAGGGCAATGGTTTCGGCCGGAGCTTCCTCGGGATTTTCTGCGTTTCGGGGTCAATGGCCGGGATCGCCCGCAGGCGGTGGCCGGGCCGATCTATGCTCCGCCTCATGCCCTATCCCGAACGTCTCCTCAGTCCCGGCGAGAGCATCGTGATCCAGTTCCGACCTCACTGGCAGGCCCTGCGGGGCCCGATCGCAGGTGGCGTGGCGGTCATCGCCGCCTTGATCGTGGCGGTGATGGTGGCCGAGGGAACGGTCGTATGGCTTCTGGTGATCGGGATCGTCGGTGTATGGCTGTTGGCGTCGGTGAGGGTGATCGCGAACTGGTGGACGACCCAATACGTCTTGACGACCGAGCGGGTGGTCAGGAGGGCAGGGGTGTTCTCACGGTCGGGAACCGAGATCCCGCTGGAAGTCATCAACAACGTGGCGTTCTCACAGGGTTTCCTCGAGCGACTGGTCCACTCCGGTGACCTCCTCATCGAGTCGGCAGGGGAGACTGGCCAGTCCCGGTTCACCGACATCCCCGATCCCGAGGGCATGCAGTCGGAGATCTACCAGGCGAGGGAGAAGCGCCAGCTGCTCCTGAACGCCGGCGGTGCGAGAACGTCGAAAGCCGACGAGTTGGCGAAGCTCGCCGATCTGCGGGACCGGGAGATTCTGTCGGCCGAGGAATTCGAGGAACAGAAGCGCAGGCTGCTCGCCCAGGAGTGAGATCGATGCCGCACATGATGGACGACTTCCCGCTGCGCATGTCCACGCTGTACGACCAGGCCGTCCGGCTCTATCCGAGGTCTGAGATCGTATCGGTGGAGTCCGACGGTTCGGTGTTCCGGACCGACTACGGCACCGTCGACGGCCGGATTCGCCGGCTCGCCGCCGCGTTGGAGTCCGAGTTGGGTGTGCCGTACGGCGGAGCGGTCGGGACGTTCGCCTGGAACAATCTGCGCCACCACGAGCTGTATTGGGCCACCGCGAACTCGGGCCGGATCTGTCACACGTTGAACATTCGCCTCTTCCCCGAACAGCTGACCTACATCGTCAACCACGGCGAGGATCAGGTCATCTTCGTCGATCCCGATCTGGTGGACCTGATCGCCCAGGTGGCCGACACGTTCGACACCGTACGAGCGTTCGTCGTGATGGGCGACTCGGCGCAGGGGTTCGATCTGCCCAACGCGATCGCCTATGAAGACCTGATCTCCCGGGTCGATCCCATGAGCGAGTGGCCGGATGTGGGCGAAGGCGACCCCCTCATGTACTGCTACACGTCTGGCACCACCGGCAACTCCAAGGGCGTGGCGTACACCCACCGCTCGACGTACCTGCACACGATCTCAAACCTCGCCAATCTGCCCATCTCGGCGTCCGACAACGTCCTGCCGGTCGTGCCGATGTTCCATGCCTCCGCCTGGGGGTTCACCTTCATGGCGACCGTGCGCGGGGCGAAGATCACGCTGCCCGGCCCCGACCTCTCCCCGCAGGGCCTGGTCAACCTCTTCGAGAGCGAGAGCGTCACCATCTCCGCAGGGGTCCCGACCGTGTGGATCGGCGTGCAGGAGTACCTGGCGAAGCACCCCGAGGCCGATGTGTCCTCGATCCGGTCGTTCGTGTGCGGCGGCTCCGCCGTGCCCAGGGCGATGATCGACTGGTACCACCAGAACCGCGACATCACGGTCATCCACGCGTGGGGTATGACCGAGACCAATCCAGTGGCCACCCTGTCGCTCCTCAAACCCGAGATGCAGTCGTGGGCGTGGGAAGACCAACTCGACGTCCTCGAGACTCAGGGAACGCCGGTTCCAGGTCTCGAGATCAAGATCGTCGACGAGGCGGGCAACAGTCTCCCTCACGACGGTGAAGCCTTCGGCGAGTTGCTGATCCGCGGCCCGTGGGTGGCCGCCGAGTACTACAACGACCCCAGGACCGCCGCCTCCTTCCAGGATGGCTGGCTGAGGACGGGTGACGTCTGCAAGATCACGCCGGAGGGGTACGTCAAGATCACCGACCGGGCCAAGGACGTCATCAAGTCCGGTGGTGAATGGATCTCGTCGCTCGATCTCGAGAACGAGCTGATGGCCCATCCCGACGTCGTCGAAGCAACGGTGGTCGGCGTGAACCACGAGAAATGGCAGGAGCGCCCTGTGGCGTTCGTGGTGGCGCGCCAGGGCCGCGAGGTGACCGAGTCGCAGCTCATCGAGCATCTTCGGCCGCGCGTGGCGAAGTGGTGGTTGCCCGATCGCGTGATCTTCATCGACGAGATCCCCAAGACCGGGACCGGCAAGTTCGACAAGAAGGTCGTCCGCGAGCGCTACATGAATGTGTTGACGTCCGACTGACCCGCGTGCGAATAGCGACGGCGTCCGACCGCGCCGATTCCGTCTGGTTTCGGCCTCGAAGTGAGATGCGAATGTTGCCGGAACTGCCGGTTCGGCTCGGAACGGAGTGCGCGAGATCGCTCGAGGCGTTGGGTGATCTGGGCGGTTGTATTGACCTTGATTCTGCACTCGCCGCCGGCGGGTCGTGATCGCTAGCGTTGATGGCCTTGTGCGCTTGCACAGGAAGGAATCCCTCTTGAACCATTTCGATGTCGTCGTGATCGGTGGCGGACAAGCCGGTCTGGGTATCGGTTACTACTTACGAGCGGCCCATCGGAAGTTCATGATCTTCGAGCGCGGCCGCGTTGGTGAGAGCTGGCGCACTCAGCGCTGGGATTCGTTTGCCGTCAACACACCGAACCGGTTGAACGGCTTGCCCGGCGACCCGTACGAAGGTGACAAGCCCGACGGCTTCTATCTCCGCGACGAACTCGTCGAGTACTTCGAGGACTACGCCGCCAAGTTCGAGCTCCCCGTGATGGAGGGAATCACTGTGACCGGGGTCGATGCCACAGGCGATGGCTTCCGTGTCACGTTTGAAGACGCTGCCGGTGCGGTCGACAGCGTCACAGCCACCAACGTGGTCGTCGCGTCCGGGGCCATGCAGGTGCCCAAGATTCCGGGGATTCGCCGGCGGTTCCCCGAGTCGGTTCTCCAGTTGCACGCCTCCGACTATCGGTCACCGGGGTCCCTGCCGCCGGGGCCGGTCGTTGTCGTCGGCTCAGGACAGTCGGGATGCCAGATTTGCCAGGACTTGATCCACGCCGGCCGGGATGTCTACCTCTGCACGAGCAAGGTGGCGCGCGTCCGCCGCAGGTATCGACAGCGAGATATCCTGGAATGGTTGCAGGACACGGGATTCCAGGATGTTCAGGTGCAAGAGCTCCCGGATCCCGCAATGCAGTTCGCCGCTCAGCCGCAGGTGTCCGGGTTGGGACGGTACGGGAGCACCATCAGCTTGCAGTCACTGGCCCATGAAGGGACACGTCTGATGGGCCGCCTTCGCGACGTGGAGGATGGTGTGCTGAGGACGGACGACTCCCTGGCGGAGCACATCGCCTTCGCTGACGGGCGCTCCGCGGAGATCACCAGAATGATCGAAGACTGGATCTCTTCCAACGGCGTCAGCGCCGAGCCGATCGAAGATGATCCCAACGACGAGCCGGCCAGCCCGGAAGTCGCCGAGTCGGGGATCATGGAGCTCGATCTGACGGAAGCCGGTGTTGGATCGGTCGTCTGGTGTACCGGATTCACGGCCGACTTCGGCTGGATCCATGTTCCCGTAACCGACGAGAACGGGAGGCCCATACACAAGAGAGGGGTCTCCCGCGTTCCCGGGATCTACTTCCTCGGGTTTCCGTGGCTGCATTCGCGCAAGTCGGGGATCATCCAAGGCATCGACGAGGACGCCCGCTTCATTGCCGAAGCCGTCTCGACTCGGGTCTGACGTCGACGGATAACGCCCTGGGCTCGCCCAACGCAGCCAGGCGCGGGCGTTTCCGTTCTGTCGTTTCCTTGTCTCAGTTAGGGCTTGATCATTGATCTCGACCACACGCACCGATCGCCGAATCCAGAGCAGGAACGCCCGCGATTTCGATCGGCACCGAGCGCCAGGTCGGCGCTCGGGTTCGCCGCCCGCATTCCGTGACGACTCAGGTGCTCATGCGTAGGGTTGCCCTATGACGATCGGAATACTGGCTGGTGTGGACTTCTCGTCGTGGGAGCAACCGGATCCGAACTCGGCGCCGCGTGAGCTGCTGGAGTCATGGCTGCAGTACCAGCGCCACGAGTTCATCCGAAAGCTGAGGAACCTCTCACTGGACCAATTGGTGGCGTGGTCGGTCCCGCCCGTCGAACTGTCCGTGCTGGGACTGGTGCGGCATATGACCCAGATGGAGCATGTCTACCTGGCTCGCGGGCTCGGTGGGGGCGAACAAACCCTCCGATACGGGGAGGATGATTATGCCGGTGGCACCGTCGAAACCATCGAGGACGACCTTCGCTGGTACTTCGAAGAGGTTGCCTTGTCGGATGCGGCGATCGCCGAGATGGTGTCACTCGACGCTGTTGGATCAGGGCATGGCCGCCCGCTGCGAGCCACCCTCGTGAAGAT
>JAHEDH010000195.1 GCA_024641285.1 bacterium | reverse complement strand
TCCGGCAAGCGGATGGCGATCATGACTGCGTTGGTGCAAGTCGACGTGACCGAGGCATGGGCGAAACTGAGGGCCGAAGCGCTGTCGCCGACGGCCTTCGTGCTCGCCTGCGTGGGAAGGGCCGTCGCCTCCCATCCGGAGGTGCATGCGTACCGCGGCTGGAACGGACGGTTGGTGGTGCATCGCCACGTCGACATCGCAACCATCGTCGAGGTCGGGACCGCAGCGGGTGTGTTCCCGCTCGCCCACCCGGTGCGGCACACCGACGAGCGTTCGGTGTCGGACATCTCCGACGAGCTGGCCACGATCCGCCACGATCCCACGACGGGCAGCGGTGGCCGCTTGCTGATGCGCTGGGGATCGAAGGCGGGGCAACTCCCCGGCATGATCGGGATGATGTACCTCGCAGCGCGGCATTCTCCGACCGTGAGACGGCGGATCGGCACGGTCACTGCGTCGTCGGTCGGCATGATGATGGGCGGGAACGGCTTCGCCATCGGCACTCCGACCGTCTCGACCCTCACGGTCATGGTGGGCGGTGCCAGCGACCGCCCATGGGTCGTCGACGGTGCCCTCACCGTTCGCAGGATCATGGATCTGACGATCGAGGTCGACCACCGAGTCGTCGACGGCGCCCCCGCCGCCCGCTTCGGCGCCAGCCTCCGCCAACTTCTGGAACACCCCGACCTCATCACCTGGTGAGCGACCGGCACGGCCGGCCTCGCCCTGCCCGGGATCGACTTTCGATCAGGCGGGATTGAACAAGAGACAGGATCGGGAAGCGACACACCATTCCCCGTCGTAGCCGGGCCCGATCGGGGCGAGCCTGGGGACGTCGGCGCGCTCCATGATCGCCATTTGGATGGCGGCGCCAGGCGTCGTGGGGCAGACGGTGTGGACGAGGACGGGGTCGTTGAACGCCGGATCGACGCCCGGTGGCACTTCCCACATGGACGTCTCCGACAGGCCGCACGCCGTGGTCGTCGATCTGTGATCCGCCAACCCGATCCTGATGCGCTCGCCGGTGTCCAGAACGAACTCGACAGATGAATCGGAAACCTCGATCGTTGCGACCGGGTTCTGATCGAGCGCAGGATCGTTGGCGTCGTCATAGCTGCCGAAGGGCTCGACTTCCGCGGTGAGGAGAAGGCACCGCTCCACAGGCAGACACGAGGCCACGGGACCGCGCTCGTCGGGGTCCAGCGGTTTCACGGTAACGACCGGGCTTCCTTCGTAGCTTCCGGGCCAGATGACCGGATCGGGGATCGTCAGACCATCGAGTTCCAGAGGGCCGTCGCCGATGACGAGGACTTCCTTCTCCGCCCTGAACGGCCCCGAGCCCTCTGCATCACGGATCACCAACCGGCCGGTGATAGGCAGCTCCGCCACGTCTTCGCCGTCGAGGCTGAAGGTGACCGCGTCGCCAACGACGCGGAGCTCCAATTCATCGACGCCACCGTCGCGCAGCACCCTGTACCCGCCGGGCAGTCCGAGTCCCTGGTCGATGTCGAGCTGCTCGATCGAGGGCACGATCGATTGGTAGACGCCCGGTTCGACCTGCTCGATCACAGGTCCGCCACATCCGGCGACCACAAGAACGAGGCTGCACGGCAGTGAGAGAGACAATCGCATTCGGGCTCCTCGAATCCCTCCCATTCGAGCACATCGACACGGGCGCTCGAAGAGCCGGAAGTCAGCAGTGGGCCAATGGCGTCGACGCCGAGCACCCAGCTCAGACCGTGCGGATCGTGTTTCCATTTCGACTCACGACCAGGCGGCCCGTGAGGCCACCCGTCACAGGCTGCGGCCGGGATCGACGACGGCGTCCCAGGAGGAGATGACGTTCTTGTCGAGCCAGTGGACCGCGGCAGCGCCGATCATGGCGCCGTTGTCGGTGCACAGCAACGGGCTCGGCAGGTAGAGCTCGACTCCACGCTCGGCGCACTGCTCGGTCAGCTTCTGGCGGAGCCGACGGTTCGCGAGCACTCCGCCGCCGCCGCCGACGACCTCGACACCGGTGTCTTCGACTGCATTCATCGTCTTCGCAACCAGCACGTCGACGATCGCCTCTTGGAGCGAGGCGGCCACATCGGCGAGCGGGGCGAGTTCACCGGAGGCTTCGGCCTTCTCGATGTAGGTCATCACAGAGGTCTTGAGGCCGGAGAACGAGAAATGGTGGCGCCGGTCCGGCAGTGCACGGGGAAAGGCGACCGCTCCGGGATCCCCACCTTCGGATGCCATGTCGATGGCGGGTCCCCCTGGGAAGCCGAGCCCCATCACCCGGGCGAGCTTGTCGAAGGCCTCTCCGGCGGCGTCGTCGATCGTCGAGCCGAGGACCTCGTAGTCACCCCAGTCCTTGACATGGACGATCTGGCTGTGACCACCCGACGCCAGCAGCACGATCGCCGGCGGGCGGTAGTCGGGGTGCTCCAGGATGGGAGCGAAGAGATGGCCTTCCATGTGGTCGATCCCGACGAACGGGAGCTGCCTCGCCCATGCCGTCGCCTTGGCGAACGAATGCCCGACCAGCAGGGCGCCGACCAGGCCCGGGCCGTCGGTGGCGGCGACCGCATCGAGATCCGCCGGGTGCACCCCCGCTTGCTGGAGCGCCCGATGGGTGAGGCCGCGAATCGCCTCGACGTGTGCCCGCGATGCGACTTCCGGCACCACGCCACCGAAGCGGGCGTGGAGGTCGATCTGGGACGAGAGCACGTTCGAGAGGACCTCGGTGCCGCGCACGACGGCGACCGCCGTCTCGTCACAGCTGGTCTCGAAGGCAAGGATCGTGGGCGAGATCATCTCAGTGACTCCTCGATCTCGGCCATCCGGGATGCGAATGCGGTTCCGTCGATGTCGTGCACCCACATGATCATGGCGTCCTCGTCCTGGTAATACTTCTTGCGAACGCCGACGGGCGCCATGCCGAATCGGCGGTAGAGCCGTTGGGCGGGCTCGTTGGAGGCCCGGACTTCGAGCGTCATCGACTTGGCGTTCTGGGCGATCGCCTCGGCGGCGAGGCCGAGCATGAGCCGGGTTCCGAGCTTGTCGTCGCGTCGATCTGGATGGACGACCACGGTGGTGACATGGGCTTCGTTCCCGACGACCATCAGCCCGGCGTAACCCAGCACGGTGTGGTTGTCCTCGATCACGAGGTAGGTCCGGGTCTGCTGGCTGAGCTCTTCGGCGAAGATCCTGGCGTTCCAAGGCTGGGAGTACGCCTGGGCTTCGAGCTCGGTCACGGATTCGAGGTCGGCTTCGGCCATCGGCCTGAGGTTGAGGTCGGACACCGGGGTCATTCCCCCTCCATCCGGGCCCAGGGCCCGCGGTCGTCGATGATCGACCAGTTGATCGACACGTCAGGGTCACGGAGATACATGGGACGCACCTCGTCGGGGTGCATGGTGGCATCGGAAAGCAGCTGTCCGGCAGCGGCTTCGGCGAGGGTTCCTGCGCTCGGGTAGCGGGGACGGCCGATCTTGACTCGGTGCATCCCGGTGAGCAGCTCTTCGGGGAGGCTCGGAGCGTCTCCCACGAGAAGCACGTCTTCGGGCTCGGAATCGAGCATCGCCCGGACCTCGGCGGCGGTCATGATCTCGGGGCGACCGTCCTTGACGACACCACCGGGAACCGGGTGATACCAAGCGGCGGCATATTCCCCTCTCCGGACGTCGACGATGGCGAGGATCCTCCGCCGGCCGGTTGCGGCGCGGAGAGCGATGGCGTCGAGCGACGTGGCGGGAACCAGCGGCGCTCCGATCGCAGCTGCGATGCCCTGGGCAGTGGACAGTCCGACCCGGATCCCGGTGTACAGACCGGGACCGATGTCGACGACGACGGCGTCGATGTCCATCGGCGTCCACCCTGCCTGGTCGAAGCAGAAGTCGATGGCCGGCACGAGGAAGGCGGAGTGGCCGCGGGAGTCGATCCGGCTGGCCGAGGCGACGACCTGGCGATCTTCGGTCAGTGCGACCGAGGACGCGGGCGTCGACGTGGTCATGCAGAGAACCCGCATCAGGACTCGATCTCTTTGAGCTGGCGGGTTGTCCAGGTGCCGGCCGGGTGGAATCGGATGGTGCGGGACTCGTCGGCATTGCGTGTCAATTCGACCTCCAGTCGGTCCTTGGGGAGGGCGACGGCGACGGCTCCGCCCCATTCGATCACGACGACACCTTCTTCCGCGCTCTCGATGGCGGTGAGGTCCTCGAACTCGCCGATCGAGCCGAGACGGTAGGCGTCGACGTGGAAGAACGGCAGAAACCCCGATCGGTAGGTGCGCATCAGCACGAAGGTCGGGCTGGTGACCGGTTCATCGACACCGAGACCCTCGGCGAGACCGCCGGCGAAGGCGGTCTTGCCGGCACCGAGGCTGCCATTGAGCACGATCACATCGCCGGGTCGGCAGAGCGCAGCGAGGCGACGCGCCGCGGCGCGGGTGTCGGCATCGGATGGGCAGTGGATCTCGATCATGGCGGTCCTCGATCGTCCTTCTACAGATTAGGGGCGCCATCCAGCGCCGCCGTCCTCACGGGTTCTTCCCAGTGGTACCGCTCTCCCGCCAACGGGTCTTCCACGCGAACCACCTCTCGAGGTGTCGCGGTCGGCGCTACTCATCACCGTCGACGCATCCCTGCTCCTGAGGTTGGTGGTCGAGCAACTCCGGCCGGAGGCAGGTCCGAACGTGCGGCTGTGATTTCGGA
>JAHEDH010000064.1:13339-17391 GCA_024641285.1 bacterium | reverse complement strand
ACCGCTCCGGTGAGACCGAGGATTCGTTCATCGCCCATCTCGCCGTCGCAACCAACGCAGGGCAGATCAAGTCCGGTGCACCGGCTCGTGGCGAGCGGACCGCCAAGTACAACCAGCTGCTTCGAATCGAGGAGGCGCTCGGAGACTCGGCTCGCTTCGCCGGGTGGGCGCCGTTCCGGAGGCAGCGATGATCTCGGTCCGCCGCCCGGCGGTGATGCTCGTGGTCGTCGCCGTCGCCGTGGTGCTGGTGGCGATCGTGACGAATGTCGTGCCCTTCCGCCAGGTCGTCGATCAGCGGGCGGAGATCAACGCGACCCGGAACCAGCTCGCGGCGCTGGTGGCCGAGAACGCCACACTCACCGAACAGGTCGGCGCGCTCGGCACACCGATCGAGGTCGAGCGCATCGCGCGCGAGAAGCTGGGGTACGTGCGACCCGGCGAGACCGCCTACGTGGTGATCGCGCCCGAGCCCGAGCCCGCATCTCCGCTGGTCACGGTCGATCAACAACCGGTGGCGGTCGAACCTTCGTTCCTGGCGAAACTCTGGGCGTACCTGACCGGGGCGGACCTGGTCTCGGAGTGACTGACGCAGAAGTGATGCGGGTGCAGATCGGTCGCCCGCTTCGGGGTGATCCTGCCATTGCAGCCAGGTGCCATCTCGGGCTGCCGGTGGTCGCCGCCGTCGCACCGATCCTCGGGGACGGCACCCCCTTTCCGACCCGCTACTGGCTGACCTGCCCACTCGCATCCAAGCGGATCGGCCGCCTCGAATCGATCGGCGGCGTCCGGCGCATGGAGGCCAAGCGCCAGAGCGATCGGGAGTTCGATGCCGCGTTGAAGGCAGCGCACGTCCGGTATGGCGCCGAGCGCGACGCGCTGATCCCCGAGGGGTATGAAGGACCGGTCCCGAGCGGTGGCGTTGCCGGTCTGACCAATGGAATCAAGTGCCTTCACGCCCACTACGCAGACACCGCGGCAGGGAACGAGAACCCGGTGGGTGCGATCGTCGCCGGCTGGATCGAACCGCTCAACTGCACTGCCCCGTGCGTCGCCGACGGCGCCAGGAATCCACTCTGGGAGGAACCGGAATGAACCGGGCCGGTGTCGATATCGGGACGAACACCATGCGGCTGCTGATCGCCGACTCCGAGGGCGCGACCTTGGAGCGAAGGGTGGAGATCACCGGTCTCGGAACGGGGCTCGACGCCACCGGCTCGCTCGGCGGCGATGAGGTGGAGGCCACACTCGAAGTGCTCACCGACTTCGGCCGGGCGATCGCAGACCGGGCGTGCGGGCACGTCCGCGTGGTCGCCACTGCCGCCAGCCGTGACGCCTCGAACGGGCCGGAGTTCATCGATCGGGCGGCGGCGGTGCTCGGCCATCGCCCCGAGGTGATCGGTGGTGAAGAGGAGGCCCGACTTGCCTACACCGGAGCGATGGCCGCGCTCGAGCCGCCGCCGGAGCTGACTCCCGTCGTCGTCGACATCGGTGGCGGCAGCACCGAGTTCGTCGACTCTGCCCGGGCGATCTCGAGCCGGATCGGCTCGGTGCGGATCACCGACCGGCTCCTGACTGAGCGCCCGGTGGGCTTTGGCCGGCTGATGACGGCGTCCCGATCGATCGAGGAGGCGCTCCTGGCCCACCCCGAGCCCGGTGTCCGCTATTGGATGGTTGGCGTCGCAGGCACGTGGACCAGCATCGCCGGGCTGTTGGGTGGCGAGTACGTCGTCGGTGACATGCACGGGTCGACGGTGAGCCGACTCGCGCTCGATCGGCTGGTCGTCACACTCGCCGCCACCGACTTCGACGCCACCGCCCGTCTCCCCGGGCTGCACCCCAAACGCGCGCGGGTCATCCTCGGGGGCGCAATGATCGCCCGCGAAGCGATGCGCCGTTTCGACATCGCCGAGGTCACCATCTCCGAGTCCGACCTCCTGGACGCACTGGTGCTCTAGGCGAACCCAGGGTTGCTGACCACAACTGATGTGGATCTCAGGTCGAGGTTCGTCGCAGGTGCGGCGGTACGCTCACTCCTGGCCCGGGTGGCGCAACTGGTCGACGCACTCGTCTTAAACACGAGGGCCGCAAGGCAGTGTGGGTTCGAATCCCACCCCGGGCACCACGCTCACTCTCGAGAGTCACTTCCGTGCGGCTCTCGACGCCGGGAGGGAGCCCAACTCCGGTCCCCGGAGCGCCGGGTACCTCGCTCGACAGGCGGTTCTTCAGATCGGACCGGAATCGGTCGACAAGTACGACGTGTCCGTACCGACTCCCGCAGCGCAGATGAATCCGCCCTCCCGGCTCTGGAAGTACGCCGTTGTGGCCTTGTTTCTCGCCGCGATCGGCGTCGCCGGCTATGCCTGGCTCCTCGCCGAGCGGGCCAGGCAGCCGATCGGCGAAGGGGCTCTCTTCGTCGACGACATGAAGGCGGTGGTCGGGATCCTCGAGGAGTCGTCGGAGCCGCCCGATCATGTCGTGCGGCTCGTGCGCAACGAACTCGAAGTCGAGGCAGTGAGCCTTCTCGGGCGGGACGGATTCATCCTGGCCAGTTCCTCAGACACACTGATCGGACACGAGGTGTCCAGCGAGATCCTTCGACAAGCGCTCGGCTCGGACGGGTATGGCGACAAGACCCCCGGCCGATTTGCCGCCGTTGCCGAACCGCTTGCCGTCGACTTGGAGGTCGACGGAATGGAGATGTGGTCTGCCGGAGACGTGGTCTACCAGGTGGCCCAGCCTCTCGATGAGGGAGCGGTGCTCGTCTCGTACGACATGTCCGAGCTCCTCGCTCGCAGGTCGCTGGGGCGGGAGATTCCACAACGAGCGTTCGACCTCTTCCTGGTTGCGGGTCTGCTGTCGATCGCAGGAGCCACTGCGATGACCGCCCGATCGCGAGTCGTCAGGGCCTACGACGTCTTCTCGGCCGAGTCCCGGTTGCTCCGAGAGCACGCCGAATCGCTCGAGTTCCACAACGTCCAACTCGATGCAGCCCGCCGAAGCGCCGAGCGGGCATTGGAGCTCGCGGAGGAGAAGAACCGGATTCGGTCCGAATTCGTCCTCATGATCAACCATGAGCTGCGGACGCCACTCACGGGTGTCGTCAGTGGCGCAGAGCTGGCCCGCGACATGGCCGGCGACGACATCACCCGCGGACTGCTCGAGGATGTCGTCGGTGGCGCCCGGCGACTCGAGGAGATGATCGGCGAGATGCTCGTGGTCGCGCGGATCGAGAATCGAGGGCTGTTCGTGAATCCCGTCCCGAACGAGCTCGGGGGCATCGTGTCGCAGATGGATTCGCTGTCCCCGGATTGGAATGTGACCATCGACCCCGCGCTCGACCCTTCCACGCGAATCCTCACCGACGCCACGACCCTCCCTCGGCTCATCGGCTCGCTGGCTGCCAACTCCTTCACGCACGGCGCAACCCGAATCGTGGTTCGCTGCCTACCGAGACTGCCGTTCGTCCCGCAGCTCGAAGTCGGAGAACGTCCGCCTGAGGGTGTCTACTTCGTTGTCGCGGACGACGGGCCTGGGATCGACGAGGAGTTCCTCCCGAGGGCGTTCGAGAAGTTCGAGAAGCGCTCGTTCAGCTCGGGAACCGGGCTCGGTCTGTATCTGGCGAAGATGATGATCGAGGCGCTCGGTGGATCGATCTCGGTTGTCAGCGGGCCTCATGGGACTGCCATGGCTGTCGGCACACCGTTGGCCCGCGAGATGGAAGCGGCGCTATGAGACGACCGATGGCGCTTCTCGTCGCCGTGTTGGCGACCGCATGTGCTCCTGGGCCGGCGACGGACGCCGTTGTGCTCGACGAGTTCTCGATCGGGCTTCCGGTCGTCTCCGTAACCGACGAGATCCTGGCAGTGAGGAATGAGGGTGAGTTTCCTCACACGCTGGTCATAGCCGACGAGCTGGGCCAGGTCCTCGTCGCCAGCGACCCGATCGCGCCAGGCGAGGAGATTTCGATACCAGTGGATCTCAGCGACGGCCGCTACCAGTTCAGCTGTCGGATCGTCGTGGAGCGGACGGACGGCGGCATCGCCGATCACTTC
>JAHEDH010000064.1:0-13329 GCA_024641285.1 bacterium | reverse complement strand
GTGAGCGAAGAGAGAGGCGGGTCCGTGAAGACCCGCCTCTCTTCGTTTCCCGAGTTGTCGTTCTTCAGGAAATCGGGTCGAGCTGCTCCGGTGAAGCGATCTGCTCCATGAACTCGGGGTAGGCCGAGGCGCCGTGCTCGATGCGGTCGAGACCGGCGAGCTCCTCTTCCGCCGTGACCCGGAGGCCGACGGTGGCGTGGATCACTCGGAACACGACGCTCGAGGTGATGAACACCCAGGCGCCGATCGCAAGCACTCCGACGAACTGGTAGCCGAGCTGCTCGAATCCGCCGCCGGTGAGGAGGCCGATGTCGGTACCGAAGATGCCGACTGCGAGCACGCCCCAGATACCGCACAAACCGTGGACGGCGATGGCGCCGACCGGGTCGTCGATACCCATCTTCTCGATCATTCCGATCCCGAAGACGATGATCACACCGGCGATCAGGCCGACCACGATCGCCCAACCGTTGGCGATGACGTCGGGGCCGGCGGTGATCCCGACCAGGCCACCGAGTGCACCGTTCAGGGTCATGCCCGGGTCGGGCTTACCGTGGGTCTTGTTCATCCAGGTGACCGTCATCGCTCCAATCGATCCGGCGGCGGCGGCGAGCGTGGTCGTGACGGCGACCGAGGCGAAGTCGGCGCCGACTGCGGCGAGCGTGGATCCGGCGTTGAAGCCGTACCAGCCGAACCACAGGATGAACACACCGAGTGCTCCGAGCAGGAGCGAGTGTCCCGGGATGGCTTGGGGGTTGCCGTCGGAGTCGTACTTGCCGATGCGGGGCCCGAGGACCAGGACGCCGGCGAGGGCAGCGATGCCACCGGTCATGTGAACGAGACCCGAGCCGGCGAAGTCGAGGAATCCGAGATCGCTCAGCCAGCCGTCACCGCTCCACTGCCAGTGGGTGACGACCGGGTAGATGATGCCTGTGATGAATGGGGTGTAGATCATGTACGAGCTGAACTTCGTGCGCTCGGCCATCGCTCCGGAGACGATCGTGGCCGCAGTCGCTGCGAAGACGACCTGGAAGAACCACTCGACGGACCGGTCCGAGTTCGAGAAGAACCACTCTCCCGTTGCGAAGAAGCCACCGACTGAGGTGCCACCGTACGCGAGCGCAAACCCGAAGGCCCAGTAGGCGATCGCCCCAACGGAGAAGTCCATCAGGTTCTTCATGACGATGTTGGCGGTGTTCTTCGCCCGGGTGAATCCGGCCTCGACGAGGGCGAACCCTGCCTGCATGAACATGACCAGGATTCCTGCCACGACGACCCAGACGTTGTCGACGGCCGCAGCCACGTCTCCAACTTCCTGTGCCAACGCCGTACCGGCAAGCGGTCCGAACAGCGCCAGGGCGGTCAGCCCGCCAAGCGCCAGCAAACGCTTCCGCATTGTGCCTCCAGTTTTCAGTAGGGGAGACGTGAACGTATGGGGAGGGTTTTTCGTGCCGGTGTACTGAACGTTGCGGACTGCACACGTTTCTGTTTCGAGTGTGTTTCCTCGCGAGCGATGTGCAGGTGGCGTCGCATCGCTGGAAGAATGGCCGGGATGTACTCGGATTCCAGGCTGGCGAATGAGGGCGCTCACGTCATCGCGACCGCCTGGAACGACCTGATCGACCGGTTCTCGATCGTCACCCGACGGGCGAGACATCGCTTCCTGGCTGCCGACTGGCAGGCAATCGCCGCCGACCACGTCGAGCGTCTCGATCTCTACTCGGCCTTCGTGGCCAGGGCAGAGTCCGACATCCGTGCCCTGCTCGGCGACCGGCTCGGTGCGAGGGACGTGTGGATCGGGATGCGTGCGGTCTACTCGGGTCTCGTGAACGTGCGTCCGGACTGGGAGCTGGCCGAGACCTTCTACAACTCGATCACCCGTCGGATCTTCGACACCGTGGGCGTGGACCCTCGGATCGAGTTCGTCTCGAGCGACTATCCCGACCGTGCCCCCGGACCGGTCGCCCGGCTCGTCACGTCCTACGTCGGAGACAACCTGGTCGAGGCGCTGCGAGCGGTCATGGAGGACGTCGGTCTGGATGCTGCGTGCGCAGCACTCGATCAGGACCTCGAGATGGCCGCCCGGCGGCTGTTGGTTCGGACAGACCAGATGGGTGCCCACAAGATCGACACCATCGAGATCCTGCCCACCGTGTTCTTCCGAGGGTCCGGTGCATACGTCGTCGGCCAGCTGAGTGCCGCGGGACGAACGACGCCGATCGCTCTCGCACTCCTTCATCCGCCGGGAGGCGTCCGGATCGACGCCGTGATGACCACCGAGAACGAGCTCAGCATCCTCTTCTCGTTCACCAGATCGTATTTTCACGTCGCCATCGACCATCCCCACGAGGTCGTCGCCTATCTGCAGGGGCTGATGCCCAGGAAACGCCGGGCCGAGCTCTTCATCTCACTGGGCTACAACAAGCACGGCAAGACCGAGCTGTTCCGCGAGCTCATGGGCCACCTCCACAGCTCCCAGGACCGGTTCGAGATGGCGGCCGGCGTCCCCGGCCTGGTGATGGTGGTGTTCACGCTCTCGGGCTTCGATGTCGTGTTCAAGGTGATCCGGGATCGCTTCGGCGCTCCGAAGCAGATCACTCGGGATCGCGTCATGAACCGCTACCGGCTGGTGTTTCGCCACGACCGTGCCGGGCGGCTCGTCGACGCTCAGGAGTACGAGCATCTGTCCTTCGCCGCAGATCGGTTCCACCCGGAGTTGCTCGACCAGCTGCTCGAGGCGTGCTCGCGCACCGTCGTGCGGGACGGAGACACGGTTCACATCGCTCACTCATACGTAGAGCGCAGGGTGACTCCGCTCGACCTGTATGTCCATGAGTACGGAGGTGCGGCCGCCGAAGCGGCGATCGTCGACTACGGACAGGCGATCAAGGACCTGGCGGCCGGCGGCATCTTCCCGGGTGACATGCTGCTCAAGAACTTTGGCGTCACCAGGCACGGGCGGGTCGTCTTCTATGACTACGACGAGCTCACCACGCTGGACGAATGCACGTTCCGAACGATCCCTGTGAGCGATGACCCGTATGACGACATGTCGGCCGAGCCGTGGTTCTCGGTAGGGCCCGGTGACATATTCCCGGAGGAGTTCGAGACGTTCCTCGGACTTGCGGGGCACCTCGGTGCGGTCTTCCGGTCTCATCACGGGGATGTCTTCGAGGCAGCCGCATGGCGAGAATGGCAGCAACGGGTGGCTGAAGGTGATCGTCTCGAGGTCTTCCCCTATACGAGCGAGCAGCGATTGGCGGCGAGATGACGATGAACCCGAATGAGGTCAGATCGTTGGCGGAGCGGCTGATCGGATCGATGGCGACGGTGATCGTGGGCAAGGACGACCAGCTCGCGACTGCAGTGGCATGCCTGCTCGCTCGGGGCCACCTCCTGCTCGAAGACCTTCCCGGCACCGGCAAGACGATGCTCGCAAGGTCGCTCGCCCGGTCGATCGATGGCGCCTTCCGGCGCGTCCAGGCGACGCCGGACCTGCTTCCGAACGACGTCACCGGGGTGAATGTGTTCGACCCGCGCTCGACCGAGTTCGCCTTTCGGCCGGGGCCGGTGTTCTCGAACGTTCTGCTCGCCGACGAGATCAACCGGGCGACGCCACGCACCCAGTCGGCCCTGCTCGAGGCGATGGCGGAGCGGCAGGTGACGATCGATGGGGAGAGCCGCCCGCTCGCCGACCCTTTCATGGTGATCGCCACGCAGAACCCGGTGGAGTTCGAAGGGACCTTCCCGCTGCCCGAGGCGCAGCTCGACCGATTCCTCATGACCCTCCGCCTGGGATACCCGACCGCAGCCGAAGAGGCCGGCCTGGTGCGCACGATCACCGCGACCCACCCGATCGAGCATGTCGAGCCGGTCGCCACGCTCGCCGAGGTCGGCGCCGCCCGCGCAGCGGTTGCCGAGACGGTCATCGGCCAGGAGATGTCCGATCTCGTGATCGAGATCACCGCTTCGACCCGCCGGAACCCGTCGGTCGCCCTTCCGGCGAGCCCGCGCGCCTCGTTGGCGCTGGCTGCCGTTGCGAGGGCCTCGGCGATGATGGACGGCCGCGACTTCGTCACACCGAGCGACGTGAAGCGTTTCGTCGTCCCGGTGCTCGCGCATCGACTCGCATTGACCGCCGACGCGCGATTGCGAGGGCATACTCCTGCGAGCGTCCTCACCGAGATCGTGGACGGTCTCTCGATGGGCGTGAGGGATGCAGCCGGTGATTGAGCTCGGATGACCCGGAGACTGCTCCACCCCACGCTGCTCCTGTTGGGGGTGGCGTTCATCGTCCGGGTCGAGCCACTCGTCGGTCTCGCCGCCGGTCTCGCCGTGTGGCTGGTGTGGGCGTGGGCCGGGCCCCGACGGGCGCTGCAAACGGTCGAGATCGAGCGTTCGCACCCGCGGCGGGCGATGTGGGGAGACGAGCTCGAAGTGTCGATCCTGGTGAGGTCCCGGAAGCCACTGAGATGGCTCGAGGTGACCGACGTCGCCCCGTTCGATCTCGAAGGAAGTGCCCGGTATGCGATCGAGCTTCCGGCGCACGGCGAAGCGCGCCGCTCTCGAAGGATCGCTGCGCGCAGGCGGGGGCTTCATACGCTCGGCCCGACCCTGCTGACGGCGGGCGACCTCTTCTCCGTGGCCACGCACAGCCGGCAAGTGGGGGAGGCCAGGACGGTGCTCGTCTATCCCCAGATCGTGGCGGTTGGCGAGATCCCGGTCACTCCGGAGTCGCCCGAGCCGGTCCTCGTGACACAGCGGCCGTTGTTCTTCGATCCCCATCGGATCCGGGGTGTCCGGAGCTATCAACCAGGCGACCCACTGCGATCCGTGCATTGGACGGCTTCGGCGGCCGCGGGCGAACTGGTCGTGAAGGAACTCGAGCCCGCCTCCCATCAGGACGTCGTCGTCTCGGTCGACATGTCCCAACTCTCCCACCCGCTCTCCGGGAGGCATCGCAGTGGCGAGCTCGCGGTGGTCGTCGGAGCGTCACTGCTCAATCACTATGTGACCGTCGAGCGCAGGCCGACCGGATTGCGCATGGCCGGATTCGACGGAGTCCAGTCAGCTGCGGTCGACATCGACAGCCCGCCGGAGCTCGACGACACGCATCTCATGGGAGCGCTCGAAATGCTCGCTCGCGTCCGACTCGACCGGGAGCGCCAGTCGCACTCCCTGCTCGATCCGTTCGGGCTCGGCTTCGGCACCACTCTGATTCACGTCGTCGGGTCGATCTCCGACGCCCAGTTCATCGATCTCGTCGATCTGCGGAGGCGCGGGCTGGCAGTGAGGGCGATCGTCACCGGAGGAGAACCGAAGGAGTCGATCCTCTCGGGGCTCGCTGCCGAGGGCGTCGGTCTGGCGATCGTCGATCGCAGCACCGACCTGGGAGAGTGGTGATGAAGGCCGTGCCGATCATCCTCATGGCTGTGATGACGGCCTGCTTGGGGCAGATACTCGGTGGTGCCTACGGTGAGATCGGGCCGGTCGTCGGGCTGGTCCTCGGTGCACTGGCCGGTCTCGCAGCAGCGACCATCGCCATGATCCGGCCGGTCGGTGATGCCGGCGTCACATGGAAGCGAATCGAGCTCGTCACGTTTCCGCTCGCAGCCGTCGTGATCCTCGCCCTGTCGGGGACGGTCGCAACGCTCGTTTCCGTCGTGGCGGCGGTGGCCATCGTGGCAATCGTGAGGCTGGTGGTCGAGAGCACCGTCGGCGATCTCGCGATGATCGAGCGGATCCTCGACGATCGGCCGATCGGAGCGCCTCCGGATCGGGTCCGATTGAGGGTGTTGGCCGTCGGGGTGTTCATGGCGGCCGTCGGTGGCTACACCCTGGGGACGGAGGCGGGCTTCTCCGATCTCGCCCGACCGGCTGTCGGGGGGGTCCTCATGCCGGTCGTCGTCTGGTTCGGTCTCGGGATCGTTGGCGTCGGTGCGGTCGCTCGTCGCGCCAGACAGCGGGCATGGGGCGTCAACGGCGTCGCCGTCGACGACGGTCTGAGTGATCGGTGGGTGGGGGGTATCGCCGCCACCGCCACACTCGTGGTTGCGGTCTCGCTCGTCACACCGTTCGTGACCGGGCAGGTCTCCGCCGCCCCGGCACAGGTGATCAGCAAGACCGATGGGCTCGACCGGTTCGTCACGCAGGCGCTCGAATGGCTCTCGAGAGATGTCGACACCGAGCAGTCCGACCGCGCCGCCCCGGACGATGGCAACGAGGGGAGCCTCACCGACGCGTTCGAGCCCTCGAGCCGGCAGCGCCCGGAATGGCTCGGGGACGTGCTGCTGGCGGGCTTCATCGCCACGGTGTTCGTGTGGGCGGTCAAGTTGGGGCGCAACGCCAGATTCGATCGCGGAGGCAGACCGCTTGGCGCCGGAGGCTGGGACGGGTTCAGGTCCATCCTGTCCGGGCTCTTCGGCGAGCTGAGGGCATTGGTTTCGGGACTCGTTCGGTGGCTGCGAAGGCTCGGAGGGCGCCGCCCATCGATCGCATCGCGGTCGGGCGAACCCGTGGATGCCGAGGCTGGGCCGCGCCGGTGGTCGCCGGGCGACGCCCTCGAGCGCCGGATCGCCAGGTCGTTCGCCGAGGTCGCCGATCTCGAGCCGTCTCGCCCGGGCGAGACTCCCGCCGAAGTGGCCAGGACGGTCGGAGGGAGAACGGACCCCGATGGCGCCAGGGTCGTGCTCGGCGGCTACCTGCGTGCTCGGTATTCACATCGGCCCGTAGGCGAAGATCTCGCCGCCGAGGTCGAGGCGGCCGCGCGTCGAGTGAAGGATGCGGCCGGCGGCGAGGAGAAGAGTTGAACCCCGGGCCGCTGTCGGTCATCGGTGTTCGGTTGTCCCTTCGGGTGGATTGCGGAGTGGATCTCTGGTCTCCAGGTGGCAACTACTCACGGTCCATGCTCGACCCGACGATATGGAACCGACGACAGACAACCGATGACACCCGAGGCGAGCGGAGTGAGCCAGGGTCCTCCTGCCCTGGTGTCGCACTGCCCGATGGGTAGTGTTTCACACCAGCGTCTCAGGAGACCCATTGGCCGCGTATCCGTCCGAATACGAGCTCGATGTCGTGCTGAGGGATGGCGAGACCGTGCAGGTGCGCCCGATCACTCCGGCCGACGGAGCTCTCCTGGTCGACTTCTTCGAGCGGATGGGCCCCGAGAGCCGGTACTTCCGATTCTTCCGGGTCAAGCAGTCCCTGCCGCCAGAAGAGGTCGAGTTCTTCACCACGGTCGACTACTTCAACCGCATGGCCCTCATCGTCCTCGATGGCGACTCGATGGTGGCCGTTGCGCGTTACGACCGGGAGGCCGACGGAGCGAAGGACGCAGAGGTGGCGTTCGCCGTCGCCGATGATCAGCAGGGTCGAGGCATAGGTACCGAGCTCCTCCAGCTGCTGACGTCACACGCCAGACAGAACGGCGTCGAACAGTTCCGTGCCTTCGTGCTCCCCGAGAACGTGCAGATGATGCGAGTGTTCCGGAACTCCGGATACGAGCTGAGGCGCACCGTCGACGACGGCGTCTACACGGTGGACTTCCCGGTGGCATACACCGAGGGGGCGAGAACGGCGGCGGAGCAGCGGGAGAAGCGTGCCATCGCAGCTTCCATCCTGCCGTTGTTCTTCCCGAGGACGATCGCAGTCATCGGCGCCTCGACACGCGCCGGGGCGATCGGCAACACATTGTTCCGAAACCTGCTCCACTCCGGCTTCGCCGGGGCCGTCTATCCGGTCAACCCCAACGCCTCTGTCGTGAACTCGGTCCGTGCCTACAAGACGGTCACCGAGATCCCCGACGACGTCGATCTCGCGATCCTCGCGGTGCCGGTCTCGGCGGCGCTCGACGCCGCCAGGGACTGCGCCAAGAAGGGCGTGCGCGGACTCGTCGTGATCACGGCGGGATTCAGCGAGGTCGGGGGTGAAGGCGACGACCTCGAGGACCAGCTGTTGGACATCGTCCGCAAAGCCGGGATGCGCATGGTCGGCCCCAACTGCATGGGGCTGCTCAACACCGCCCATCCCGTGTCGATGAACGCCACCTTTGCGCCCATCTACCCGCCGGCCGGGAACATCGCGATGTCGTCGCAGTCAGGTGCGCTTGGCATCGCCATCCTCGAGTACGCCTCTCGCAACGGTCTCGGCATCAGCCAGTTCGTGTCGGTCGGGAACAAGGCCGATGTCTCGGGAAACGATCTGTTGCTCCACTGGGAGGACGACCCTTCGACGGATGTGATCCTGTTGTATCTGGAGTCATTCGGAAACCCCCGTCGGTTCGCGCGGCTCGCCAGACGGGTCGCCCGCAAGAAGCCGATCGTCGCCGTGAAGTCGGGACGCACCGCGGCGGGTAGCCGGGCAGCGTCGTCACACACGGGAGCTCTCGCTTCGCTCGATGTCGCAGTGGATGCCCTCTTCCAGCAATCGGGCGTGATCCGCACCGAGACTCTCGAAGAGATGTTCGCCGTGGGTGCCCTGCTGGCCAACCAGCCCGTCCCGAAGGGGCGTCGTGTCGGGATCGTCACCAACGCCGGTGGGCCCGGGATCTTGGCGGCAGATGCCCTCGAGTCCCGTGGGCTCTCCCTCCCGGAGTTCTCGAAGGAGCTCCAGCAGCGGATCAAAGCCCAGCTTCCCGCCGAGGCGTCGAGCCGCAATCCCGTCGACATGATCGCCGGTGCGACGGCCGACGATTTCCGCCACGTGGTGCATGAGGTGTTGAACAGCGGCGAGGTCGATGCCCTCATGGTGATCTATGTGCCGACTTCCCCGGCCGGGCTGGTCGAGATCGGAACGTCCATCCGGATGGCGGCCGAGGAGTATCGGGGCGACACGACGATCCTCTCCGTGCTGATGCAGTCGGACGAGATCTCGGGTCTGATGAGCAGCGAGAAGGTGCGTGTGCCGACGTTCCCATTCCCCGAGAACGCCGCCCGCGCCCTGGCCCGGGTGGTGCGCCATGGCGAATGGTTGCAACGCGATCCCGGTGAACTTCCGGCCTTCGATGACGTCGACGTGGAGGGGGCCAAGATGATCGTCGCAGATGCGATCAGCCGCATCGACGACGACGAGGGCGGGTGGCTGGAGCCCCACGAGGTGGCTGCAGTGTTGGGCTCGTTCGGGATTGCACTTCCGGTCTCCAAGGTCGCCGCCGATCCCGAAGCCGCCGTCGTCGCTGCCCGCGAGATCGGCGGTCCGGTGGCTCTGAAGGTGATCTCGGAGAGTGCTCTCCACAAGTCGGACGTCGGCGGCGTTCTGCTGAGCGTCGAGGGCGATGAGGCGGTTCGGGGCGGCTTTGCGGCCGTCACTGCAGCCGTTGCGCAACACGATGGCGTGCTGGTCCAAGAGATGATCGAAGGCGGGCACGAGGTCCTGATCGGCATGACCGAGGATCCCAACTTCGGCCCGATGCTGGTCTACGGACTGGGTGGCGTATATGTCGAGCTGTTGAAGGACGTGGCCTTCCGGCTCAACCCGCTCACCGATGTCGATGCAGCCGAGATGATCGAGGAGATCAAGGGCGCCAACCTGCTCAAGGGGTATCGCAACATGCCGCTCGGCGACCGTGAGGCTCTCAAAGAGGCACTGCTCCGGGTGTCGGCAATGGTCACCGCGCTCCCCGAGATCGTCGACATGGACCTCAACCCGGTGAAGGTGCTGGAGCCCGGGGACGGGGTACGGGCAGTGGACGCCCGGATCAAAGTCCGCCCCACCCAGCCCGGCTGGTCCCCGGAGCTGCTGGACCTCCCCGCCGTGGTGTCGTAGGCCGGGCCGGCGCCCGCCTGCTATCGGCTGTCAGCTCCCAGCTTCACGACGCTCGTCCTGAGTTCCTGGGAGTTCGATTCGGATGTTGCCGAGTGCGTCGAGGTTCTCTGGCCGGCAGCTGGCAGCGGGTAGCCGGTAGCCTTGGGCCATGTCTCTCGTGAACTTCGAAGTCGACGGTGCGGTTGCCGTCATCACACTGAATCGCCCGCCCGTCAACGCTCTCTCCGAGGAGCTGTCCCAGGACTTGCTGGAAGCATTCGGCAAGTGCCAGGGAGACTCGATACGGGCCGTCGTCGTGACCGGCTCGCCTCACTTCGCCGCCGGCGCCGACATCAAGGGCTTCCGAGTCGCCCACGAGAGCGGATCCGACGACACGCTCGCCCGGGCTCTCGTGGACGTGACCTGGATGCTCGAGAGCCTCGAGAAACCCACGATCGCGGCGATCAGGGGGTACGCACTCGGTGGCGGGTTGGAGTTGGCGATGGCGGCCGATTTCAGATTCCTGGCCGAAGACGCCCAGGTCGGCCAACCCGAGATCAAACTCGGCGTCATCCCCGGCGCGGGCGGGACCCAGCGGCTCACCAGGATCGTCGGGATCCAGAAGGCCAAGGACATCGTCTTCAGCGGTCGGTTCGTCGGAGCCTCCGAGGCGCTGGAGATCGGACTGGCGGACCGCGTCGTCCCTGCCGACGAGTTGCTGGACGCCGCGATGGATGCGGCCCGAGCCTACGCATCTGGTCCCACGAAGGCGATCGCCGCCGCCAAGAAGGCCATCAACGACGGCACCGGCCGGCCCATGACCGAGCGGATGGACATCGAGTCGATCGGGTTCAACTCGGTGTTCTGGACCAACGATGCCAAGGAAGGCGTTGCCGCCTTCATCGAGAAGCGAGAGGCCGACTTCGAAGGGAAGTGACCGCCGGGTGAAGCCGCTCGACGTCAGTGCCACGCACATGCTGTTCGGCACGGCCGAGCTGCGCCGGATGAGCCCGTGGGGGTTCCCGTCGTCGGCTTTGGTCGTTGGCGGCACGACCGTTGCGCTCCTCGGCCGGATGGGCTACTTCCGTATCTACTTCGGGCGCGGCCAACGGGTGGAGTTGGCCGACGGCACGAACTGGACCGTCACGTCGATCAGTTCCGGCGGCACCATTCAGCCGATGATCGTCGATGAAGCCGGACGTAGGGTCGCTACCGCCGGGCTGAATCACGGCACCTACGGCATCAACGGCAGGGACTATGCCTGTGTGTTCCATCCCGGGGAGGCGCCCAGGTTCGGTCGAGCGAACCATTGGATGCTGACCGATGGAGACCAGGTGCTGGCGACGGTCATACGCTCACCGCTCTCGATCGAGGCGCACCGGCCGATCCATCTCGGAGCAGTACTGCTGTCCTTCGTGTTGGTCCGCTTCGGGTTGCCCGAGGAGTCCTCTCCGCGCGTCCCGTCGTTCCGTTGGGCCGCTCGTTGATGCGCAGGCTCGCATCGTTCTTGGTGCTCGTGCTCGTTGCGGGGTGCTCCGATGCCATCACGCTCGATGTCACGGATGAACAGCTGAGACCGACGATCGTGACGTGGGTGGTGCAGACGGGACTGATAGAGGACGATCCGGAGGTCTGGCGGGTCCGGCTCGGCGAAGCGTGCGCACAGGGAGTCTGGGACGAGGACGTTGCGGTACAACTCGCCGATCGATACGTCACCGAAGACCTCTCGACTGCGATGGAGGGGGTGGAGGACGGTCCGGACCTGCGACACCGTGCTGCACAGGCATTGTGGATCATGGCCGTGCAGGTCTGCAGCGAAGACTTCCCCGAAGGCGAGATCGAAGAGGGTCCTCCCGGCACCTGATGTCGATCAGCCCTCGATCCGCTTCTTCAATCCTGCGAGGTTGCGACGCCAGATGAAGCCGAGCACTGGCTTGGCGAAGAACGCCGTGATCGGGCCGCCGAGATGGATCGGAAACGTCAGCTCCTCCGTCCAGGTGAAGCGGGTGGCGCCGGCGACGGGGGAGAGCGTGAATCGCCCCTCGCCGGTCACGATTCCTGAGTGCTTCACCCCGATGCTCTTGCGGTCGACCCAGTCGGTGACCTCCATGATGTCGGTCGTTCGGAGCGGACCGACGACGGTCTCGACCTTCATCACGGTGCCTGTGCCCGACTGTTGGTCGGTCTGGAATTCGATGCTTTCGGCATCGGCCATCCACTCGACATGAGCAGGGAGGTCGGCTGCCTCCTTCCAGACAACGTCGAGGGGGGCGTCGATGTCGATCGATTGTGTGATTCGTGCCATGCGATCAGCCTACGAAGCTGCAGCCACTGTCGGAATTCGTCGCGGCATCCATACGCCGTTCTGCCCGACCGTGGACCCCGTTTCTGTCATAGCTGGGAGAGATATTGGGTCATGTTCAGAGATGTCATGGCGAAGGCGGCTTCTCGGTCGGTGTTCGACGAGCTGGTGCGTGCCTTCGATATGGCTGTCGACGTGGCGAGTGCCGGGGGCGGGGACGATCTGGCCGCCGCAGTGGTGAAGGTGAGTGATCTGGTCGACCAGCTTCAGGTGCGACTTGCAGAGTTGGTCGCCGAGGCCGACCGGCGGGGGGTGCATCGCCGGGATGGCTACACGTCGATGACAGCGTTCCTGGCTCACAAGGGGCGGATGCGGGCGGGGAGAGCGAAGCGGACGTTGGCCGACGGCCGGGCACTCGAGGACATGCCCGAAACGAGCCGACGCCTCAAGGACGGACGGCTCTCGTTCGACGAGGTCCGGCCGTTGATCGCAGCGCGTGAGGCGCATCCCGACGAGTTCGCCGACCATGAGCCCGGACTATGCGACGCCGTGGAGACCACCGGGTGGGTGCGGGATGCTTCCAAGGTGGTCGACTATTGGCGTCAGGCGGTGTCGGGTCCGGGCGACGACCGGCGACGCTACGAGGATCGGGCATTCCACGGATCGTTCACACTCGATGAGATGTTCGACTTCTCCGGGCGGATGCCCGGTGAGATGGGCCGGGAGTTCCTGGACCGGATCGAAGCCGCCATCCCGGCACCGGCAGATGGTGACGACCGCACGCCGGCCCAACGGCGCTGCGACGCCCTCTTCGATGTCGTGGTCTCCGATGGGGACGGCCCGTCGAAACCGACGGTGATGGTCCATGTCGCCGCCAACCGGCTGTCGAGTAGTGGGTCTGGGGTCGCCGAGATCGACGATCACGTGCTCGGGTTCCCGACCATCCATCGGCTCGCCTGTGACGGAGCCATCTGCCGGATCGTCATGTCGGCTGATTCCCAGCCGCTCGACATCGGACGTTCGACCCGAATCGTCCCCGACCCGATGCGCCGGGCGGTCATCGCCCGGGACCGCCACTGCCGGTTCCCCGGCTGTCGCCGCCCGGCCCGCTGGTGTGACGCCCACCACATCGTCCACTGGACCAACGGCGGGCAAACCGCAGTCGAAAACCTCATCCTGTTGTGCCGCCACCACCACACCCTCGTCCACAACCGCTTTGGACTCACCGGATCAGGCACAGACCCCAAATTCACCCGCCCCGACGGCACCCACCTCCCCAACTC
>JAHEDH010000194.1 GCA_024641285.1 bacterium | reverse complement strand
TCGAAAACCTCATCCTGTTGTGCCGCCACCACCACACCCTCGTCCACAACCGCTTTGGACTCACCGGATCAGGCACAGACCCCAAATTCACCCGCCCCGACGGCACCCACCTCCCCAACTCACCACCGTTCCGAACCTGACCCCCGATCTCAGGATTCAACGCAGGGTGTCGTATCGTCCGACGATGATCGATCGCGACACCAAGCGTGCACTCGGCCAGCTCACCTACGGCGCCAACGTGGTCGCCGCACGCCACCAGAGTGTCACCCGCGCCTACACGTCGACCTGGACGTATCAGCTCAGCTTCGAGGATCCGGTCGTCGGGATTTCGATCTCTCCGAAGCACGACACGTTTCCGCTGATCGAGTTGACAGGCGAGTTCACCGTCTCGATTCTGGCCGGTGATCAGATCGAACAGGGCCAGTACTTCTCGTACCCCGGCCATCGGTTCAAGCGGGCCATCGACTACTTCGATCCGTACTGCCATCAACCGGTGATCGACGGATGCGTCGCCTGGCTCCACTGCCGCACCTTCGATCGTGTCGAGATCCGCGATCACATGCTCCTCGTCGCCGACGTGCTGGAAGTGGGAGAAGGTCGGCTCGAAGCCCCGGCCCTCACGTACTCATCGAGGAAGGGCTGGCGGATCGCCGAGACGCCGGCCCGCGAGCGCGGCCGATCGGTGCGCGATGAGCTCCTTCAACGGGTCGAAGCCACCGACGAAGTCTGAGGCGTTGCCGCATACGTCGCCCTCCAGCGCCTGGGCGATGAACTCGCTCTCGGTGTAGGCGAGCCGTTCTCGGGGGTGTTGGCGGGCGAGAGCTCGTGTGGGATCGGCATCTGAAGCCGCCGGCTCGGCACCCGCGCCGGTCCTGTGACCAGGGCCGTAAGCTCGCGGAAGCTCACGAAGGGAACGAAATGGAAGTTCGCGCCAAGAAGGCCGCTTCGGCCGGAACGCCGATCGTGGTGGGGATGATGACCGACCGGCGACCTGCTGCCGGCGCCGTCGAGATGCTCGCGTCGGTCGAAGCTGTCGCCTCCGCAGTGTTCGACGCGCTCGGCTTCGAGGGGAAGGCCGGACAGACCGCCGTGGTGACGACCAGCGATCGAACCGTCGTGTTCGTCGGACTCGGCGACGAGGCCGATGCCGAGGGTCTCAGGGTCGCCGCCGGCACCGCCCGGAACGCGGTCAAGAAAGCTGAGACGGTCGCCACCACGCTCCACCTGATCGAGATCGATGGCGCCCTGCCTGCCGTCGTCGAAGGCTTCGGGCTGGCCGACTATCAATACCAGTCCTACCTGTCGGACCCCGAAGAGCGCAAGCCGCTGACACTCGAGATCCTCGATGCGCCGAAGGGGTGGAAGTCGGTCGTGTCGGACTCGTCTGCGATCATCGAAGCGGTCGCGCTCGCTCGTGACCTGGTCAACACACCGCCCCGCGACAAGGCCCCGCTCGATCTTGCTCAGCGCGCCACCGACGCCGCCTCCGACACCTCTCTCAAGGTGGAGCTCTGGAAGGTCGACCGGCTCCGTAAGGAGAAGATGGGCGGCATTCTCGGCGTCGGGTTGGGCTCGCATCGTCCGCCCTGCTTGCTGCGGCTGACCCACACCGTTCGCAAACCCAAGGCGCGCCTGGCGATCGTGGGCAAGGGCATCACGTTCGACTCGGGTGGTCTTTCGATCAAGCCGTCGAACATGATGGAGACGATGAAATCGGACATGGCCGGGGCTGCGGCCGTGATCGCTGCCATGATCGCCATCTCGAAGCTGGGCATCCCCGTCGAGGTCACCGGCTATGCCGCCTTGGCAGAGAACCTGCCCGGCGGGGGTGCTCAACGACCCGGTGATGTGCTCACCGCACGGAACGGCAAGACGATCGAGGTGATCAACACCGACGCCGAGGGCAGGCTCGTGCTGGCCGATGCACTGTCGCTGGCAGCAGAGTCCGAGCCCGACCTCATCCTCGATCTCGCCACGCTCACGGGTGCCTGCAAGGTCGCGCTCGGTGAGAAGATCGCCGGTCTCTGGTCGAATGGAGTCGAACCGACCGAGATGGTCACCGCGGCGGCTGCCGCAGCGGGCGAGCGCATCTGGCCGATGCCCCAGCCCGCCGACTACTGGTCTCTGATCGAGTCCGACATCGCCGACATGAGGAACAGCTCATCGTCTCGATACGGGGGCGCGATGGCTGCGACGCTCCTGCTCGAGCAGTTCGTGGCGGATGTGCCATGGGCCCATCTCGACATCGCCGGGCCTGCGTTCATGTCGAAGGCCGAGCACTACATCCCGAAGGGTGGGACCGGCTTCGGCGTGCGCACGATCGTCGAGCTCGCCCGATCGATGGCCGAGTGAACGGCCACGGGTCTGCGAACCACCTGTCCGGCAAGCGGCTCGTCTGAGAGGAATCGGGTCGATCGTTCTTCATCCGATGTTTGACAAGTTGTTGCATTGGGAAATGAACTTCCGCCAGCGTCCAGGATCGGGCGCCGGCGGGGGGATTCGTCTCCCGCAGGCTCAACAACATCAACAGGAGAACATCATGAAGCTCAAACTGATCTCATCGCTCGCAATCCTCTCGCTCGTCGTCGCTGCTTGTGGCGAGACCGAAGATGCGTCCGCAGACACCCTGGCGACCGAGACGACTGTCGCAGTCACCGAGACCACCGAGGCGATGGACGATGCAGCCGAATCGAACACGATCGTCGACATCGCCGTTGCCGACGGGCGTTTCGACACGCTCGTGACTGCCGTCACGGAGGCCGGTCTCGTCGAGACGCTCTCCGGCGAGGGCCCGTTCACCGTTCTGGCCCCCACCGATGATGCGTTCGCCGCACTCCCCGAGGGCCTGTTGGACACCGTGCTCGCCGACCAGGAGCTGTTGACGTCGATTCTGACCTATCACGTGATCGACGGAGCAGTTCCTGCCGCCACGGTCGTGACCTTGGAGAGTGCCACCACCCTCCAGGGCGAGGACATCGCCATTGTTGTCGATGGTGACACCGTGACGATCAACGGCGCAACCGTCGTCATCACCGACATCGAGGCATCGAATGGCATCATCCACGTGATCGACGCCGTTCTGCTTCCCCCGACCGTCGCAGCCGCACTCGAAGGCTGAGCCGACGCCAACATCCATCCGGCTTTCCGGTTGACAACCATTCAGGCCCGGGCACAGAAGTGCCCGGGCCTGTCTGCGTTGGGACTTTTCGTCCCGTTCATGGGAACATGTCCAGGTGCTCTATCTCGATCACGCAGCCACGACACCGATGCGTCCCCAGGTCTGGGAGGCGATGGAACCCTTCGTCTCGGATCGATTCGGAAACCCGTCGGGATCCCACGATGTGTCGCGGCGCGCCAAGAACGCCTTGGAAGCGGCCCGGGAGCGGGCGGCCGGGATCCTGGGCTGCAATCCGAAGGAGGTCGTATTCACCGGGGGCGGCACCGAGTCCGACAATCTCGCCGTCAAGGGTGTTGCGTTGAGCAAAGGGTCCCGTGGTGGCGTGGTCGTCGGCGCCACCGAGCACGAGGCGGTGCTCGAGGCGGCAGCGTTTCTCGGTCGGCTCGGCTGCCGGGTCGGCGTGGCCGATGTCGACGATGTCGGACTACTGGATCCCGAGCGGGTTGCCGGTCTCGTCGACGGCGAGACCTCGGTTGTCTCGGTGATGACGGTCAACAACGAAACCGGTGCCGTCCAGGATGTTGCAGCGATATCCGAGGCCGTGAAGCGGGCGAATCCCGCCACCGCGGTACACACCGATGCCATCCAGGCCTTCGTCTCGAGATCGATCGATGTGAACGAGTTGGGCGTCGACCTGCTCTCGCTGACGGGACACAAGTTCGGTGGCCCGAAGGGTGTCGGATTGCTGTACGTGCGGGATGGTCAGGTGCTTGAGCCAGTCCTGCACGGCGGCGGTCAGGAGCTCGGACGGCGGTCGGGGACCCACGACGTGATGGGGGTGATCGGCTTCGTGGAAGCCATGGAGCTCACCGAGAAGGATCGGTCGCGGTTTGTCGCGGACGTGATCACCGAGCGCACCGCGTTCGAGAACGCGGTGGCTTCGGTGGCCACCCGCACCGTTCCCGTCGAGCACACCTCCGTTCAGCACAGCCACCTGCGCGTCCACGGAGTGAGAAACGAGACGCTCCTGGTCAGACTCGACCGTCGCGGGCTGGCCGTATCGGCCGCCTCGGCGTGTCAGAGCGGTGCCAACACCGTTTCCCACGTCCTGAGGGCGATGGGAATGGGCCCCGGCGAGGCTCGGGAGTGCCTGAGAGTGTCCTTTGGCTGGTCCACCGAGCCGGGCGATGGAGTGCGCGGCGCCCAGATCCTGCTGGACGCCGTCGAGGGCATGCGATGAGGGCGCTTGTCGCCATGTCGGGTGGAGTCGACTCGTCGGTGGCCGCTGCGCTCCTGGTCCAACAGGGCCACGACGTGGTCGGCGTCACCCTCAAGCTGTGGCAGGGCCCGAACGGCGAGGCGCCAACTGCCGGCTGCTGCACGGTGTCCGACTCCGAGGATGCCCGCAGGGTCGCCGCCCAACTCGGCATCCCGTACTACGTGCTCGACTACACCGAAGACTTCTCCGAAGGGGTCGTCGATCGGTTTCTCGCCGACTACGTATCCGGGAGAACGCCCAACCCGTGCATCGAATGCAACCGCACCGTCAAGTTCGATCGGCTGGTCGATCAGATGCAAGACTTCGAATGTGACGTGCT
>JAHEDH010000193.1 GCA_024641285.1 bacterium | reverse complement strand
TCGGTCCGCTCGAGCTCCGACCATCCCACCCCGAATACGGACACATCACGAGGACCCCGAAGCCGCTTTGGAGCGGTGCCGACCTGCTTGGCCCGTTCGCCGAGCGCTTCGGCGTCCCCGTGGCCATCGACACCGACGTCAACGGTGCTGCGCTCGCAGAGGTTCGGTGGGGAGCGGCTCAGGGTCTGGGCAACGCCGTCTATCTGACGGTTGGGACCGGAGTCGGAGGCGGCCTCGTGGTCGATGGCCGGCCGGTTTCGGGTCTGGTCCATCCGGAGATGGGCCATGTGTCTGTCGTGCGGCGCCGCGGTGACGAGTTTGCCGGCATCTGCCCGTTCCACGGCGACTGCCTCGAAGGCTTGGCGTCCGGCCCCGCCATCGCAGCGCGGTGGGGGAGCCCCGCCGAGGAACTGGACGACATCGCAGCGGTCGTGGAGATCGAGGCGGCCACGATCGCCTCGGGGCTCCGTCAGATCGTCTACGTTCTGGCGCCGGAGCGGATCGTGTTCGGCGGGGGTGTCTCGAAGCTCCCCGGAATCCACGAAGCCGTCAACCGTGCGCTGGTGGACGAAATGTCGGGGTACGCCACCATGGACGAGCATGAGCATGGGTTCGTCGTCCCGCCCGGGCTCGGTGACGATTCCGGCGTCTCCGGAGCGTTGGCGCTGGCGATGGACGTCGTGTGACGGGAACCATCGACCTCGCCTGAACGTCTCAACGACATGAGGAGGGGATTGCTGACGTGTCTGCTGGCCTCGCTTCTCACGACCGCGGTCGCCGTGCCGGCATCCGCCGGGCCGCTCGAACCCGGTGAGATCTCGAATCTCGTTTCGCACCTCCAGCATCGGCTCGCAGAGGAGGGTTTCTATCGCGGGCCATTCGATGGCGAGTACGGCCCGATGACCGGCCAAGCGGTCATGGCCTTCCACAAACATCTCGGCCTCGAGCGGAGCTTCACGTGGCAGGGTGCCGACTGGACGTATCTCGACGACTTCGTGCCCGTCGCTCATCGGGGTGAGCCGGGGTTGGAGATCGACCTCGACCGCCAGCTTCTCTACTACCACCGGGCAGCAGGCGACGTGGCGATCATCCCGATCAGCTCCGGAAGCGGCGAGCGGTTCGTGAACAGCTCCGGTCGTGTGGTCACGGCCCGGACTCCCGAGGGCGAGTTTCGGCTCAGGAGCCACGTCCCCGGTATGCGGGTGAGCTATCTCGGGGCCTTGTGGAAGCCGTGGTACTTCTACGGCGGTTACGCAATCCACGGATCGTCATCGGTCCCCGGCTATCCGGCCTCGCACGGCTGTGTGCGGATTCCGAACTGGGAGGCGGACTGGCTCTCCGGCGAGCTCTCGCTCGGCTTGCCGTTGGAGATCGGTCGGAGTGGCGGCGTTCAGCCGCCGCCACCACCGGAGCAGACCCAGCCGATCGAGCGCGACCTGCTGTGGTCGATGATCGAGTGAGTCGACTCACCTCGTCAGACTGTCGATGAGCTGCTCGACGGTGGACACCGGGCGCTCGCAGGCGAAGTTGCGGCACACGTAGGCGAGCGTGGCGCCTTCGGACCATCGGCCCTCGAGGAGTGGGATGGGGGCGGCGGCCGTCTGCGAAACGGCGAGCGCCAGATCCGGATGGAATCCCGCCCACGCCGCGTCGGCCAGTTGATGGGCGCTCGGTCCCACGATCGCCACTTCACGCACTCCGGCGAGTTTCGATGTCGCCACCGCAAGAAGGTGACCCACCGAGCTGGGGTAGCGTTCGACGAGGAGGGAGCCCGCTGCGATCACCCCGTCGGCCAGATCGGAGAGGCTCCCGTCACCCTCGTAGGCGGCGAGGAAGGTCAGTGCCTCTGCGATCAACGAGTTGCCGGACGGGAGCGGATTGTCCATCTGGTCCTTCTTGCGTGTGATCAGCCGTTCGGCGTCTGCGCCTGTGCTGAACATGGCGCCACCGGCCGCGTCGCCGAACAACTCGACTGCCTCGCGGGTCAAGCGGGCGGCGGCCTCGTACCACTCGATCTCGCCGGTTGCCTGATAGAGGGCGAAGAGTCCGGTCGCCATCGCGCCGTAGTCCTCGAGGAACGCCTTGGTCGTGGCCCGTCCTTGCGACCAGGAGCGCAGCAGTCGGCCGTCGGCGTCGGTCAGGTTGCCGAGGATGAAGCGGGCGGACTGTCTGGCTCCGATGAGGTGTTCCTCATTGCCGAGCACGGCGCCCGCTTCGGCCAGCGCCCGGATCGCCAAGCCATTCCAGGAGGTCACCACCTTGTCGTCGAGTGCCGGGGGGATGCGCTCCCGGCGCGCGGCTGCGAGTCGATCGATCGATCGGGCGACGGCGTCGTCCACCGCGCTCACCTCGAGTCCCATCGCCTCGGCGACCTCGGCATGACTGCGGGAACGGTGGAGGATGTTCTTACCTTCGAAGTTGCCCTGGTGGGTCACGCCGAAGACCCGCTCGGCGATCTCGGCGTCTTCGCCTGTCAGGGCGACGAACTCGTGGTAGTCGAACACTGCGAATCTGCCCTCTTCGCCTTCGGAATCGGCGTCTTGCGCCGCGTGGAATCCACCGGCCGGATCACGGAGGTGTCCGTTCATGTAGCCGATGATCTCATCGGTCACGGTCCACAGGCTCGGGTCATCGAGGACCTGGCCGGCCCGGAGGTAGATGCGGGCCAGTTGGGCGTTGTCGTAGAGCATCTTCTCGAAGTGGGGGACCAACCACGCTTCGTCGACCGAGTATCTGGCGAAGCCCCCGATCACGTGGTCGTAGATGCCTCCCCTCGCCATTTTGATGAGCGTCTGTCGCAGGACGGGCTTGGCTCGGGCCGCCCACGGGCGATCGGCGACTCGGAGGAGGAACTCGAGCACCGGTGCCTGCGGGAACTTGGGGGCGTTTCCGAACCCGCCGTTGATCGGGTCCACGGACGCGATGAGTCGCTCGTACGCCGCCCGGAGATCGTCCTCGCTCGGCAGCTCACCCGGCGGCAGGTCTCTGTCGATCGCTTCGGTGAGCCTTCCCGCTTGGCTGGTCACCGATTCCCTGTCGTCGACCCAGGCTCTCGTCACGGACGCGAGCACCCGGGCGAACGAGGCGATGCCGTGCCGATCTTCCTTGGGGAAGTAGGTGCCGGCGAAGAACGGCTCCCGATCCGGTGTCAGCCACACGGTCATCGGCCATCCACCCCGTCCCGTCAAAGCCTGGACCGCCTCCATGTACACGGCATCGACGTCTGGGCGCTCCTCCCGGTCCACCTTCACGTTGACGTAGTCGCGGTTCATGATGCGAGCCGTTTCCTCGTCTTCGAACGACTCGTGGGCCATCACATGGCACCAGTGGCACGCCGAGTAGCCGACCGACAGGAGCACGGGCACGTCTCGTCTTCTCGCTTCCTCGAAGGGAGCGTCGCCCCATTCCCACCAATCGACGGGGTTGTCGGCGTGCTGGCGCAGATACGGACTGGTGGCGTCGACAAGACGATTGGGCATGGCTTGCAACCTACTTGTGACGACTGGTTACGGGCCATCGGTATGGCCGGCCGGGAGCCGTGTACGCAAGACCGCCGGTGGTTCGTGGGAGGGGCCACGACCACCGACGGCGGTGGAGTGGGCTGTGTGTGCCGAATCACCGGTGGGGAACTGGTCCCCGCCCACTCCAACCTTCGACGCACCACCTCGCAGAAAGGTTCCCCGGTTTCAACCGCCGTGAGGACGGGTACAAGCCTGTCCTGGAACAAATACCCACAAGGCGTGGTTGTTGTGGACAAGTCTGGGGAGATGTCTGGGGAAACCTCCATGACATCTCCGGGACAGCTGCAGCGCCACGTCTCCGACGAGACCACCCGCAAGCAGAGGGGTTCACAAGGTGAAGGACATCTGTCATATTGTTCGACGGATCGCCGTATCGATGACCGCCCCCTCCGCCACGGGCCTCATCGGCCCAACGGATGATCGTGGCGACGATCGAGGAGAGCGACTGTGGTGACATCCACACCAAAGAGTGTCGTCAGCAAACTGACCGACGAGCGCGGCCGTCTCACGACGGATCTCGTCTCCCAATACCTCACCGCAATCGGCGAGTACGACTTGTTGACCGCAGAACAAGAGGTCGAGCTCGCCCAGATGATCGAAACGGGGGAAGAGGCGCTGTCGCGACTCGAGAAGTCCGATTACGACTCGAAGAAGTCCGAACTCGAGCTCCGACGACTCGAACGCAAGGGGCGGGAGGCCAAGGACGCCTTCCTCACGGCCAACCTCCGTCTCGTCGTCGCCAATGCCCGCCGGTACGCCAACACCTCGGGAATCGACTTCCTCGACCTCATCCAGGAGGGAAACCTCGGGCTCATCCGTGCGGTGGAGAAGTTCGACTGGCGCAAGGGGTTCAAGTTCTCGACATATGCCACCTGGTGGATCCGACAGGCGATCACCCGTGCGATCGCCGACAAGTCACGGACCGTTCGCATCCCGGTACACCTCCACGACACACTGGCGGCGGTACGGTCGGCCCAGACGAGTCTGAAAGCCGAGCTCGGCCGCGATCCTCGGCCCGAGGAGATCGCCGAGGAGGCGGGCGTCACCGTCGACAGGGTCGAGCTGGCGCTCGGCGTTGCGGACACCGTCTCGCTCGAGCAACCGATCGGGGAGGACGGCGCCCAACTCGGCGACTTCATCCAGGACGAGGAGGCCGCCGACCCGGTCACCATCACCGAAGAGATGGACGTTGCGAACTCGT
>JAHEDH010000192.1 GCA_024641285.1 bacterium | reverse complement strand
GATCGATCCGGTTCACCCAGGGAACGATCGGAAAAAGCGACGTGTCGCGGGGGTCGGTTGCGCCGAGCCCGCGCCGGGTGATGTCGATTCCGCCCACCGAGAACGACAGCAGCGAGGCACCCAGGGACGGTTCCACGACCGCGGTCGCGCCTTCACTCCTGATCTCGAGCATGAACGAGTCCCCTTCGTTGCGCCCGAGTCTGCCACCGCGGAGGTGCGCGGCGAAACCTCGACTGCGCTCAGGACCGCCTGATCGAGACGGGAACTTCGGTGATGCAATCGTCGGGTGAGTCGGCAGCAGGGTGAATGACAGGTTCGCAGGCGTGTTCGAGCGAGCCCATCAAGCCGGAAACCATGCCTCGATCGAGCGAGCACACGACGTCGGGGTGGGCGGCCGCGGTTTCGCCGAACGGACAGTGCGACATGAGGAGGCGCTGGCCTGCGACGTCGGACGAGACACCGAATCCGATCCCGGTCATGGCCCGGACGACCGCTCGCACCGCGCCCTCGTATCCGGTGTCTTCCGGCGACCCGATCTCGCCGGCAAGCTCGCGGCCGACCTCCGCTCCGACTTCCTCGGCGATCTCCTTGATGTTGTCCGGAGCGATTCGATCGATGATGCGCACCAGCATGTCGGAGAGCACGTCCTGACGGTGGGTCGGGAAGTGGACGTCGATTTGTTTGGCCGAGACGGTGTAGTACTTGGCAGGCCGGCCCGCCCCGGGTCCGGAACGGCCGTTGGGGCGGCGGTGCGCCACGTCCAGATACCCGTCTCCGGCGAGCTTGTCGAGGTGGTGGCGGGCGACGTTGGGGTGGATGTCGAACAGCCCGGAGATGTCGGCCGCATTCATCGGCTCGGGTGATTCTCGGATCGCGATGTACACCGCGCGTCTGGTCGGGTCCCCGAGCGCGGACGTCAGGTCGCTGATGGTCTGGCTGAGGTGCTGCGAATCCGCCGAGATGGGTTGCGCCACGGCAAAAACTATAGTTCCCGACTGCTTGTAAACACCACGTGCGTAGGGGAAACATGGCCGACAAGGCGAACCTGCAGGAAGTCCTGGCGAACGTCGTCGATCCGTTGCTCGATCGTCCGCTCGGTGATCTCGGCATGATCGGCGACGTCGATCGCCGGCTGATCGGAACGGATCGGGTCACGCTCCGGTTGCCGGTCCCCAACTATCCGGTGACCGCCGAGCTCGAATCGAGGCTGATAACAGCGCTCGAATCGAAGGGACTCTCGGCGGATCTCGAATTCGAGGTCATGGACGACGCCCAGCGCTCAGAGTTGATGGGCGGGCTGCGAGCGGGGTCGACGGCTGGTATCGGCGAGACCGGGTCACGCACCCGCACGGTTGCGATCTCGTCTGGCAAGGGGGGAGTCGGGAAGTCCTCGGTGACCTCCAACCTGGCGCTGGCGCTCACCGAACTCGGCCACACCGTCGGTGTGATCGACGCCGACATCTGGGGCTTCTCGCTGCCGCGCATGTTCGGAGCGAACCGTCCTCCGGTCGTGATCGACGAGTCGATCATCCCGCCGGTGGCCCACGGCGTGAAGGTGATGTCGATGGACTTCTTCGTGGGAGAGGACAAAGCAGTCGTTTGGAGGGGCCCGATGCTCCACAAGGCGATCGAGCAGTTCCTCAAGGACGTCTTCTGGGACGATCCGGACTTCATCCTCGTCGACATGCCACCCGGCACGGGTGACGTGTCCATCTCGCTGTCGCAGTTCCTCCCTCGGGCCCAGGTCGTCGTCGTGACGACTCCGCAGCCGACTGCACAACGCGTCGCCCGGCGGGCGGCGCTGATGGCCCGCGAGGTGGATCAAGAGGTGATCGGTGTCGTCGAGAACATGTCGTGGTTCACCGGGGACGACGGCAAGCGATACGAGATCTTCGGAGCCGGCGGGGGCCAGTCACTGGCCGATGACCTCGGCGTCGACCTCCTTGCCCGGATTCCGCTGCTGCCCGCCATGCGTCAAGGGGCCGATGTCGGCGAACCCGTGAGCATCGCAGCGCCCGGGTCCGAGGCCGAGCGGTCGTTCGGGCAGTTGGCCGAGGCGGTCGTCGCCAAGCGACCGAGGATTCGGACGCACCCCGACCTCGTGATCCGCTGACCTGCCTGCGGTTCCGGCCATTCAAGGTCCGGGTCTCGATCGCCGATACATGGGGCACACCGCCGACCAGAAGGAGCGATCGGGTGACAGAGCATGGATCGATGATGGCGCCCCGCGTGTCCTCCCGTGGCAGCTTCTCCGACTGTCTCCGTGACGAGCTCAGGCGCGAGCAACTGGCCGTCGAAGCTGCTCCCCTCCTCATGGAGCTCATTCACACGACGCCGACGATCCCGCTGTACGGCGAGGTCCTCAAGCGGTGGTTTCGGGTGGTCTCTTCGATCCAGCCGGGCGCCGACCGTGCCCTCGGGACCGCATCGCCCGAGATGCAGTGGCTCGGCAACGATCTCGCCGGTCTGGGCCTCAGCCCATCGGCCCGCTGGAGCGATGCTCCCGACTTCACCCCAGCCGAGAGCCTGGGATACCGCTTCGCCGTCGAGAGCCAACACCTGCGTTCGCGGGTGCTGCTGCCTGTGCTGCAACACGAGCTTGGCGGACAAACCGAGGCGTTCGCCTTCTTCCGAGCCCACGGCGGTCAGACCGGATCGTGGCGGTCGGTGATCTCCCGAATCGACTCGCTCGACCCCGACAGCCGTCGCGAGGTGCTCGTGGGTGCGCGAGCCACGCTTGTGGCGCTGGATCGAGCCCTCTCGGACTGAATCCGCCACCGAGTCGGCCCGCATGTACGGTTGAGCGATGGCTCAGATCCACGGCGGGCAGATCGTTGCTCGCGCACTGAAGAACGAGGGCGTCGACGCGCTCTTCACCGTCACGGGCGGTCACATCGTCCCGATCCTGGACGGCTGTGTCCAGGAGGGCATCCGGGTCGTCGACCTCCGTCACGAACAGGCCGCCGCCCACGCCGCCGAGGCGTACTCCCGCCTGACGGGCAAGCTCGGCGTCGCCGCCGTCACCGCAGGCCCGGGAGTGACCGATGCCGTCACGGCAGTGGCGACAGCTCACTTCTCGGGCACGCCGATGCTCCTGTTGGGAGGCCGTCACATGGTCCGCCAGGAGCTGATGGGCGGACTCCAGGAGCTCAACCATCCCCCACTTCTGGCGCCGATCACCAAGTGGTCGGGCACCGCCTGGCAGACGGATCGTCTGGCAGAGACGGTTGCCACCGCCGTGAGGCATGCGCACGTCGGTAGGGGAGGACCGGTCTTCCTGGACATCCCCATGGATCTGCAGTTCGACATGGTGAACGAGGAGGGGGTGCTGTTTCCGGTCAACCAGCGCGCCAATGTCTCGAGCGGCGTGGACGCCGCGACCCTCGACCGGATCGTGGATCTCCTGACCAGGGCCGAGCGTCCGGTGATCTTCGCCGGCTTCTCGTCGGCAGGCGGCACCAATCGGCTGCTGGAGGTCGTCGAAGCGCTCCAGGCTCCCGCCTACACCAACGGCCGGGCACGCGGGTCGCTGCCATTCGACCACGACCTCGCCGGAAACCACACCCGCAGCGCGGCCTTCGCCGAGGCCGATCTGGTGCTTGCCCTCGGGGTCGACTGGGATTTCCGGACCGGATACGGTCGGAAGATCAATCCCGAAGCGACGGTCGTTCAGATCGATCTCGACGGAGCCAAGGTCGGTTGGAACCGGCCCGTGGACCTCGGTGTCGCGGCCGACCCACACGTCGTCGTCGACCAACTCGCCGAGTCCTTTCATCGCTTCGACCGATCGAGTCGATCCGACTGGTCGGCCTCGATCGTCGATCGGGAGGCTGCTCGCCGCGCCGAGTTGGCTACCGAGGCGGCGTCCGACGACGTTCCGATCATGCCGAACCGGTTCGCCAGGGACGTGTCGGCGTTCTTCGGTTCCGATTCGATCATCGCCGTCGACGGAGGTGACATCGTCTCGACAACCGCGAGATGGCTCCAGGTCTCCCACCCCGGACACGTGCTCGACCCGGGCCCGTACGGTTCGCTCGGGACCGGGCCTCCATACGCCATCGCCGCCAAGGTCGCGTTCCCGGACCGTTGCGTCGGGATCGTCTTTGGCGACGGCGGCTTCGGATTCAACGGCATGGAGTACGACACGATGGTCCGGTTCGGGCTCCCGATCATCGGGGTCATCGGTAACGACGGCGTGTGGTCGAACATCAAGACGGTTCACCGCATGTTCTTTCCCGACCGCCTGGTTGCCACCGACCTCGGTCGGCGCCCCTACCACGACGTCGTGACCGCGCTCGGTGGCCACGGTGCCCTCGTCCAGCGGCCCGAGGAGCTTCGTCAGGCGCTCGAGACCGCCAAGGCCTCGGGCCTTCCGGCTCTGGTCAACGTCCACATCGCCGAGACGATGCGCGCCTCCAGCAACTACAGCCAGTAGCGGTTCGGCCGGGCGGCCTCACGCTTGGGTTCGGCCTGGCGGCCTCACGCTTGGGTTCGGCCTGGCGGCCTCACGCCGTGGGTCTCCGGACGCTGGATTCGAGTCTCGCTGCACGCGACACTGAATCTCGTCGGTGGCGGAGGCCTCTCGGCGCCAAAGGCCCGGAGCGGCGATGCGCAGTGAGTCCCTTCGCTGTCACAGCACGATGACGGCGAGGGTCCCGACTACGAAGCAGTAGATGGCGAAGGGAAGGAAGCCCCTGGTGGTGATGAGCCGGAGCAGGACCGCAATCGCGGCGTAGCCGCTGAGGGCGGCCACGGCGAAGCCGGCGACGATCGGCCCTGCCGA
>JAHEDH010000191.1 GCA_024641285.1 bacterium | reverse complement strand
TACACTCGATTCGTGTCAGTCACGTGCTCGGAATGCGGAGGCTCGAACCCCGACGAGGCGAGGTTCTGTTCCCACTGTGGAACACCCGTCACACGGTCGTGTACGGCCTGCGGCGCCGGGGCGGCGCCAGAAGCCAGGTTCTGTCTCGCCTGTGGTGCCTCGCTTTCGGTCGAGTCGGTCGCGCCGCCTGTCGAGGCGTCTTCGGAGGAGCGCAGGATCGTCTCGGTCATGTTCTGCGACCTCGCCGGGTTCACTGCCCACACCGAGCGCTCCGACCCAGAGGACGTGAGGACGAGGCTGACGGCGTTCCATGCCGCCGTCCGTCAGGATGTCGAGCGGTTCGGTGGCCGGGTGGAGAAACTGATGGGCGACGGCGTGTTCTCGGTGTTCGGGGCGCCGACTGCGCATGAGGACGATCCCGAACGGGCAGTCCAGGCGGCATTGCGCATCCTCGACTCGATCTCCGAGCTCAACGACGCCGACGGGCTCGACCTTACGCTTCGGATCTCGGTGACGACCGGCGAGGCGATCGTGCAGCTGTCGGATCGTCCCGACAGGGAGGGCGTCATCGGCGACGTCGTCAACACGGCGTCCCGGCTCGAAGCGGTTGCCGCCCTGGGAACCGTGGTCGTCGACGAGCGCACCTACCGCGCCACCAGGCACACCATCGAGTACTCCGCGCTCGACGCGGTCACGCTGAAGGGCAAAGCCGATACCGTGCCGATCTGGCGGGCGGAGGAGGCGAGGAGCCGATTCGGTGTCGCCGTCGACGACACCCCCGACACCCCTTTCGTGGGCCGCACCGAAGAGATCAGCCTGCTTCTGGACGCGTTCGATCGGGCGCTGGCGCGCAGGTCCCCACAGTTGGTGACGATCACGGGCGAGCCCGGGTCTGGCAAGAGCCGACTCATACGGGAGTTCCGTCACGCTGTGGACGATCGGGACGACCTGGTCTTCTGGCGGCAGGGGCGATGCCTCCCGTACGGGGAAGGGGTCTCGTTCTGGGCGATCGGCGAGATCGTCAAGGCCCACGCCGGCATCCTCGAGTCGGAGGTGCCAGGCGTTGCGACCGCCAAACTGAGCGAGGCGGTCCGTGTCCTCGTCGAGGACGAGGACCAGGCCGGATGGATCACATCCCGACTCCAGCCCCTTGTTGGTGCGGGCGGGGAGGCAGGCGCCACAGACCGAGGCGAGCTGTTCGCCGCTTGGACCCGGTTCTTCGAGGCGCTCGCGGCCCGCAACCCGCTGGTGCTGGTGATCGAGGACCTCCACTGGGCGGATGATCCGGTCATCGAATTCATCGACCATCTCACCGAATGGGCAGCCGAGTCTCCGATCCTGGTGGTTGCGACTGCCCGCCCCGAGCTCTACACCGACAGACCGGATTGGGGCGCAGGAAAGCGGGACGCCGTCACAGCCAGTCTCGCCGCGCTTTCGGATCGCGACGCCGCCGCCCTCTTGAGTGCGCTTTCGGATCGGCCCGTCATGTCCGCCGAACTCCAGTCGACGCTGCTCGCCCAGTCCGGCGGCAATCCGCTCTATGTCACCGAGTACGTGCGGCTCGCCATCGAACAGGACTGGTTCGGCAGGGCGGATCGGGGCGAGGCACTTCCATTGCCGGACTCGATCCAGGCGATCATCGCCGCCCGCATCGACCTGCTCTCGCCCGAGGACAAGGCGTTGCTGCAGACGGCATCGGTGGTGGGGCGGGTCTTCTGGACGGCGGCGCTGTCGTTCGCCGATGTCGGCTCACCCGAAGAGGTTCGCGACGGTTTGCGGCGGTTGATTCGCAGGGAGCTGATCCGCCCGGTCAGGCGGTCCTCGATGCAGGGTCACGACGAGTACACCTTCGGGCACATCCTGATCCGCGACGTTGCTTATGCGCGCCTGACGCGGGACGAGCGAGCCCGGCTCCATGCTGCCACCGCTCGGTGGCTCGAAGCGGTCAGCGGTGACCGGGTGAACGACGTCGCCGAGCTGATCGCCCATCACCTCTCCACCTCCTACGAGCTGTCACCCGGCGCCGACCCCGAGATGAAGCGACGGATCTATCGGTTTCTCATGGTTGCCGTGGAGCGGGCGTCGGCGTTGGATGCCAAGTCGGCGTTGGCGATGTCGCGGCGAGCGGTCGAGTTCGCGTCGGACGATCGTGAGCTCGGCCGGGCACTCAGCGAGGTCGGCCAGGGATTGTTCAGCTCCACCGTCGAGGCTATCGACGCCTTCGAGTCGTCGATAGCGGCCTTCAGGAGAGCCGGCGAAATCGAAGGAGAGATCAAGGCGACCATGCGGTTGGGTCGGCTCAGGTGGTTCATGGGCGACGCCGAGGCGGCAGATGAGGCCGATGCTCGCGTGTTGGAGCTGATCGAACAGGAGCCTGCGAGCGCCGTTGTGGCCGAGGCGCTGGTCTCGGTGGCCAGCAAACTTCAGCTGCGGGGCCGGGAGGACGAGGCGCTCGATCTGTTGGAGCGGGGACTGACCGTCGCCCAGGCGGTCGGTGACACGAAGGCCTATGCGAATGCCCTGGTGATCAAAGGGAGTGCCACCGTGCAACTGGGCGATTCCGAAGGGATCGTTGATCTCGAGGAGGGACTCCGTATCCAACTCGATCGCAACGATGCTCCCGAGGCGATGCGCACATACAACAACCTCGCCACCTACCTCAACGACACCGGCGAGTCGCGGCGGAGTCGGGACGAGATCACCGAGGCCATCGCACTCGGGGAGCAACGCGGGCTCACTTCTCACGTGGACTGGTCACATCTCACCCTCGCCGAGGCGCTGTTGTCGTTGGGCGAGTTGGAGCGTCTCGAGACGCTTCTGGCCGAGCGGCACGATTTGGAGCGGACCCGAGGCACCCAGATCCAGAACGGTCTCGGAGCTTTGCGGTGTGTGCTGCTCTACTTCCGGGGCCATCCGAAGCAGTCATGGGAGTCGTTGCCGGCGGTGATCGAGCGGGCGAAGGAGACCAAAGACCCTCAGGGTGTCATCCCGACCGTGGCATTCGGCATCGCTGTGGCGTTCGAGGCGGGCGACACCTCGTCCTCCCGATCGTTGGTTGCGGACTTGATGGGGCACTCTGTCGATCACCCCGTGTTCCTGGGGCTTCATCTGCCGTGGGCCGCTGACGCCTTCGTCCGCCTCGGCATGCTGGAAGAACTCGCAACCCTCCACGGGCGGGCCACCCGGGCACTCCCGTGGATCGCCCTCCGGTTGCAGTCGGTGGAAGCCCACCTTGCTGCCTCGGCCGACCGGCACGCCGAGGCAATGGAGTTGCTCAGGCCGCTCATCTCACAGGCCGACCAGCGGGAGGCCCTCATCGCGGCGACCATGGCGCGGATCCAGGCGGCGAGATCGGCGGTGGCATTGATCGACATCGAGCGGGCCGGCCAGCTTTTGGACGAGGCTGCCGTGGCCGCCCGATCGATGGATGCGGGACTCCTGGTTCAACAGATCGAGGAGGTCCGGGCGGGCTCGGCTACTGCGACGGGCACCTGACCCTGGTCGCCCATCGTTCCCGTGTCGCCCGTGTTCTCGCGGTGCGGCTCGCGCGCCGTCAGCGCCGTCCGGCAGTCTGCTGTTTCAGCAGGGCCGAGATGCGTTGGCGGGTGACGCCGAAGAGCTGAGCGATGGCCTCGATCGTGAGTCCCTCGGCGCGCAGGGCGAGCGCCTCGGCGGCACGGAACTCGGCGCCCGCCGTCTCGAGAACCGCTTTGTTGGTCGACAGCAGTTCGACGATTCGGGGTTTCTCTTCACCTTCGACGAGCGGGACGAGCTGGTCGCCGGCTTCGATTCGCCTTCTCAGATACCCGGCGCGTTTCTGAACCTGACGACTGCGAATGACGTTCTCCCCGGCCGCGGCCTCGAGTTCGCTCAGCGCCGCGAGGAGCCGTTCCAGAGCGTCGGAGTTGGTAGCCATGATCCACAGTCAACCACTCTGGATCCCGTATGTCAATGGCCGTGACAGCAATGGCCATTGACAGATGGTGCCAGGTGTCGTATCGTCAACTCATCGCCGCATGGTGCGGCCAGGAGCGTCAGGACATGAACATGGCAGTAAGTGGCTTCGCGGCCCTCATCATGCTGCTCGCGATGGTTGGTCTGGCCCTGCTGATCGTGGCACTCGTCGATCTGGTCCAGCGGCCGTCCGAGAGTTGGTCCGCCAGCGGGCAGAACCAACTCGTGTGGGCGTTGATCGTGGTCTTCGTGGGGTTCATCGGTCCAGTGCTGTACCTGCTGATCGCCCGCCCGGCCCTCGATGGCGCCGCTCGGACCCCTGAAGTCTCGATCGCCGCCAACTAGCGGAGACTCCCGACGACTGCGCCGGGTCTCCACCCGCACGGCAAGCCCCCCTTTTCTTGCGCCACCCCATCCGAATATCCTCGATCGATAGAAGCGAAAGCATGCGGTTCAGACAACCCAACGACACCAGCGTCGCGGCGACGGCGATCATCGCGATGGCGGTGTTCGTCGTTGCCTGTGGAGGGGCCGACACCGAACCGGTCGATCTGGAGACTCTCGGCCTGGCGATCGAAACGGACATCCAGGCCGGTAGCACCTTCGAGGTCACCGTGCCGGCGGGCGAGGACACCTCGGTTGTCGTCGCCTCGGTCCCTGCCGGTGTGACTGCCTCGATCTCGGAGGATCCGATCGGAGACTCGATGATCTTGAGGGTCGCGGTCGAGCCCGACACCCCGCGGGGCGACTACATCGTGCTGCTCCGTGCCGAGCGCGATGGAGAGGGAGCCGAGCTCGAGTGGCCGTTCGGAGTCGTCGAGCCCGATGCCCCGGTCGAACAGACTTCA
>JAHEDH010000190.1 GCA_024641285.1 bacterium | reverse complement strand
TCGAGAACAACCCACCGAATCCACAGCACTCGTCTGCGGCTTCGAGCTCACACCGCTCGATACCGTCGACCCCGTCCACGAGCGTCTCGATCTCGGTTTCGATGCCGAGACCCCGCAGGCCATGACACGACTTGTGGACGGTGACGGTGCCATTCCCGGTCGATTGCACATCGATATCGAGATCATCGACCAGGAACTGGGTGAGCTCGCGAACCCGGCTGGCGACCCGCTTTGCTGCCGCAGCCTCGGGGCCGGAGGACAGCAGCTCGGGGAACCGGTGGATCATCATCTCGGCGCACGATCCCGACGGGACGACGATCGGGCCATCCGTCTTGTCGAGGACCGCCACCGTGTGGGCGGCCATGGCCCGGGCATCGTCGCGAACGCCGGCGTTGAGGGCAGGTTGCCCGCAGCACGTCTGGTCGACCGGGAACTCGACGGTCTGCCCGTTCGCTTCCAGAATGGCCACCGTCGCACGGCCGACCTGGGGTGCGAAGCCGTCCACGAGGCAGGTGACGAACAGCTGGACGGTCATGTCGGCCAGACTACCGGCTGGCCATGCCAGACTTCCCGGGTATGGATGGCGACACCGCGTTCGAGCGCGCGATCGACGCGATGGTCGACTCCGACCCCGATCTCGGTCGGATCGTCGAGCAGCATGGGCGACCGGTGCGGTTCTCGCGCCCGGCCTCGTTCCAGACGCTCGTGCTGCTGATCCTCGAACAGCAGGTCTCTCTCGAATCCGCCAGGGCGGCGTTCGATCGTCTCGAGGCGGCGATTCCCGGTGTCGAGCCATCGGCACTGATGGGGCTCGCCGACACCGAACTCCGCGCCATCGGTTTCAGCAGACAGAAGACCCGATACGCCCGAGAGCTCTCCTCCCGCGTGCTCGAAGGAAGCCTGGTGCTCGAGCGCCTCGAGGATCTGAGCGACCCCGATGTCCGAGCGGCTTTGACCGAGATTCCCGGGATCGGGCCCTGGACCGCCGATGTGTTCCTCATGTCGAGTCTCGGGCGCCCCGATGTGTGGCCGGTGGGTGATCGGGCGCTGCAGGTCGCCACTGCGGATGCGCTCGGCCTCGCCGAGGCTCCCTCGGAGTCGCAGCTCGCCGAGATCGGAGACCGGTGGCGCCCGCAGAGGACGATCGCAGCCCAGATCCTCTGGCACGGCTACCTCTCGACACGCAACAGGACGATCCCGACTGGCACGGCATGATCGAGTTCGATCACCTGGTCCTGCCGGTCATCGACCTCGATGCAGCTGCGGCGACGCTCATCGAGATCGGGTTCGTCGTCACCCCCGAGGCAGCCCACCCGTTCGGCACGGCCAACCGGCTCGTCGTGTTCGAAGAGTCGTATCTCGAACTGGTGACTGTCGCCGATCCGGCTCGGATCCCTGGAGCGGGCTTCGCCCGGCGCGTCGCCGACCATCTCGAGTCGGGACGTGGCGGGTTCAGTCACTTCGCCTGCCGGGCGACGACGATCGGTGATGCCGGCTCGGAGGTGAGGCGGGCAGGGCTCGCCTCCGGCGAGCCGATGTGGTTCAGCCGGCCCGCCCCACGGTCCGACGGCTCGGAGCTGACCGCCAGCTTCACCTTGCTCCCCATCGCCGGGCGCCCCGAGCAGTTCTTCTGCGTGCATCACACGCCGGAGGCCGTCTGGTTTCGACCTCACCTGCAGCACGCAAACGGGGTCAGCCGAATCGAGCAGGTCACGTCGAATCTGACGACCGCCATGCCGATCCGCTCTGTCGAGCCAGGCGCCGACCGGGTCCGTTTCGACGCGACCCTCCATCCCGTCGAGATCGCAGGTGTCAGACTCGGCTGAGTGGGTATCTCCCGAGCACAGATTGCACAGTGCAACCAAGGAGAGAGCATGCGCACACTCATCATCGCATTCGTTGCGGCCTTCACGATGGCGGCGGCGTCGTTCCCATCGGTCATCGTCCTGCCGGCCAGCACCAGCCCGAATGGGCTCGCCCCAGAGGGCATCGTCAGCGGCGACGGCAACACCTTCTACACAGGATCGTTGACCACCGGTCAGATCGTGGTCGGCGACTATCGGACCGGGGAGACGAGCTATCTGGTGACCGAACCAACGGTGGTTCCGTCTGTCGGACTGGCGTACGACAACGCCACCAAGCTCATCTGGGCTGCGGGCGGTCCGTCCGGCGGCGCGGCCGTCTATGACAGCCGGACCGGTGAGCCGATCAACACCTACGTTCTGGCCCCCGGATTCATCAACGACGGAATCGTGGCCGGCGACTCGGTCTACTTCACGAACTCGGCTGCCCCCGAGCTGTACCGGGTGAGCGCCGACGGTTCTGACGGCGTCGAGACGATCTCGCTGAGCGGCCCTGCAGCCGACTTCGTGCCTGGTTTCAACACCAACGGCATCGAGGCGACGGCCGACGGGAAGACGCTCATCATCGTCAACTCGTCGAAGGGCGAGCTGTACACCGTCGATCCCGAAACCGGTGAGAGTGCGCTGATCGACCTGGGCGGTGAATTCGTCTTCACGGGTGACGGGATCCTGCTCGAGGGGCGCACGCTGTACGTGCTCCAGAACGGCGGCGCTCCCGGCGTGCCGAATCAGATCGCCAAGATCAAGCTCTCCGGCAAGCTCACATCCGGCACGATCGTCGACACGATCACGGACCCGGCCTTCCAGACAGCGACGACGGTCGCCATGAAAGGAAGCAGCCTGGCCGTCGTGAACGCGGTCGACTTCGGCGGCTCGACATTCGACGACTACACGGTCGTCGTGGTCGACAAGAACTGAGACGCGCGTCCTGTGGCCGGGCGTCGCCCGGTCACAGTCGCGTCAGCCCTGTCGGCGCCTGGTGAGCTCGGTGATGGCCTCCAGCATCTCGTCCATCTCCGCAACGTAGGCCTTCGAGTCTTCCTCGATCTGCTCGCCGAGCTCCTTGTGCCGTGACCCCATCGCCTGCGCAGCGAATCTCGCGCCTCTCATGTAGTGGAACATGCCTTCGAATGCCATCGCCTTGGGACCCGGCTCGATGGGGCCGATCTCCGGTGCAGGTTGACCGGTCGCTTCGAGACCCAGGCTCCGAACGCGCTCCAGCACTTCATCGTTTGGCAGACGGTCGGCGTAGTCGCGGGAGACGAAGCGCCAGCTCTCCGAGCCGTCCGGAGCGATCAAGACCATCGCCGGACGGGAGATGCCACGGGCATCGTTCGGGTCGGCGACGCCGAGTGGCTCGACGACTGCCGACCTGTCCGGATCGGAGAGGACGGGGAACGGAAGCAAGAGCTTCTCGACCATCGCCGCGTTCTGCCCCGGTGTGTCGACGCTCACCGCGAACAGGCGCGCCCCCGCTGCAAGGAATTCATCGTGTCGGAATGCCAAGCTGACCAGCTGGCCGTTGCAGTACGGTCACCAGTCGCCCCGCAGAAACACGAGCAGCGCGGCGGCATCGAGATGTTCGGACAGCACCCACCGTTGGCCGGCCTGGTCGGTCGTCGTGAGATCGTTCGCCATCGCTGCACCCTACCGGTTCAGACTCCCGAGACCCCCGACGACGGCCTCACCCCGAATGCGGGCCCACCAGTGGCGTCCTCCGCAGCGGAGACAACGGCATCGACGCGCTCGAGCGGGCAGATCGCGATGGCATAGCCGCCGAAACCTGCACCAGTCAGTCGCGCACCGAACGCGCCCGCCCCGCGCATGGCGGAGACGAGCCGGTCGAGTGCCGGGGACGAAGCGCCGAAGTCACCGAGCGAGTCGTGCGATGCGTCGAGGAGTCGTCCGAGTTCGGAATAGTCCTCGCTGTTGAGCGCCGCCTCGGCCTCATCGACCCGTCTGGCCTCCGACAAGACGTGGGCTGCAACCGACCGCACCGGGAGGGCGATGTCTGGATCGAACTCGCCGGCGGTCAGTCTCACCATGTGGGAGACGCCGACGTGCAATCGGGTCGAAACCTCGCGCGCGGTCGCCTCGATCGGGAGCTCTTCGACTCGAGCCGACTCACGGACTTTCGAGAGCACCGGTGGGTCACCCACCTCGACGCCTTCGAACGAGCCGAGCAGCAGAGCGGCGGCACGGCATGCGACAACCCGCGAGTTGTACGACTGGTTCGCGTCCCCGCCCTTTGGCGCGGCCCTCCCCGAATAGGCCGCGACGATGCCGAGATCGTCCGAGAGCGGGACCTGCCGGGTCCCGAATGGATCGAAGTCGATCCTGAGCGCATGCCCTGCAGTTGCGAGCGAGATGACCGTCTGGTCCATCGCCCCACTCTCGACGCCGATCGAACGCTCCGCCGCCAGCGCCAACCGCGGAAGCTCGTCGCGTGGCGGCGGGTCGCCTGCGAAGGTACCGAGTGCCATCAGTACGCCGATCGTGAACGCCGAAGACGACGAGAGCCCGCCAGTGGCGGGGAGGTCGGCGTCGATGACGACATGGGCGCCGCCGACGAAGCCGACGGCATCGACCGCCGCGGCGAAATACCGATGCCACCCCTCGAGCCCGGACCGGTCTCCGCCGAGCTCGATGGTGATCGGGTCGGGGTGGGTGAGGGAGTCGACCTGGACTCCGGCGGGGCCCTCGCACACCGCGACGTAGACGGCCTGGTCGATGGCGAAGGGCATCACGGGGAGCAGCGAGTAATCCGTGTGCTCTCCGATCAGATTGACACGGCCCGGCGACCGGATCACCACACTCGGCGAGACATCGTGACGTTGGCGGACTGCTTCGACGACGCGGGTCAGTGCATCCATGCGGCAATCGTATCCGCCAGCACGTCGGCGGCATCCTCCTGGAGGAAGTGGCCCGCATGCTCGATGGTTCGGTGGGGCTG
>JAHEDH010000189.1 GCA_024641285.1 bacterium | reverse complement strand
TCCTGAAGTGGGGACGAGAGCACGATTCGGGTCGACTGACCGCCGCCGTGCTCGACAGCGGCGGCCATCTCGTGGTCCTCGAGCGTGACGACGGATCGGAGTTTCTCAGGGTCGACGTCGCCCAGGCGAAGGCATGGGGTGCGCTCGGCATGGGCCTCCCGACCAGGGTCATCAACGAGCGGATGGATCACGTGGGCGACTTCTTCAGAGCGCTGTCCGCGGTGTCGAAAGGGCGAGTGATCCCTGTGCCGGGAGGAGTGTTGATCAGGAGAGATGGCGTGATCGTCGGAGCGGTTGGAGTGTCCGGCGACCGTCCCGACGTAGACGAACAGGCGGCCGTCGCTGCGGTCGAGGCCGCCGGCCTCCAAGCCGACTTCGGTCAGGTCGAGGAATGGCGTCGCCCCTGACCGGCGAGATCACACACTCATCAGGACCTTGAGGGATGACGGGTCGTGGACGAGTTCGAATGCCCGCTCCGCCTCTGCGAGGTCGAGCGTGTGTGTGACGATCGGCTCGAGCTCCAGTCGGCCTGACGCCGCGAGCTCGATTCCAGTCGCATAGTCCCCAGGCAAGGCTGCCCGAGGGTTGTAGAGGGTGAGCTCCTTGTAGTAGAGCTGGTAATACGGCAGCCCGGCGTTGCCGCCGGTGAGGGTCCCGAACACGAGGACCTCGCCACCGATCCCGACCAGCTCGATCGCCTGCGAAAGCGTTCGCTCGGTGCCGACGGCTTCCACCACGAGGTCCGGGCCACGGCCGTTCGTCAGCGCGGCGAGCACGGCCTCGGCCTCGTCGGGGGCGGCAGTCGACGCGGCGCCATGTTCCGCAGCGAGCTGGCGCTTCCACTCCGATCGCGTGATACCGACGACCGTGACACCGCGTTCCCGGAGGAGCTGCACCATGAGCTGGCCGGCGACTCCGAGGCCGATGACGGCTGCGACCTGCCCGGGAAACACGTTCACCGCCTTCTGGGCGTGTACACAGGTCCCGAGGACCTGGAGCACGCCACCCGCCCGATCGGAGATCGAATCGGGGACGCCGAGTACCCGACCTGCAGGCACGCGCACGTACTCTGCGAACACTCCATCGACCTCCCGGCCCATCAGCCCGGCATTCCGGCAGAGATGCGGTCTCCCTCGATGACACAGGTCGCAGTGGCCGCACGCCGATCCGGGGTCGATCAAGACCCGCTGACCGACAGTGACCCCCGAACCCGGCGGCGCCTCGACCACCTCGCCGATGACTTCGTGACCCATCACCCTCGGATACTCGACCGGAATCGCACCCTTCAGCACCTTGACGTCGGTCCCACAGATCCCGACTGTCAGGCATCTGACCAGCACTCCGCCATCCCTCTCCGGCTCGTTCACATCGGCGACGGCGATCGACGAAGGTGCCGTGACTGTTACCGCTCTCATATTCGCTCCAGAACCAGGTTGACCCGGAGGCTATATGATGCATGATCGCCATGAAGCACGAACCGGTCGTCTCGCTCGAGAACATCACGGTCGTCCGGGACGGAAACATCGTTCTGGACGATGTCAGCTGGGACATCCATCCCGGCGACCGGTGGGTGTTGTTCGGCGCCAACGGGTCGGGGAAGACGACGCTGCTGGAGGTCGTCTCCTCGTATCTCTTCCCCACACGAGGCACCGCGTCCATCCTCGGCGAGCGACTCGGGCGCACGGACGCCCGTGAGCTTCGATCTCGAATCGGCTACGTCGGACCTGCGCCGACGCAGCTCGTGAAGACTCAGCTGCCTGCGGTGGAAATCGTGATCACCGGCCTCCACGCCAGCTTCGTCGACACGCGGTGGCACGAATACCACGAGTCGGACTGGGACTGGGCTTGGGATTGCCTGAACCAGTTGGACGCCACTCATCTCGGAGATCGACGCTTCTCAACGCTGTCCGAGGGGGAGAAGAAGCGCGTGCTCATTGCCAGAAGTCTCATGACCCGACCGGAGTTGCTCCTGCTCGATGAGCCCGGATCCGGCCTCGATCTCGGAGCCAGGGAGCGCCTGATCGCGTCGCTGCGCCATCTGTCGAGCCAACGAGACGCACCGCCGATCGTGTTGGTGACGCATCATGTCGAAGAGATCCCCATCGGATTCGACAAGGTCCTGCTGCTCTCTGGTGGCAACGTTGTCGGCTCGGGGTCGCCGCACGACGTGCTCACGGCTGATACGCTCTCGCTGGCCTACGGTCTTCCGATGCACATCGTGCACAGCGAGGGCCGATGGCGGGCCTGGGCTGCACCAAACGGCGAGGCCCGAATCCGAGAAAGCGGATCCTGATGTACGACTTCTTTCAGACCGACGGGGACAGAGACCTCACCGGTCTCACCGCCGGCACCCGTCAGACGGCGCACGAGTACGTGCGGGAGGTGCTGAGACGGAGCATCCTCAACGGGGACCTCTCAGGGGGCGCTCGCCTCGTTCAGGCCGAGCTCGCCGCAACACTCGACGTGAGCACGACTCCCATCCGCGAGGCACTCCGGGACCTTGCGTCTGAGGGGCTCGTCCGTTTCGACCCGCATCGCGGAGCCGTCGTAACCGAACTCGACGACGAGGACCTGAGAGACATCTACGACATCCGTCGGATCCTCGAGCCCGAGGTCATGCGCCAGTCGGCTCCCCACGTGACCGAAGCGCTCCTCGTCCAGTTGAGGAAGCTGCATCAACGGATGATCGACGATCCGCACTCGGCTTCCTTCGTGGATCTCAACCGGATCTTCCATCTCGCCATCTACGAGGCAGGAGCCTCGTCGAGGATGCTCTCGATCATCAGGAGCCTCGAAGACGCTGCCGTGATGTACATCGGGGCGGCACTGAAGAACGTCGACGGGCTGCGTGAAGCAGCCATCCACGACCACTCCGAGATCCTCGCCGCCCTCGAGGCCCGAGACACCGACGCTGCGGTGATCGCGATCAGACACCATCTCGAGTTGCCCCTCAAGGCGGCCGAGCACCTGGACCCCTGAACCGGTCCGCCTCCCGGTCCGGGTGCAGCCTCTGCTCGGGGCTCGACGAGGGTTCTCTCCCTTCGAGGCGTGGGCCGATGTCGCCGCTGTATACGATGTCTCGACCACCGCACCGAAGGAGAACCATGAGCAGCCCGGCGATGAACGGGGCCGATGACCTGGGTGATCGGGTCATCGACGTCCATTGTCACCTCGCGACGCCCGCAACGCGAGGGCTTGCGGCGCCGCATGCCAGACCCGAATACGAGCCCTACGACTACTTCATGGGCGGCGACTCGATCGCTCACAACAGCGAGATGATCCCCGCCATCGGTGCCCAGCTGTCCGAGCCGGCAGCCCGCATCGAGTACATGGATCGCATGGGCGTCGATGTTCAGGGCCTGGCGACGTTCGTGTCGGAGTACTTCTACTGGACTCCGGCGCGCCTCGGGGCGGAGCTTGCCAGGATGCAGAACGACAAGCTGGCGGCCGCGGTCGCCGAGTACCCGGACCGCTATTCGGTCTTTGGCGCAACGGTTCCCTTGCAGGACATCGATCTCGCCATCGCAGAGATGGACCGTGCGGTCGACGATCTCGGGGCGAAGGGCCTCCAGATCGGAGGCACGATCGACGGACACAACCTCGACGAGGCGCGGTTCCGGCCGTTCTGGGAAGCAGTCGCCGCCAAGGGCGTTCCCGTCATTCTCCATCCGAGCGGGTACCCGGAAGGCCAGCGGTTCACCGAGTATTTCCTGACGAACTGCATCGGCAATCCGCTGGAGACCATGGTCGCAGCGACGCGGATGATCTTCTCGGGTCTGTTCGAGGAGTTGCCAGACCTGAAGCTGGTGCTCCTGCACGGCGGGGGCTATTTGCCGTTCTACGCATCACGCGCCGACCACACCTGGAAGGTCCGTCCAGAGACCAGGAAGTCGATCCCGGATCACCCGCCCAGCCACTACGTCAAGCAGCTGTATTTCGACACGATGGTCTTCCAGCCGCTCTATCTCCGGCATCTCATCGAAGTGGTCGGCTCGGACCGCGTGATGCTGGGGACCGACTACCCGTTCGACATGGGCGAGACCGACCCGGTCGGGCTGATCGACTCTGTCGAAGGCATCGACGATTCCGAGCGGGACGCCATCAAGGGCGGCACCGCCGCCCGGCTCTTCGGGTTGTCCTGATCGCGGCCTCAGAACGGTTCGCCGTTGACCTCGACGGTCAGGGTCGGCTCCGGCGGTCGGTCGAGAGCCGACAGGACATAGCAGGCACGTTCGGACATGGTGATCAGGTTCTCGAGCTCTTCGCGGGGAGCGTCGCTCTCGACGGCGAGGTCGACATGCAGCGCCTCCAGGCCGGTGGCGTAGTCACCCCGCTTCACGGACCCGGAGTTCCACCATGTGGTCGTCACACGGCAGCCGGCCCCCGAGAGGTCGATCTTCAGAACAGACGCGAACCGCGTCAGCTGAGTGAGCAGTCAAAAGCCCGTCGCCGCCGAGAAGTACTGCAGGGGCTCGGGAGCCGAATCACTTCCCCCGAAGATGCGCTCATCGCTGAAGAAGCTGTGCCCGTTGTCGGTCCTTGCCCAGCGGAGCATCTTCTCGATGTGCATCACGTCGACGACGGCGGTGAACGAATTGACCTTGGGTGCTGCCACGGGGAACGCTCCTCGATTTCTCTGGCGCCGACGTCGGTCGCCGGTCGGCCCATCATGGCATGGGACTCGCACGGGGGGCCTCCCCGGTGAGCCCGGGAGTCCTGTGGTCTCTCGTAGCCGCGCTGGGGTTCGGGTTCACGCAGACACTCAACCGGAAGTCGAACCTGCTCGTGGGAGCCTCCAGAACCGCGTTCGGCCTGCTC
>JAHEDH010000188.1 GCA_024641285.1 bacterium | reverse complement strand
TCGCAGCCGGCCCGGTGTGGTTGACCATCGGCCTGGCGGCGCTCCGTTCGCTCGCCTACTCCCTGGCACGGCCGATCCACCTGGCGGTCATCCCGGTCCATGCCGAGCACACCGCTGATGCAACGGCAGCGATGGTGGTGACCGGCTGGATCGACGCCATCGGGGCCATGCTCGGCCCGGCGATCGCCGGTGCGATCCTGTCGGCCTCGGACTCGTCGGCCGTGTTGGTGTTGATGGCTGGCCTGGCACTTGTCGCCCTCTGGCTGTCACCGCGCACCGGAGAAGTGGTCGGGACCGGCCCGGTTCGGGCGACGAGAAGCGTCATGTCGGTTCGCGGGGCACGTTCGATGCTCGCATACAAGACGGCGGCGGCGGCGCTGTCGGGCGCCACCGATGTTGTCGTTGTCCTGGTCGCGATCGAGATGCTCGGACTCGGTGACGATGGCGCCGGTTACCTCGCTTCGTTGGTCGGTGTGGGCGAGTTGGTCGGTGCCCTCCTGCTCATCTCCGTGCTCGGACGTGTGCGGCTCCGCGGAGTGCTGGGCCTGGCGGCCCTCGGAAGGGGGGCTTCGGTGTCGCTCCTCGGTCTCGTCCCCCAGGCGTTCCCGCTGCTTGCGCTCGCCGGCGGGTTTCGCCCCGTCCATCGGGTCGTTCAGCGGATCATGCTTCAACGCATCACGCCGCCCGACCGGTACATGAGGATGTTCGGGGTGACCGAGGCGTTCGACTCTGGTGGCCAGGCACTCGGAGCGGCCCTCGTTCCTCTGCTCGTGGTCGTGTTCGGCGTCGAGCCGGCGATCGTGATCTCCGGCGCCCTTCTCCCGCTTGCATTCGTAGCGTGGAGTCGAGCCTTCCGCGACATCGATTCGCGGGCGGTGATCCCGCAGTCGACGATCCAGACGCTACAGGAGGTCCCAGGGTTCGAAGGGCTGTCTGGCGACGTGCTCGAATATCTGGCGAGAACGTGCCTGCCAGTGCAGTTGGCCGCCGGAGAGCGATTGGTCACCCAGGGCGATGAGGATGCCGACGCCGCCTGGGTGATCTCGAGTGGCGAGGTCGATGTGGTCATCGATGGGCGAACGGTTGCGCGGCTCGGCCGTCCCGAGCTGGTCGGCGAGATCGCCCTCATCCACGAACAGCACCGCAATGCCGATGTCGTCGGATCAACCCCCTCCGAGCTGTTGCGGATCGACCACGAGACGTTCCTCGATGTGGTGGTGGGCGGCCGGTGTGGCGGAGAGCATGTTCGAGTGCTCGCCGATCGACGCGTCGAGGAGAACCATCGACGCTGAGGTGGGCTCAGTAGGTGCCTTCGAGCTTCGAGTGGTCCCAGCTGGCGACCTTGACCGGCTCCACGATCACGGCGGTGTTCTTCTCGGCATACGAGCCGAAGGCCGCTTCGAGCGCCTCGTCGTCGAGTACCACCGATTGTCCGCCGACCATCCTGTATTTGGCCGCGATGGCCCCGTAGATCGTCAGCACCGTCGCCCGGTCGTCGATGAGCGTCGCCGTTCCACGGATCATCACGCCCTTGAGCTCGTCGTAGGTCTCGCCGGCCTCGAGGAGGACCGACACCTTCGGGTTGCGCTTCAGATTCACGATCTTCTGTGACTTGGTGAACGAGCGGAACGTGAGCTTGCCGTCCCGGACGACGTACCACATCGGCGCGAGATGCGGATAGCCGTCTGCGTCGATCGAGGCGACCTGAAGCGTGCGGCCGGACTCGAGGAAGGCGGCCAGTTCGTCATCGGTGAGGGAGATGTCCTTGCGGGCCATAGGGCGAATCTACCCGAGGAGGCCTGGCCGAGCCGTGGTTGGCCGGAGACCTGCATACCCTGGCGCGGTGCCCTACTCGACCGTCCTGCTCGACCTCGACCACACCCTCCTGGATTCGGACGCCTCTGAATCAGCGGCGTTCGAGCACACGATGAGATTCGCCGGCGTCGCCGATCCGGCGGAGCTGTTCGACACCTACCGCCGAATCAACCTGGCGATGTGGGCGCAGGTCGAGGCGGGAGCGATGTCGGCGGACGACGTGAGAGTGCTGCGCTTCGAGGAGTTCAATCGGGTATCACGGATCGATGTCGATCCGCACGCCATGGCCGAGGTGTTCGTCGCGGCGCTCGGAGCGAACGGCGACCTGTATCCGGGAGCCCGTGAGATGCTCGAGGAGATCCGAGTGGTGGCGACGCTCGGACTGGTCACGAATGGGATCTCCGAGGTGCAGCGGGCGCGGGTGGCGCGACTGGGTCTCGACCGCTATTTCCACGCGATTGTCGTCTCGTCGGAGGAGGCGACGGCCAAGCCGGGGAGTGCCATATTCGACATCGCTTTCGATCGACTGGGATCGCCCGACCGGAGTTCGGCGGTGATGGTCGGCGACAGTCTCAGCTCGGACATGGCAGGCGGCTACGGATACGGGATCGCCACGTGCTGGTACAACCCTTCGGGCCGCGTGGCGGACACGGAATTCCGCATCGATCACGTCGTTGCCGGGTTCGATGAGATCGCCGACATCGTTCGGAATTGAGTTCGCGAGTCGGGAATCGAACCCGAACCGGTCAGGCGGTGATCCTGATGGCCCTCCTGGGTCACGCGATGTTCGCCTCGTCGGCGCAATGCAGAGGATCTTTCGCGCTTCGAGTCGAACGAGCAGGGCCGACCCCTCCGGGGCCGGCCCTGCAATCGGGGTGAGTCCGGTCAGCCGGCTCGTGCCGGTTGCCCCACGACCTGGGCGACGTCACGCATGCCGAGGCCGATGAGGACGAAGACCACTCCCATCCCGGCGGCCATGGCGGCGACGCCGAATGCGACGACGGAGGTGAACAGCGACGCCTGTAGGAAGGCAGACCTCATCGCCAGGTCACGGAGCGGATCCTCACGGTCGAGCTGCGCGTAAGTCTTCCCGCCTGTGCTCTCCATGGTGTGGGTGTTGATCACCTGGGCTTCGCAGTAGGCAGTGAATGGTCCGTCGACGTCCTGGCCGGGGAGGCATGCGTCGTCCGACGTCACGATCGCCTGGTCGCCAAGTGTGTTGCCAACGACGAACCACGTCGTCGCTCCGCCGACGATCATCAAGATGCCGAGCACGATCGCGCCCCACGATGCCATCTTCCTGTAATTCATGATGTGGTCCTCCTCAGGTCCTTGATGCAACGCTACGGAGCGTAACGCCCGTATCCCTAGGGTATTTGGACTCTTGGCGCCGGGTCCAGGTCGGTACATCGCAGCACGGGCGCTGTGCGGGTCGGATGTGGCAGTCTGACCTGGCACGTCCGTTCTCGCATCGGGGTCGATAGCACTCACTCGGTTGGACCCTTTGGATCTTCCCGTCTTCGGATCCACCCGATACGTTCCTCGTCGTGGCTCTCCCGTTGACCGTAGGGCTCGCCCAAGGTCCTCACGGGAATGAGCGCGCCCAGATTCCGGGGCCCTCCCGTTGCCTCCGATGATTGAACCTGCAGCGGCGTGGGTACGTATAACAACGTGGGGCGGCGACGTGTCGTCCATGGAAGGAGAGCCATGAGAAACCGAATGACCGCACTGGTGGCATTTGTCGCCGCGCTGATGCTGATCGCCGCGATTCCGGCTGCTGCCGGGGGGCGACCGCTCGTCGCCGAACTGTCCGGCGCAAACGAGGTGCCCACTCCCGGGGACGCCGATGGAAGCGGCACGATGCAGTTGACACTCAACCAGGGCCAGGGCGAGATCTGTTTCGATCTCGATGTGTCGAACATCGACTCACCAACTCGTGCGCACATCCATGCAGCCCCTGCAGGGGTCAACGGCGGAGTCGTCGTGTTCTTCTTCGACATGGTGATCGCTGATCCGATTCCGGTGACGTTCGATGGATGCGTCCACGGCATCGACAAGGACCTGATCAAGGACATCCGTCAGAATCCTCAGGACTACTACATCAACGTTCACAACGCTGCGTTCCCCGGCGGCGCAATCCGCGGGCAGCTCTCGAAGTAATCGAGCGACCCCGGATCCATGAGGAGCGCCCCGGTCCAACCGGGGCGCTGCTCGCGTATGGCCTCATCGGTGGCGCCACCTGTCGAGGATGTGGCGGCTCGTCATGAGGTCGAGGTGGGCGCCACCTCCGTTCTTGAACAGGGTGATCTCGTCGTCGCTCGATCGGGCGAAGTTCCCCGATTCGATGTCGTAGAAGTCTGCTGTCACGTCGTCTCGACCGATCACACTCCGACCGATGGGATCGCTGAGTTCGCCGATGTGGTCGATGGTCGTCTCGCGACTGTCCACGAAGATGCGTGATCTGGTGAAGGCATCGTCGTCCGCCTCGCGCATGTCCCGCCGATAAGCGCCGATCAGGTCGAGGTGCTGGCCCGGCTGTAGCCATTCGCCGCGGATGATCGGCTGAGTCGACATCGTCGCGCACGTGACGATGTCGGCAGCTCCGACGGCTGGGGCTAGATCGGTTGCGACCTCGGTGTCCGGATACGCCGCTGCGAGACGCTCGGCACCGGCGATCGATCGGTTCCAGACTCTGAACCGGGCTTCATCGAACAGCTCGCCGTACGCCTCGCGCAGTGAACGGCCGACGGTGCCGGCGCCCACGATCAAGATCGACCTGCTGTCGGGGCGGGCGAGTCGGCGAGCGGCGAGGAGGCTGTCGCCGGCCGTCTTCCACTTCGTGACGAGGTGGAAGTCGATCATCGCCTCGAGGGCGCCGTCGACGTCGGAGTAGAGGTTCACTGAACCGTTGACGGTCGGCGTGCCGGCCTCGCTGTTCCCCGGAAAGATCGTGGCGGTCTTCACGGCGAGGCCCATGCCGTCGATCCATGCCGAGCGCGACAGCA
>JAHEDH010000063.1 GCA_024641285.1 bacterium | reverse complement strand
CCGGAGCCGGCCTGTTGGGTGAAGGCCAGACCGGCCGAGTAGCCGGAGGTGTGACACCTGGCGCAGAACCCGTTGAAGAGCCCGACGACGCGTTCAGCCTCTTCGACAGAGATGTCGTTGTTGGCGGCGATCGCCTCGAAGTCGAACGCCCAACGCTCGTTGGCGGCGGCATCGATCAGATTGTCGAGGCTGGTACGGGCAGGCGGGAGCACCCGGTCGATGTTCTCGGTCGTGACCCGGGCATTCAACGCGACCGTGTTGATCGCCGCGACTGCCTCTCGGGCCGTAGCCAGATCGGGGGCGCCGATCGATGTCTCTTCCATGGTCGGGTCCAGATTCACGGCTCCGAGATCGACGACCGCCGACACGGCGCTCGAGGCCAATGCCGAGAGTTGTTGCTCCTGGGCATCGGTCAACCCGTCACCGTCGGTGTCCGTTCCATCGTCGCCTTCCACGCTCTCGAGCACGGCGGCGACGGAGTCGGCGATCGGACCGAGGATCGGCGCACTCTGGACGTCGTCGGTGAGCGGGGCATTCGCCAGACCCCGAAGCGCTGCCAGGACGTCTTCGGCGGCAGCGAGATCCGGAATGCCGTTGGTGTCCGGATCATCCACCTGGAACGTCGTCGTGAGGCTGAGCGGGTCGGGAAGGAGCACCTCGCGCGCCTGGAGGTTCAGCGCGACGATGTCCACCTCCGCGGTGTCGGACAGTCCATCACCGTCGGTGTCGATTCCCTCGCCAGCTGCGTCCAGCACAGATCGGGCTTCGTCGGCAATCCTCGTCAAGTCTGCTCCGATGTCGTTCGCCCTGAGGAGATCGGCGATCAGCTGCTGCTGATTCAGGACTGCATCGGCAACTGCGGCTGTCGCGTTGTCCAGTCGAGCGAGCTCACCTGCGATCTTGGGCTCTGCCTCTGCGAGGACTGCCTCCTGTTCGATGAGGAACTCCTCGGACGCCAGATAGTCGAGCAACTCCTCGATCTGAGCGTCGTTCATCGGGCCGCCACCGTCGAGGCCCCATGCGGGCATGGGAGAATTGGCTCGCCCGTACACCAGCCAATACTTGACCTCTTCGCGGTCGTAGCGATAGAAGACGTCATTGATCGACGGTGCCTCCCAGGTGACCGTCACACCGGTGCGCTTCTCGACGTAGGTCGCCGCACCACCACCGCCGTCGGGACCGTGACAGTTGCCGCACTGGAACTCGAGGTACCACTCGTGACCGTGCTCGATCGCAGTCGCGTCGAACTCCTCGACGAACCCTTCCTGGCGGTTGGTCTCGGTGAGGTAGTACACCGGGATGGAGACAGCGAGGATTCCGGAGAGGACCACGGCGCTCAGCTGGAAGCCCTCCAGCCGCTTGGTCTCCATCTCGTCGTCGGTGGTGCCGGGAGCCAGGTTCGAGGCGACCTCCTCCGAGCCGCGGCTGCGCAGCGCGGCGACGGCGAGATACCCCACCCAGGCGATCGCGGCCAGGATGACGATCGTGATGACGATGCTGGAACTCATCAACCGCCCCCGATGCAGGACGGTCCCTGCGGATAGCTGACAGATGGCTGAAAGGCCCGAGGTGTCTCGACGACCGTTCCGGTCTTGATGATCAGATCGCCGCCGTCGGTGAGCTCCACGGCGAACCTGTCGAGGTTGCGAGGAGCCGGCCCGGCGTTGTACTCGCCGATGCCGTTGTACTTCGAGCCGTGGCACGGGCACTCGAAACCTTGCGACGTCGAACACCAAGGGACCCGGCATCCGAGGTGGACACATTTCTGCCACAGCGCCATCACCCCACCCGCCTCCACCGGTTTGCCTGCGAACTCGTCGGAGAGCTGCGGCGGGCCGGGAACGACGTAGGCCCGGGCTTCAGGCACGAAGACGGGGGTGACCGAGCCGTCGGCGTTGATCGCTTGGGCGAGCAGGTCGCCGACCGGTCCGGCGTTGACGTCGGACCCGAAGCCTCCGGAGATGCGCGGCCAGGCGAAAGCGAGCATGCTGGTCCCGAGCAGGCCGCTGAACGTGCCGAACGTCACACCGAGCGCCCGATTGAAGAACTGGCGCCTGGTGACACCGGACTCCTCGGGCGAGACCTCAACCAGACGTTGTTCGGTCTCGACCTGGACCGCAACCGCCGCAGCCGCTTGGACCGGCTCATCGGCCGCTCCGATCGGCAGCACGGACGGCTCCGGCTGGGGCTCATCGGATGAGACCGGAACCGGCGGCAGCTCGACACCGGCCGAGCGGTCGGCGGCACGCGTCTCATCTGAGAGGCTCTTGCGCCAATCGACACCCGAGCGGCGGGCAGCGATGGCAAAGGCGCCGACGGCGGCGGCCAGCGCCAGCACGGCGACACCGACGAGAAGTAGCTGATCTCCACTCATTCGAAGTTCACCCAGTCCTTGAGGTCGTCGAAGAAGATGCCGTCACGCCAGGGATAGGCGAAGTTGAATCCCTCCCCTCGGAACAGGACACCGATGATCGTCAGCGTCGCCGAGCCGGTGAGGAAGATCGTGTACAGCATGATGGCGAACTTGCGGTCCGACGGCTTCGTCGACGGGTTGCGATCCACGTAGGGGATCATCATGAACCCGACGAGCCCGATGATCGTCGGGACCGTCACCCCGGCGATCTGCGGATCGAAGTAGCTCAGGAGTTCCTGGAGTCCGAGGAAGTACCACGGGGCCTTCGACGGGTTCGGGGTGGCGTTGAAGTTCGCCTGCTCGAGCAGCGGAGCCTGGAGAATCACCGACAGCAGGATCACGAAAGCCGTCATCGCCAGCAATGCGGTGAACTCGGCGATCATCAGGTGCGGCCAGGTGTTGACCTTGTCGGTCGGGTCGGCCTTGACCTGCTGGATCGCACGCGCCTTGACGACCGTCAGCAGCCGCTGCGTGCGGACGCCCTCTGGCACGTTGGCGTCCGGCGCCACCGGCCGGGGGCTGACCATGGCGGCCTTGGCCCCGTTCGCCGATCCGTTCGAGCCCCCATTGGAGCTCGGAGCGGCCGGCTTGTCCTCGACGGCGACTGCAGCCGGGGCTGCAACCTCTTGGGCCGCAGCGGGAGCGGCTGCAGCTGGTGCGGGCGCCGGGGCGGGCTGGCTTTGTGCAGGGGCCGGTGCGGCCGATGGTGCAGCCGCAGCGGCGGGCGCTTCCTCTCCCGCCATCTCGGCGAGGATCGTGGCGACGGGGACACCGAGAGACTTCGCCTTGGCCTCGGCGGAGCGCTTCACCAACGACTCGGGCAGTCCGCCGGCTGCGGCGGCCTTCTTGAGCAGCTCGTCGACATCGACATCGGCTGCGGCGGTCGCAGGAGCAGCAACCGGTGCCGGTGCGGCCGGCGCCTCGGGAGCCACAGGCTCGGGTTCCGTCACCGGCTCGGAGGCGGCCGGCTCGGGTGCCGGAGCGGCTTTGGCCGGCTCGGGTGCCGGAGCAGCTTTGGCCGGCTCGGGCGGCGTCGGCGGAGCCTCGCCTTTCATCTCGGCGAGCACCTGTTCGACGGGGAGGCCGAGCGCCTTCGCCTTTGCTTCGGCAGAGCGTCTGAGGAGATCTTCTGGGATGTCAGCCATGTCAGGAGTCCTCTCGATCTACAGCGGTCCGGAGATGCCGCCGTCCTTGCGGACCCGCCAGAAGTGGACCGCCATGAACAGCACGATGATGAATGGGAAGAACAGGACGTGGAGCACGTACCAGCGGAGGATCGTGCCGGCGGTGACCTCGGCACCCGCCAGCAGCGCGAATTTCACCTGGGCGCCGAACACAGGGACGAATCCGGCCATGTTCGTGCCGACGGTGACCGCCCACAGCGCAAGCTGGTCCCACGGGAGGAGGTAGCCGGTGAAAGACAGCAGGAGCGTCAGGAGGAGCAGGATGACGCCGACCACCCAGTTGAACTCACGCGGCGGCTTGTAGGCGCCGTGGTAGAACACCCGGCTCATGTGGAGGAACACCACGAGCACCATGAGATGGGCGCCCCATCGGTGCATGTTCCTGACCAACGATCCGAACGCCACCGATGTCGACAATGCGGCGACGTCGGTGTAGGCGTTCTCGACGGTCGGGGCATAGTAGAACATCAGGAAGATGCCGGTGATCGTCAGCAGGATGAACAGGAAGAAGCTGAGCCCACCGAGGCACAGGGTGTAGCTGAGCTTCACCCCGTGGCGCTTCACCTTCACCGGATGCAGGTGATAGAGCACGTTGTTCATGATCACGTAGGACCGGTTTCTCGGGCTGTCCGAGTAGCCCTTCTTGAACGGAGACCCCGGGCGCAGCACCGACTCGACGAAGCTGCTCGAAGCGAGCTTGTCGGTCGCTTCGGACAGTCGCTCTCTCAAACTGGTGTTGCCATTCGCCACTCGTAGATCCTCCTACCAACGCATTCCGTATGAGTAACCGTTCTTGAAATCCCTCTGGCCCGTGTCGACGTCCCAGGGACGGCTGTTCAGGCCGAGCTCCGTCGCCTGGTCGGCCAGTGAGCCCTCGAACTTGCCGAGGGAGATCACGCCGGTCGGGCAGCGGTCGATGCACAGAGCGCACCTGGTGCATTCGTTCTCGTCTACGACGAAGAACCCGAAGTTCGACTCGTCGTCGTTGGGGTTGTCGACGTTGACCGCCTCGGTGATGGCATCGACGCTCAGGTAATGGATGCACTTCCACGGGCAGATGTCGACGCAGCCTTCGCACAGGATGCACTCGGCCTGGTCGATGTGGAGGAACTGCTTGGGGCGGAGCTTGTCCTTGAAGTAGTCGCCCTCGACGAGGGCCAACTGATAGTCGTCCCGGAACGGCGGTGTCTCGTCGACGATCCCCTTCGGCATCAGCGGTCACCCTTGACGAGGGTCCGGCCGTAGGGGGATGTGACCTCGTCTGGGGTGGCGGCGGTGTCTGGGCGTCCGCTGTAGACGTCCTGGATCTTGTAGGCGAACAGACCGCCGAGGACGAGCATCGCCAGGTTGTATCCCATCGAGATCGAATCCTTGATCACGGCCCAGCTCACGCTGATGTCGTTTCCGAGCACGAGGAACGACGGGACAGGGTCGAGCCCGGGCACGAAGCGCTGGCTGCTCCAGTCCAGGTCGGTCTGAGAGAAGTTGAGCCACTCCGACGGCACGATCCCGAAGATGACGACCATTTCGATCCACGCCAGGAAGGCGGCGAACGACGCCACGGCCCAGGTCATCTTCCGTCCCAGCACGAAGACGAACGCAGCGCCGACGATCATGAGCTGCGAGGCGCCGAATGCAATGACATAGCCGAGGGCTTTCCACCAGATGCCACGCGGCATCCAGTTCAGGAAGTCGACCTCGTACGGCACGAACTGGCCGTCCACCAACTCCTCTACCGGGAAGTGGGCCCAGTGGACGACGATCACGGCGACGACCATCGCCACGAACCCCAACGCCAGCATGGCGCTGCCATAGGTGGTCCGCTGGCTGGGGGTCAGTTCGCCGAGTCGATACATCGCTGCTCCTGGGTGACGGGTCTTTTCCCTGGTCGGGACGGGATTCTAGCCATGGGCCTTCGCCAGCATGAATCTCAAATCGGGACCGGTATCTTCGCCGGATGTGTGGGCCGAGGGCACGCGAGACGAGGCTAACCTCGCCCGTGCCGCCGACCCAGAGGTGAAGGTGACCACAACAGCGACTGAACAGCGGACCGGACGCCGGGTCGCCACGGAGAACGTGGCGACCGCGCATCTTCTCGTGTCCTCGGCGTTCCTCGCACTGGGTGGCCTGCTCACGATCTTGTCGATGGCCTCCATCTCGTTCATCCCGCTGAGCGGACCCTTCTCCTACGGACGGCTGCGGCCCATGGCCATGTTGGTCGTCATGCTGGGATGGCTCGTCCCGGCGTTCGCCGGCGCCGCCTACTACCTGCTCCCCAGGCTGACGGGTGCCCCGCTCTTCCAGCCGAGGCTGGCGGCTCTCGGTCTCGCCGGGACCTCCGGGCTCACGCTCCTCGGTGTCATCGCCCTGTTCTTCGGCTTCGGTGACGGGGTCGAGCCGTTCGGGCTCCCCTGGTACCTCGATCTCCTGATCCTCGGAGTCGTATCCATCCCGCTCGTCGTCACACTCGGGACGATTCGCAACCGGACGGAGTCGAGCGTCTTTGCATCCCTCTGGTTCGTCATGGCGGCCGTCGTGTGGCTGCCGGGTCTCGCCCTCGTGTCGGCTCTGCCGAATCTCGCTTCGATCGGACGCCAACTCCAGGGGGTGGTCTTCACCACCGGCTTCGAGACGCTCTGGGTCATGGCGATGGGATTCGGCGTCGCCTACTACGTCGCCGTGAAGCAGACCGACAACCCGCTCGCCAACCGCCAGGTTGCCAAAGCCGGGTTCTGGTCGCTGGCGTTCGCCGGGGCATTCCTCGGGCCCCTGGAGGTGGCATTCGGACCGACACCCGACTGGCTCGACTCGGTAGCGGCCGTGCTGTCGCTCGCTCTCCCGGTTGCGGCGATCGCCACGGCCGCCTCGGTGGCGACGACCGTCGACGACGACTGGACCGACGCCGCTCGGCGTCCCGCACTCCAGGCGGTCGGGTACGGCTTGGCGTTGTCGATCGTCGCCTCCGTGCTGTCGGTGTTCGCCGGATTCTCCTCCGCTGCAGCACTCGTCGGATTCACCGCCTTCTGGGACGGCATCCAGTTCCTGGTCATCTTCGGCGTCGGAGGCACCTTCCTGGCGGCATTCGCCTACCAGGCGATCCCGCCGATGACCGGACGTGAGATCAGCGACCTGGGAGATGCCGGTCGTCAGATCAAGCTCGTCGCCTGGGGTTCGCTCGGGACCGCACTCATGCTGGTCATCGCCGGCATCCTGTCCGGCTTCGCCTGGACGGGAGGCTCGTATACGGGGTCCTACACGGACGCCGGCGAAGGGTGGTCACAGTCGATGGCGCTGCCGAACGTGTTCATCGGCCTCGCCGTCCTGGGTGCGCTCGTCACGTTCGTGGGCCAGCTCCTGTTCGTCAAGAACGTCGTCTCCTCGGTGACGAGCGGGTCGGCAACCGAGCAGGAGGTCCTCGTGTACACGACGGCACCTGGAGATGAAGGGGGTGGGGCATGAGCGACATCGCGGCCGCCGCGGCGGCCATGAACGTCCCCGAAGATCTCGTGAAGCGGTCTGCCGCCGCCCGGGCTGCTGCCGCAGGCGCCTCGACCGACGACGTGCTGGCCGCCTGGGCCGGCGGGGCTCCGGCACCGGCCACCACCGCTCCGGCTGCCATTCCCGAGCCTGCCGCCCCGGTGACCGAGACCGCGGCGGAACCGGCGCCTCAGCCAGTGCCGTCGGCTCCGGTTCCATCCCAGGAACCGGTCACGGCCGCAACCGCGCCCGCGGCAGCGATCGCTCTTCCACCATCGGAGCCGCCGGTCCTCCAGGGGCGGACGGAACACCCCTTCCTGCTCGCTGCGGGCGCCGCGGCCCTTCTCGTCGTCGCCCTTCTGGTCGGCTTCCTCGCACCTGCACTCCCCCAGGAGGGCAACGGGGTCTACAGCTCGGCCGTGCCGTTGACGCAGGCCGGGCTCGACGGACGTGACCTGTACCGCAGCGAAGGCTGCTCGGCGTGCCACACCCAGGCGGTTCGGCCGCTCGTGGCCGACGTCGGCCTCGGGCCTGTCACGATCGCCGACAGCAACCAGATTCTCGGAGTGCGCCGGTATGGCCCGGACCTCGCCCACATCGGGAGCCGGGTCGAGTCGCAGTCGTCGCTGTTGACGGTATTGACCAACTCCAGCGAACATCCGTCGTACGCAGGGCTCTCCGACCAAGACCTGGAGAACCTCACCGCCTACTTGTTCGAATCGAAATGAAAGACCGGGGAACGGAGCAATGAGCGACCAACTTCCAGCTGCAGCCCAGGCGATGGGGGTTCCCGAGGATCTGGTGAAGCGATCGGCTGCCGCTCGCGCCACGGCCGCAGGAACGGACTCCGAGACGGTTCTCGCGGCCTGGGCGGGCGGCGAGTCGGCCCCGGCGTCGACCGCTCCCGCACCGGCGACGACCGAGACAGCCACCGCCGGGACATCCACCGCCGAGCCTGCTGCCCCAGACACGACGGACACCGAAGCTGCGCCGACGCCGGCACCGCAGGCGCCCGCACCGATGCCGCCTCCCGCACCGGCGGTGGTGTCGCCCGAGGAGGCCCTCGACTACGACGTCGTCGTCTCCGTCCCAACGGCAGGCCTCAAGGAGCGGACCGCGACCACGATCCCCCAGTGGCTGGTTGCAGCATTGCTGATCGTCCCGGTGTTCGGCCTGCTCTACCTCGCGAGCAACGGCACCGCCGACGCCACGTGCAGCGAATCCGGAGTCGTGCTGCGGGTCGACCGCGCCACCGGAGCGCTCGAGAACTGCGACGGCTCCGAGTTCAGCGGCCGCGGCGGCGCGTCCGGCGGCGGTGCACAGTTCATCGCCCTGGGCCAGGGGCTGTATGCCACGTGTGCAGGCTGCCACGGAGCCAACGGTGGCGGCGGGGTCGGCCCGGCCTTCGGCGGCGTGCTCAACACCTTCGGCCAATGCGCCGATCACATCGAGTGGGTACGACTCGGATCCGCCGGATTCCAGGCGGCGGGGAGGAACACCTACGGCGACCTCGGCAAACCGATCGGTGGCGGCATGCCCGGGTTCCCGAATCTGTCGGATGAGGAGATCGCCGCCGTGATCTCGTTCGAGCGCATCCGCTTCGGTGGCGGCAACGTCGACGAGGTCTTGACCAACTGCGGTCTCCTCGAGGCGGCCCCCGCCGCGGGCGATGCGCCCGCAACCGGTGCCGACGCGCCGACGATGTCGGAGGGTTGAGCTCAGTCTCTTGGCTGTTGGCCGGTGGCTCTCGGCCGGCGACCGCTCAGTAGGCCTCTGGCGATTTCGCCGGTCTTGAAGTTGCCTTCGGCGACCACTCTCCCCCTGCCCGTCACCAGCACCGGGACACGTAGCCCGTAGTCGACGACGAGGTCGTCGTCCGAATCGATGTCGACGACCGTGAGACGGCGCCCGAGCAGGCGCGCGGCACGCCGAGCGTGCGGCAGTGCCGCTTCGCAGAGATGACAGCCAGGTCGCGTATAAAAAATCAAATCAGAAAGCATTCAAGTGGTTTGATCCGCCGACCGATCTACAATGTCATAGCCGGTTCTGCTTGCAGTTCCGGTCGAGAGTGGAATAGGACCGCCAGTCATGCCAATTGGGCACAATGTCCAAGGTGTGATCGGATAGCCTCCCAGCCCGCCCCACGGCGGTACCTCCACTCTCGAGGATGAAGCCTCCCCTGCCCCGGGAGGCTTCATCAATTGTTGGGCCTCGTTCCTCGGCCCGGCTGTCGGCTGTCGGCTCCACGGCTCGCTCCGGAACGCGTCCTGAAGCCGGAAGCCGGAAGCTGGTAGCTGGGAGCAGCGAGGCGCCAGCCGAGCTAGCGGACGCCGAACATGAGGTCTCGGAGGTTCACGGGGGTGACGGCGAAGGTCTCGGGGTCGATCGAGAGGGATCCGATCCGGAGCCCCTGCATGCCCTCACCGGTGTTCGTGCTCACCCGCAGCGCCCCGTCGTCGTATTCGAGCCGCCCCAGGCCGAGACATCCCCCGTGGCCGTCCTGGACGCCGACCAGCATGCCGTGGAGGCGAGACTGTTCGAGTGCCGGTGGGAGGGTGGGGGCGAAGACGGTGGACCGCACACGCCACCGACCGAGTTCGGGTGCGAACGCCTTGCGGAACGCCTCGGTCCGACGCTCGGCCCGCTGATCGGGGCTGCTTGGGTTGAGGTCGGGGTCCACTGCGATCGACGTGACGTCGGCGGAGAAGAAGCGTTTGAGCATCCCGCTGATCGGCTCCATCTCCGCTCCCCGCTGCATTGCGACCACCATGTCCGGTCGGATCAACTCTGCCTTGTGGTACTTCAGGGTCTCCCCGATCACGCCGGAGATCACGCTCGACGTGTCGATGATCACCAGGTCACACTCCGCGCTCGCCTTGCCGGCGAGGGCGGCGGTCGCGATGACCTGTTGGAGGACGAGCTTGTTGGGCGAGATCGCCCCGACGAAGTGGAGAGCATCGGCTTCGTCGAAGCGGTCGAGATCCTCGAGAGTCCTCACGTATTTCAGACCGACGCACGCCGGCGGGCCGATCATGCTGTTGCTGATGTCGGCGTCGACGAAGCCCACGACCTTCCCGGCCTCGACTGCGGCACGGGCGCACGCCAGCGCAGTCGTCGTCTTGCCGGTGTCCATCGCTCCGAGGAACATCGCCGAGGACGACTTCACGACCTTGGCGATGACGTCGCTGTGCCCTTCGATCATGGGCCGATGCTAACGACCTGCCCGCCCACCACGTTCGGGCTCGCCCGTAGGGCCGAGTGGCGCGGTGCGCAGCAATCGCCGCGCATCCGAGTGCGGGTTTCGGCGGCATCCACGTAGCCTCACGGCCATGTCGCACGTGAGCTTCCTGTCAGATTTCGGCCTCACCGACGAGTTCGTCGGCGTCGTGCACGGCGTCATCGCCAAGCTCGCGCCCGAGACGAAGGTGATCGACATCACCCACGGCATCCGGCGTGGCGATGTTCGTTCCGGTGCCCTCGCACTCACCCGCTCGATCCAATATCTGCCCGACGGGGTGATCCTGGCGGTTGTGGACCCGGGCGTCGGAACGGCGCGGCGGGCCATCGCCGCCGAAACCGAGGGGGGGATGCGGTTCGTCGGACCCGACAACGGCCTTCTCGGACCTGCCGTCGCGACGATGGGCGGAGCGACGAAGATCGTCGAATTGACCAATCCTGAGGCACAGATCCCGAGCGCGGGCGCCACGTTCGCCGGGCGGGACATCTTCGGGCCTGCGGCGGCACTGTTGTCATCCGGTGAGGCCCAACTCGATGACCTGGGAGACGAAGTGGCCCCGGACTCGGTCACTCCCCTCCTGATCCCCCTCCCCGAGATCGAACCGGCTCGTGTCGTCGGTGAGGCCTGGTGGGTCGATGGATTCGGGAACGTCCAGTCGAACGTCGGTCCCGAGGATCTTGCGGTGGCGGGTATCTCGAGCGAGGTCACCGTCACCGTCCGCATCGGTGCTTCCGAGTACGAGGTGCCGTGGGTCGACACCTACGGGCAGGTGGGCGAGGGAGAGCCCCTGCTGCATATCGACTCGTCCGGGCTCATGGCGCTCGCCGTTCGCGGCGGATCGGCTACGGAGTACTTCAATCTGGCAACTGGGACGGCACTGACTCTGGCGGGTTGAGCAATTCGACCGTCTGGTAGATCGCGGCACCGGCGATCACGAGCAGGAGGACGAGGACGACGATCGCAGTGGCAGGCCGCATGGCCCGGAGTCTGGACGTCGATGGCGAGACTGCAAAAACGGCCTGCGTCACACGATCTCCCACGGCTCCGATCCGGCATGGGCCGACGGCCTCTCGGCAGGTCGACATGGGCCGATAGACCCTCAAGTTCTCGGGTCGAACGCCGAAGATCTCACTATGCGTCGTATTTTCCGGGCGATTCTCACTCTGAGTGTCCTACTTGCAGTGCTCGGAACCATGCTCCCGGCGGTGGCGAGCCCAGAGGACGAATCCCAATTCGTGACGCTCATCAACCAGAGCCGGACGGCATCAGGCCTGTCGCCACTCACCCTCTTCTGGGACCTGGCCGACGACGCCGACGTGCACACCGCCGAGATGATCGGCGCGGGTCAGATCTATCACAGCAGCAACGCCCAGCTCGCGTCGTATGCGGCCGATTGGGCCCGCCTCGGCGAGAACGTCGGAATGGGGCCGAACCCGACGTTGCTGCACCAGGCGTTCCTGAACTCGGAGAGCCACAGGGCAAACATCCTGGGCGACTACGACCTCGTCGGAGTCGGAGCGGATCGCGCCCCGGACGGCACCATGTTCGTCACCGTGTTGTTCATGAAGTCGGCCCAGCCGACCACCACCACGACCGCACCACCGGTCACCGCACCACCAACCACGGCAGCGCCGATCACGACCACCACCGCACCACCGACCACCGCACCACCGGTCACGGCACCACCGACCACTCCCGCCCCAGAGGTGACGCCGACCACCGCTTCGCCGACGAGCTCACTCGCCCCAAAAGCGACGCCGACCGCCGCAGTGGCGAGCACCGCAGACGTGGCACCCATCCGAGCCATCGCACCCGGGGCGATAGCGGGCGAGCGTCCGGCGACCAAGGCCGCAGGCGCCATCACCGAACGCCGCGTCATCGCCTTCCGACCGGTCTTCGGGCTCCTCGGTGCCGCTCCGAACGATCCTCTCGTCGTGGTGACCTCGAACGGCTTCCGGCTCGTCATCGAGTAGCCGACAAACACGACATAACACAACCACGGGGCCGAAGAAGCACGACGCCCGAGGAACCCCGCCGAACGATCACACCGCACTTCCCCGAGCGGAGGATCATCGACCGAGCACCTCGGGCGTTGTCCTCGGAACGTATCCCGGGGTTCGCCTTCGGTCAACTGGGGTGATTCGGCCGGTCTTGCGCTGGCGATTGCAGGATCGCGGACGGACTTGGACGGCCCGCTGCGGCAGGACCGAAAGAACGACAGAGCTTGCGGCCCCGCCCGGTCGGCCAAGGTCCGATCCACAGTGTCCATCCACAGCGCCTGTGGAAAGGTATTCGCATCGACGACTCGATTTGTTTCGCGCGCCGAGATCAACCGTGCCCGAAGGCCATGCGAACGAACGGCCTGAACGAGAGTTCGACCTGTTCGTAGAGCTCTCCGAGAACCGAATCGAGTAGCGCGAGATCCACATCATGATTGGGAATCCTCGCCCGCAAGACGATGCCACCATCGCGAGCGAGCGCGTAATGGACCCGGTAAGTGGATCGATTGCGGTCCAGTGCGAGCCGATAGACCGACTCGCGATCGTTCTCGGGCACAGGGATGACGTACAGCTCGGCGGTCAGCGAACGCTGCCCGGGCGACCACCACACCGTCGAGGCATCTCTCGTCTCCTGGCGCATCCTGACTGCGATGCGGCCCTCGACCTGCTCGGCATATTCGACCGAGGACTCCTCGTCGGCGATCCAACGATCGATCGCATGCCAGAGCGTCTCAGCCGCGCTCGGCACGGTGGACGGCTCCCTCGTAGAGCTCGAGGAACCGGTTGGCCGTCGAATCCCAGCTGAATCGCTCCGACCATCGCAGGGCCCCTGCAGACAGACGCGAGGCCAGGTCAGGGTCGGTGATGATCGAGATGACGGCCTCGGCGTGATCGGAGGGCTCCCAGCCATCGACGAGGATCCCCGACCGACCATCGGCGACCACGTGCTCGAGCCCCCCGACCCGAGAGGCGACCACCGGGACACCGCACGACTGGGCCTCGGCCGCCACGAGACCGAACGATTCGCTCCGCGACGGGAGCATCACCACGTCGGCTGCCCGGTAGTACTCGGCGAGCTCGCGATGAGGCACCGGAGAGTGGAAGTCGACGACCCCGTCCAGATCGGGCAACGATGCCCGCTCGGTGAGCCGCTCGACTTCGGAGTCACCGCTCGGGCCGGACGCTCCCCCGATGACCGACAGTCGAAAACCGGGCACGCGGGCAGCAATCATCGCAGCGGCCTCGAGCGCCACGTCGACGCCCTTCAACGGCTGGATCCGGCCGGCGAAGACTGCGTGGATGCGCTCAGGAGCCCAGCCGACGGACTTCCTGGCGTCCGCTCGGTCGCCAGGCGAGAAGACCGTGTGGTCGATCCCGGGCGGGGACGTGCACAGCCTGGTGGGGTCGGCGCCGTAGTGCTCCATCAGCTCCTGAGCCTCCAACGGTGTCGCCGCCACGACGCAGTCGGATTCGGCGATCACCTCGAGCTCGGCGGCGATCCGCGCCTCCGATTCAGGCGTCTCGTCCGAGCGTTTCGCCAGGTCTTTCACCCGCCCGAGGGTGTGGAACGAATTCGCCAGCGGGATCCCCAGCTTGCGCTTGACGATGAGCCCGGCAGAGCCGCTGAGCCAGTAGTGGCTGTGTACGACGTCTGGCGGATCAGGCTCGAGCACGGCGATCACGCCTTCGGCGAACTCGTGAACCCAGTCGACCATGTCGGAGATCGGCGCAGGCGTCGGTGGGCCGGCGTCGGTGTGGAATACTCGATAGCCGTCGATGACGTCGACGACGTCGGGCTGGCCGGGGTCGGTACGCCTGGTGAACACGTCCACCGCGACTCCGCGGCCGACCATCGTTCGAGCGAGCTCGTCGATGTAGACGTTCATACCCCCGGCGTTGCCCACCCCCGGCTGCATGAGAGGCGACGTGTGCATCGAGAGATAGGCGACTCGCTCGATCATGCGCCGGCTCCGGTGATCCGATACAACGGCCGGGCCTCGGCCCCGAGCCGGAATTTGTAGGTCTCGTCACCTTTGAGAAAGTCGAAGCGGGGAAGGCCTTCGGAGATGGCCTGTTCGATCAGGGTCCCGACGATTGCGATCCCGGGCGACGCATGGGAGAGTTCCGGGTCGTACGCCGAGTTGTACAGGTAGATGCCGGAGTCGTCCGAGTACGAGAAGAGCGTGGCTGCGGCGCGGTCGCTGTCGGGGATGCGAAGCAGGTCGACGCGCCAGCCGTCGAGCTCCACGAGCGTCTCGAAGAAGTTCTGGCGCTCGGGTGTCATGAATCCGCCCTTCTCGCCGTCCGAGAGACGGTGGAGGCGGATGAACTCGTCGAACGCCCAGCCGGGCTCGTTGTGGACCTCGTGGATCACCTCGCCGAGCAGATCCTCGTAGCGCCGATGCTTACGCCGGACCTCGTGACGCTGCTTCTTCGAGAGCATGCCGAGATAGTCGTCGAAGCTGCCAGGAAGCTCGACAACGGCGGAAACGGTGTGCTCGTCGATCTCTATGGCGACTTCGCGCTCGACGAGTGCTGCGGCCAGCGGCCCACAGGCCTCCTGGGGAAGCGAGTCGAGGTCGAGCCGGAACCCGCGTGTGACCAGCTGAGTCAGATCGTCGGCGATCGCGCTCACGTCCTCGCCGAGCGGCGAGTGGTAGTCGGTCAGATCGGGATGGCCGGCCACCCTCACCGTCTGACCGGAGATCGTGAGTGGGAGCGCACCGTTCTCATCGCCGACGACTTCGACCTCCTCGCTACGGAATCTCGTCACCGCATCGACGAAGCTGAGCAGCGGGAACGGGCCGACCGCAGGAGCGATCGGCAGCAGTCCGGAGAGTTGCGAGAGTGTGTCGGTGGGAATGGTCATTTCACATCGAGTCGAACGACGGATTGAACCGTACCGACCTCCACGCCACCACCGGACATCGGCACCCTGGTCGCCGATCGAAGCGAGTCCGCGACCGAGGGTGCGAGCCAGCCCACCTGGTCGAGCACGTCGGTGACGACGGGACCGATCGGCCTCGACTCGCCGTCGAGCACCTTGATGGCGATCGAGCCGAAACCCCGGATCGCCAATCCGAGGTTCGCCTCGGCCCCGCGCTTAGAAATGCCATGTGTGTGAATAGCGAACTCTGCGTCCGGCATTTCCATGCCCGACACGAGTCGCGGAAAACGATGCATCGCGGAGAAAACGTCATCGAAGTGCCCGTCATTCCCGAGTCGTGAGAACGCACGGGCGAGCGTGCGAACCGAGACGGTGTACGTGGGTGCGCCGCAGCCGTCGACGCCGACTTCGAAGTCGGCTTGCCCTGTCACCTCCGATAGCAGGGATCGGAATCGCTGCTGGAGCGGGTGGTCGGGTTCTGTGTAACCGGCGGTGTCCCATCCCTGCGCCCTGCACGCCCTGAGGAACGCGGCGTGCTTGCCGGAGCAGTTGTGATAGACCGGCAGCGGCCAGATCTGCGAGGCTCGCAACAGTCGATCGCGATTCCTGCCGCTCGGCCAGTCCGCCGGCGTGCCGAGATCGCGCTCGGAGAGACCACTGGTACGCAGCATGTCGCGGACCGTTGCGACGTGGATCGGAGCGCCGGTGTGGCTGGCGCATGCCAACGCCAGCCACTCGGGAGGCAGGTCGGCGCCGCATTCGGCCGAGACCGTCGCCTGGAACGGCTTGACCGACGACCGGGCGAAGAACAGAGCATCGATGTCACCGTACGAAGCGAGCAGTCGACCGTCAGTGTCCATGACGGCGACGGCGCCGTCGTGAACCGACTCCGTCACTCCCGACCGGGTGACCCTGGCGAGCACGTGGTAGGGCGGCTCAGTCGTCGCCTGGGGCCGAGACCTCGGCCTTGAACCGCTCGGCGATGACATCACTGAGCGAATCGATGACCTGCTGCGCACGGCGTCGTTGAGAATTGATCTCGCCCACCATCTTGTCGAACCCGTCCAGCGACGCCTGGAGCTCTTCGGCGGTCGCCTCGTCGAGGCGCGTGAGGACGCCGTCTCCCATGACCTCGTCGATGTCCCGCTTGCCGATCTCCGGCAACGGCGGGAGGTCGGTGACGATGTGGCGAGTCCCGCGGGGCTCGGTCCGATCCTCGCGCTCGGGATCGGTCAGGATGTCGACCAATGAGTCGATCAACGATCGGTCCTCCTCGCCCGACCGGCGTCGCTGCTCGAACTTCACGAGGTCCATCCGGCCGTACAGCAACCGCCGGTAGTAGGACAACTCGTTCTCGACCTCGTTGGCGGTCGAGCGGAGCTCACGAAGCTCATCGAGCGAGTGCCCTTCGAGGCCTTCGAGATAATCGGGGTCGAGGACCCGGTCGAGACGTCTGCGGTGCTGCGGCATGGCGATCAGACTACCGGCAGGCGGCGGCCACGGTTGGATATGGATTCACTGCGGCCGAGCCCCGGCCACCAGGGTGGATCTCGAAATGCAGGTGGGGCGGGCCGCCACGGGCGTTCCCGGTGTCGCCGTTGAACCCGATGAGCTGCCCGGCGGAGACACGCGACCCGTTCGACACGTTGTATCCCGACAGGTGTGCGTAGTAATAGCCGTACCCGTTGTCGGCGCTCAACCAGATGGTCTTGCCACCGAGGCCGCCATCCCGGATCGAAACGACCCCGTCGGACGAAGCGATGATCGATGCGCCGTACGAGCCGAACATGTCGGTGCCCTTGTGAGAGCGCCCACCCGAACGCGGAAAGCCCCAAGAGTCGATGAACGACGAGCCGGGGATCGGGCAACGAAACCCACTGATCGCACCCACCCCGGCGGAGCGCCCGCTCTTCTTGGCGGCGGCCGCTGCTGCTGCGGCCGCCTGCTCTCGGTTGTACTGCGTCGTGAGGTTCCGACAATCGGTCGAGAGCTTTGCGAACTCGGCATCGGCCTCTTCGGCTATTCCGTTGAGGGTATCGGTGAAGGCGGCGCGTTCGGCCTCGACATCGCGCAGCTGGGCGTCGAGTTCGACCAGTTCGCCCTGGAAGCGGTCGAGGTCGTTGCGAATGGCCAGCAGATCGTCGAGCGCAGCCATGCTGTCGCCGGTGGCGGCATCGAGAAGTTCGTTGCCGGTCAGGATCTCGTCGAGCGACCCTGCGAACAGCAGCAGAGACGACGACCCGCCGGCCTCCATGTACAGCTCGACGGCGAGTTGGTCGATCTGATCTGCCGAGGAGTCGATCTGCGTGACCCGACGCTCGATCGAGTCGTCGATGTACGCCCGCTGGTCCTCGAGGGCGGCGATCTCTCCGAGAGTCTGCTCCCATGCGAGCTTGGCCGCGTCGGCCTCCCGCTGCTTCTCCTGGTAGATGGCGTATTGCGCACTGGAGCTGGCACAGGCGGCATCGACCTGGCTCTTTGTGACGGAGAAAGCCGGCAGCTGAGCTACCGAGCCGAAGAGAGCGACAGAGACGAAGAACGCCAGACCGCGCAGCGCGGACTTCATTCGCATAGAACGGCATGGTACCCCACTGCGCGTGTCACGCCAGACGCGAAGGTCACTCCTAGCGCGAACCCAATC
>JAHEDH010000062.1 GCA_024641285.1 bacterium | reverse complement strand
GCATGACGCAACGTTACCGACGGAGTCGAGTTGTCCCGGCAGGCGTATGCTGGCGGCGCATGAGTCAGGAATTCCGCGACGCCGTCCGAGAGCGCAGCCACATCCGCGATGGGCTCGTCATCGTCGACACCTTCGTGAACCACAAGATCGACCCTGTCCTCATGCGGTCGTGCGGCGAGTGGCTGGCCCGCGAGTTGGGCCAGGCCGACGTGGTCGTGACATCGGAAGCGTCGGGGATCGCTCCCGCTCTGGCGGCAGCCACCGCGCTCGGCGTCCCGATGGTCTTCGCCAAGAAGCGCCCGAAGCCGTCGGAAGGCTCGATCGCCAGACAGGTGGTCTCCCCCACCAAGGGCGACCGCTCGTGGCTCGAGATCAAGCCGCACGTTCTCGAGGGCATCCACACGGCCGTGGTCGTAGACGACTTCCTCTCGGCCGGGCGGACCGCCCTCACCCTATCGGAGCTCCTGTCCGAGGCAGGCGTTCAGATCCTCGGATTGGGGTTCGCCATCGAGAAGACCTGGACGGGCGGCCGCAAGCTCCTCGAGGACCACGGATTCCGGGTCGTGTCCGCCGTCGTCGTCGAGATGAACGACGAGGGCACCCCGGTCGTCGTATGAACACGCACGAGGTGGTCAACCAGCCGCCTCCGCTCGGCGACGTCGATCTTCATGCACACGACCCGGTCCTCGGCCGCCTCGTCGACGAGTTCGACGCAAGCTGGGCACAGGACAGGCTCTCCGAGTTCGGACGGATCGCCGGAACCAGGGAGACACACGAGCTCGCCGAAGCCGCCAACAGGCATGAGCCCGAGCTGAGGACCCACGATCGGTATGGCCATCGCATCGACCAGGTCGACTTCCACCCTGCCTGGCACGCACTGATGGACCGAGCGGTGTCTCACGGCGTTCACTCGCTCGGGTGGACCGAGGATGGGCCCGGGTCCCAGGTGGCGCGGACCAGCCTCATGTACCTCGACTCCCAGGTCGAACAGGGCCATGGCTGTCCGATCTCGATGACGGCATCGGTGGTGCCGTCGCTCCGCATGGCGCCCGAGCTCAGCTCGGTGTGGGAGCCGAGGCTGCTCTCGACCAGCTACGACCCGTCGTTCCGGCCCGCGAGCGAGAAAGCCGGCGCCCTCATGGGCATGGGAATGACCGAGAAGCAGGGTGGCTCCGATGTCCGCGCCAACACCACCGCTGCCGTCCCTGCGGCCGATGGGCATCGCCTCACCGGCCACAAGTGGTTCACCTCTGCGCCGATGTGCGACGCCTTTCTCGTGCTCGCACAGGCCCCGGGCGGGCTCTCGTGCTTCTTCGTCCCCAGGTTCCTCGAGGACGGGACGACCAACACGTTCCGCATCCAACGGCTCAAGAACAAGCTGGGAAACCGCTCCAACGCCTCATCGGAGATCGAATTCGACGAGACCGCCGGTTGGATGGTCGGCGAGGGAGGTCGCGGCGTGGCCACCATCATCGAGATGGTCATCGGCACCCGCCTCGACTGCATCACCGGCTCAGCCGCGCTGATGCGCCAGTCGCTCACCCACGCCGCCTGGCATGTCAGCCATCGGTCTGCGTTCGGCAAGACACTGATCGACCAGCCCGCCATGACCAACGTCATCGCCGACCTCGAACTCGAGACCGAGGCTGCAACGTTGCTGATGCTCCGGGTGGCTGCGATGTTCGACCGGGCGCCCCATGACGAACGTGAGGCAGCTCTGCGCCGGATCGCCACCCCGATCGCCAAGTACTGGGTGACCAAGCGGACCACTGCGGTGGTGCGCGAGTCGATGGAGTGCCTGGGCGGCAACGGCTACGTGGAGGAGTCGCCGCTCCCCCGCTGGTTCCGCGAGTCGCCATTGAACGCCATCTGGGAAGGGAGCGGCAACGTCATCGCCCTCGACGTGCTTCGTGCCCTCCGCAGGGAACCGCATGCGCTGGCGTTCCTCGGCGACGAGATCATGCTCGACGCCTCGGCCGCCGCCATCGGTCAGCTTGCAGCGGCAAGAGAGATGTTGGAGACGTCGGAGAATCACGAATCGGATGCGCGGCGGATCGTCGAATGCCTCGCCCGAGCCTGGTCGTCGTCGCTGATGGCGAGGCACACGGCGTTCGGTGAGCTGTATGACGCCGGGCGGATCACCGAGTCGCACGCCATGTTCGGCACGCTTCCGCACTGCGACGAGCTGCGGGACATCGCCGGGCGTGCGGTACCGACCCTGGCCTGAACACCGCGACGCGCCTGCGGGTGACCGACGGGTTCACCGAGGTCGGCCGCGGGCGGCGCAAGCGCCTCCCGTACCCGAATCTCGAACGACCAGCCAACCCGACGAACCGATCACGCGTAGGGGAGATGCTCGCATCTCCCGCGACCCGGCACGCCTTTCATCCCGATCACGACGAGGCGCGCAGTTTCAGGACACCCATCTCGACGGGACCCCCACGTCGATCGAGCGGAAGTACTCGCTCAGCCCCTTCGCCTGCGGGTCGGGGCGCAGCGACGACGACACCCCGGCACTCAGCAGGCCGAAGACCTCGAAATTGATCGCCATCAGGTTCGGAAGGACATGCCGCTCGATCCGGAACGGGGCCAGGTCGGGCATCATCGCCACCAAGCGCTCCGTGGTCAGGAACGCTTCCAGCCACGGATATTGCTCCTGCTTGCGGACGAACACACCCAGGTTGGCGTTACCGGCCTTGTCGCCCGAGCGAGCGCCGACGATGGAGCCGATCGGCGCCATTACGGTGTCGCCGCCGCCCCAGGCATCACCCCGACCGGGCAGCGGTTCGGGCCGGTGGCTCCACTCCACGGGAGTCGGCGCCACCTCGAACGACGTTCCGGCGACGGTGACGATCTGCGCCACCCGACTCCGCTTGATCGTGGTCGGCCACATGACTGCGTACGGCGAGGCCGACCCGGGCGGGGACTCGCCGAAGAACCCCGGGATCGACCCGAGCGCGATGCTCGTATAGGCGTTCGACCAGGCTCGACCGACCTTGTCCTCGTCCGTGTCCCGCACGGCGATCCTGAGGTAGCAGATGGACCCGGCGTTGGAGCCCGGAACGGGTCGCCCGAGGATCTCGGTCGTGACCTCGTCGTAGTCCTCGGGATCCCAGGGGCACGCGTCCCAGAACTGACTCCGGACCAATTCGGCCTTCCGGTCGACGTCTGAACCGGTGAGCCCGATCAGGACCGAGTTCCGGAAGCCGCCTCCGAAGGCTGCCGACACCTTGAGCGTTGCCGGCGGCGGCTCTCCGACGGTGCCGTTCAAAGCCACCCGATCGTCGCCGAGGTCTTCGATCTCGATGGTGTCGAACCGGGCGGTGACGTCAGGGTTGTGGTAGCGGGGCGTGCCGATCTCATAGAGCAGCTGGCTCAGCACCGTGCCGACCGACACCTCCCCGCCGCTTCCCGGGTGCTTGCCGATGACCGACGAGCCGTCTTCGGCGATCTCGGCCCAAGGAAAGCCCAGATGGATGGGCTGGTCGAGCTCGGAGAAGAACGAGTAGTTGCCCCCGGTCGCCTGCGTGCCGCACTCGATCACGTGACCGGCTACGACCGCCCCGGCCAGCCGGTCCCAATCGGTTCGCCGCCAGCCGTGATGCCATGCCGCCGGGCCGACGACGAGAGCGGCGTCGGTGATGCGGCCGGTGATGACGATGTCCGCCCCAGCGTCGAGCGCTGCGGCGACCCCCCAGCCTCCGAAGTAGGCGTTCGAGGTGACGAGTCGGCCGATGCGATCACCGAGGGGCTCTCCCGTGTCGAGGTGTCCGAACTGCTCGCCCGCGGCGACGTGTTCGCCCATCACTGCCATGAGATCGTCCCCCGTCACTGTTGCAATCCTGGGCGAGAGCCCGAGCCGATCGGCCACCTCGGCGACTGCGGCCGCGCACCTGATCGGGTCGAGCCCACCAGCGTTGCTCACGACCTTGATCCCCCGTTCGAGCACGTCGCTCATCACATCGGCCATCTGGGCGACGAACGTGCCGGCGAATCCGCCGTCGGGTCTCCGTGCGCGCATTCTCGCCAGGATGAGCATCGTGAGCTCGGCCAGCCAGTCGCCGGTCAGGACGTCGATCGGACCACCGTCGACCATCTCCCTCGCCGCCGAGGGCCGGTCGCCGAAGAAGCCGGAGATGTTGGCGATGCGGATCGGTGCGGCCATGGGGTTGATCGTAGGTGCGAGCAGATACGCTCACCGGATGGAACGGATCCTCGACCGGCTCGCCCAACTCATCTCCATCACGTCGGTGACGAGCGACGAGACGGAGATCCGTGATCGCCTCGCCGGGCTGCTCGACCAGATGGGTCTCACAACCGACTCCTTCGACGCCGACCTGGGCTCCATCACGTCCGACCCGGCGTTCCCGGGCATGGAGGTCGAGCGCTCGACCCTGCCGGTCGTGATCGCACGGCTCAACCCGGGCGCCGAGGGCACCCACCCGCTGCTCTCCGGCCACATCGACGTGGTCCCGCCCGGAGATCCCCGCTCATGGACATCGGATCCCTTCGAGCCTCGGGTCGAGGGCGACCGCATGTACGGGCGGGGCGCCTGCGACATGAAGGGCGGTGTCGTGGCGATCCTCGAGACCCTCGAACACCTGGTTGCGTCCGGCCATCGAGGACCGGTGACGGTCGCCTTCGTACCCTCCGAGGAGGACGGCGGATCCGGCACCCTCGCGGCGATCCGCCGCGGCATCGAAGCGACCGTCGCCGTGATCCCCGAGCCGACGAGCCTCCAGGTCGTCACCGCCCACGCCGGCGCCATCACCTTCCGGCTGGTGATCCCCGGCAAGGCTGCACACGCCGCCGTCAGAACCGAGGGCGTGTCCGCCCTCGACGGCCTCGAGACCATTCGGCGCGCTCTCGCGGCGGACGAGCGGCACCGCAACACCGATGAAACCGATCCGCGGATGGTGGCGCTGGGGCTGCCGTACCCGACGATCATCGGTCAGATCTCCGGCGGCGTGTGGGCGTCTTCGGTGATCGACGCCGTCGAGATCAGGGGCCGCTACGGGGTGAGGATGGGCCAGGATGCCGCCGGGGCCGCAGAAGACCTGGCTTCGTGTCTCGAGCGTGCATGGGAAGGCGACCCGTTTCTCGCCGATCACCCGATGGACTTCGAGGTCTTCGGAGCCAGCTTCGACTCGTGCGGGATTCCCGACACCCACGACCTACCGGTCTCGCTGGGTAGAAGCATCGAAGCGGTCACCGGCGCAGCATCGAAACCGGTAGGGCTTCCGGCGGGGACGGACATGCGATTGCTCGTCAACGAGGCCAAGATCCCGACCGTGCTGTACGGGCCCGGAGATCTCAGAGTGGCCCACGCCGCCGACGAATACGTACGACCTTCGGAGGTTGCCACGTGCGCCGAGGTGCTCACACATTGGGTCCGTTCGCTCCCCTGAACCCAGCGCCGATGAGCAATATGCCCACCTCTTGCTGATTTCCTGGCCAAACGGCGCGTCGTCGCCGACAATGATCGGACAAGATTCCATCGGGAGCAACCTCATGTCAGACCTCATGCCCATTCTGGGCTACGACGCCATCGAGTTCTACGTCGGAAACGCCAGACAGGCGGCGCACTACTACCGGACGGCATTCGGCTTCGATGCCGTCGCATACACCGGGCCAGAACACGGTGTCCGGGATCGCTGCTCGTACGTGCTCGAACAGGGCGGTATCCGGTTCGTGATGACCGCCGGTCTCACAGCCGACTCCGACATCGTGCGCCATCAGGCGGCCCACGGCGACGGGGTCAAGGACGTGGCGTTCTCCGTCCCAAACGCCGAACAGGCCTTCGCCCTCGCCGTGGAACGGGGAGCCACGGCCCTCGCCGAGCCCTGGGTGGAAGAGGACGAATTCGGCAAGGTCGTCCGCGCCTCGATCCTCGCCTACGGCGAGACCATCCACACGTTCGTGGACCGAAGCAACTACTCGGGTGACTACCTCCCCGGCTACAAGCCGACCAGGCATCAGCAGCCTGCCGAGCCCACGGGGCTGCGGCTCATCGACCACGTGGTGTGCAACGTCGAGTTGGGCTCGATGGATCGATGGGCGAAGTACTACGCCGACATCCTCGGGTTCACCCAACTCCACCATTTCGACGACGAGGCCATCTCGACCGAGTACACCGCCCTGATGTCGAAGGTGCTGTGGGACGGCGAGGGTCGGATCAAACTGCCGATCAACGAACCGGCCGACGGCAAGAAGAAGAGCCAGATCGAGGAGTATCTCGACTTCTACGGGGTTGCCGGCGTGCAGCACATGGCACTGGCGACCGACGACATCGTCACGACGGTTCGCCAGATGCGCAACAACGGCGTCAGGTTCCTGTCCACCCCCTCCAGCTATTACGACGACCTCCGTTCGCGGCTCGACTGGTCGACGATCGACGCGGACGTCGAGACCCTGGCGGAGCTCGGCATCCTCGTCGACCAGGACGACGAGGGCTACCTGCTCCAGATCTTCACGAAGTCGGTCCAGGACAGGCCGACGGTGTTCTATGAGGTCATCGAGCGCCACGGATCCCGCGGGTTCGGCGTGGGGAACTTCAAGGCGCTGTTCGAGGCGATCGAGCGGGATCAGGCGGAGCGGGGCAATCTCTGAGAAGGTCGGCGACTATGCCGACTACCTCCACCTGCAACACGTCCTCGGAGCCCAGCATCCGCTGAGCGACCAGCCCGACGAGATGATGTTCATCGTCATCCACCAGGCCACCGAGCTCTGGTTGAAGCTCGTCACGTTCGAGACGCGGCTGGCGATGCGTCACATCGCCGCCGACGATCTGGGCCCGGCGTTCAAGGCACTGGCCAGAGTCGCCAGGATCCAGCACGTGCTCATCGAGTCGTGGCAGGTGCTGTCGACGATGACACCGACCGACTACCTGACGTTCCGCTCACTGTTCGGTTCGGCGTCCGGGCTGCAGTCGTCCCAGTACCGCGAGATCGAGTTCCTGCTCGGACGGCGGAGCATCCGGTATGTCGACATGTTCGACGGCGACAACCGGGCCCGACTCGAGAACACCTTGGCCGCTGCCAGCCTCTACGACGAGGCGCTCCTGCTGCTCGAGCGACGCGGGCTGCTCGTTTCGGTCGATCGCGATTGGTCGAGTGAGCATGAGCCGTCCGACGAGGTGACCGACGCCTGGCTTGCGGTCTACCTGGACCCGGCCCGACATTGGGATCTGTACGAGCTCGCCGAGAAGCTCGTCGACGTCGAGCACGCCTTCAGCCGCTGGCGATACGAGCATTACCAGACGGTTCACCGCATCATCGGAAGCAAGCCCGGGTCAGGCGGAACGAGCGGGCTCGGATACCTCAAGCGGGCGCTCGACTTCGTCTTCTTCCCCGAGCTCTGGGCCGTGAGGACGAGGCTCTGACGCAGATGAGAAGCGGGGCCCGGTGTGGGCCCCGCTCGTCCGTCAGTTGGGTCGGCTCCTCAGTCGAGGAAGCCGTTCTCGGTCAGCCACGCCGTGGCGACCTCGTCGGGATCCTGGGCATCGAGCTCGACACGTCCGTTCAGATCGAGGAGAACATCGGTCGTGATCTTCGCCGAGATGTCGTTGAGGAGGGTCGTCAGATCGTCGCCGTAGGCGTCGACCACCTCCTGGCTGACGACCGGGACGATGTTCTCCGGCGCGATGAGCCCTTCGGTCTCGTCGAGGGCGATGAACCCCTTCTCGACGATCACCGGCTGGGTCGAGAACAGCAGCGAGACATCGATTTCGCCCGATTCGAGGGCGGCGATGCGCGCCGATCCCTCTTGGATCGACTCGAATGCCAGGTTCGAGAGACCGTATACGGAGACCAAACCGGCGTAACACGTGGCCCGGTCCTCACACTCCGGCGGGCCGCCCAACACGATGTCGCCGGCTCCTGCGAGGTCTGCGACCGTCGCGACCCCGTTGGCATCGGCGAATGACTGCGTGACGACGAACACGTTCTTGTCCTCACCGGGGGCGGCGTCGAGGACGACCATGTCGAGCGCAGCGAACTCCTCGGAGAGCGCCGAGACGCCCTCGGCGGTCGTGGTCGGGGCGTCGGCTCCGAAGCCGACCTGGAGTGACGATCCGACGTACTCCGGCAGGAGATCGACGTTGCCGGACTCGATCTCGGGAAAGATGAGCTCACGTGAACCGAGGTTCAGGTTGCGCTCCACCGGGTAGGCGGCGTTCTCCAGCGCTTGTGCGTAGATCTCTGCGAGAAACGTCGATTCTGGGAAGTTGAACGAGGTCACGGTGATGGTCGGACCGTCGGTCACGTCTCCTCCCGACCCCTCGTCGCTGCTCCCGCATGCTGCGAGGATGAGCGCACCGACGAGAAGAGTCGCCCCAAAGGCGCGATTGCGGAACATCCGCATGGGTTTCCCTTTCTTGTAGTGAAAACGGGTGCCTTGCGAGCACCCGGGTGGCAAACCCTATTCGGATCCGTGACATTCCCCAATCCGCCGATCAGACGGCGGAGCGTTCGGTCTGGTCGGTCAATCGACGAATGCCCGCCGGGACCAGAAGGTGCTCCCCAAAGGCGAAGAGGCGCTGGAGAACGAATGTCAACAGCGCAACCAGCAGCGCTCCGGCGAACGTTTCTGCGACTCCGCCCCTCCCCTGTGCGAAGCCGCGAACGATGTACTGGCCGAGGCCACCGCCGCTCGACAGCACGGCAGCAAGAGGGACGGTGGCGATGACCTGGACGAAGGAGATCTCGATCCCTGCGAGGATGACGGGGGCGGCGACCGGGAGCTCGAGCCGCTGGACGATCTCGCGGTCCCGGAACCCCATGCCCAATCCCGCCTCCACCAGCGAGGGGGAGACATTCGCGATTCCCGCATAGGTGTTGGTGAAGATCGGCGGGATGGCCAGGGCGACGAGCGCGACCACTGCCGGCCAGAAGCGGAGCGAAGCTCCGGCTCGGACGAAGAAGATGGCGGCAACGATGAGGACGCCGAAAGACGGCACGGCCCTCCCGACGTTGACGAGGGCGTTCGCGAAGAACCTGCCGATATGTCGATGGGCGAGCACGACGGCGGGCGGGACGGCGATGACCACGGCGATCATCGTGGGCAGCAGGGCCAGCCAGACGTGGTCCAGCGTGCGCTGGGGGATCCCGTCGGACCCGGCCCAATGGGAAGGATCCGAGAACCATGCGACGACGTCGGAGATGAACCCCATGTCAGGCCCGTCTCCGTTGCCAAGGTGTGATCCACCGCTCGACCCCGAGCAATCCGAGGTCGACCACGGCGGCCAGGACGGCGGACAGGACCGTTCCGATGATGATCTCGGTCGGAAAGAGGATCGAGCGCCGCAGCCCGTCGAGGATGAAGAAGCCGAGGCCGCCGAGGCCGAGCAAGGACGTGACCGTCACCAACCCGATCACGGTCACCGAGGCGATTCGAATCCCGGCGATGATCACGGGAGCGGCGAGCGGCAGTTCGATCTGCAGGAATCTCCTGACGGGACGGTAACCCATCCCGTCGGCAGCCTCGACCACTCCGGCGGGGACTCCTGTGATCCCCGTGTAGATGTTGCGGACCAGGATCAACACCGTGTACGAGACGAGAGCGACCTCTGCGGTGAGCAGACCGAGTCCGGTGAACGGAGCCAGAAAGGCGAACACCGCCAGGCTCGGGATCGTGTAGAGCAGACCGCTCACCGAGGCGATCGGCGCGTACAGGCCCCGCCACCGCAGCGCTGCGGCAGCAAGAGCGAGAGAGACGAGAAGGCCGACGCCGATCGCGATGCCTGTGAGCACGAGGTGCTCCACCGTCTGTGCCCAGATGTCGTCGAGGTTCCTCCAGACCCAATCCCAGTCCATCAGCGGCCTCGGTTCGGCCTGCGCCAGCAGCACGGTCCGGTTCACTCGGTGATCTCCCTGGCGATCGATTCGAGGTCGAGCGTTCCGAGATAGCGGCCATCGTCGATGACGATCGCCACCCGCTCGTGGGAGCGAACGACCAGATCCAGCGCACTTCGAAGCGAATCGGACGGGGCGACACTGCGCTCGATGGGCCTGACCTCGAGACCTGCGAGCGACGTGCGGCCCTCGAGATCCTGCTCCGACACCCAGCCCACCAGCCGTTCGCCATCGAGCACGCCAACCCAGCTCGTGTCGTACCGCTCCATCGCGACGCGAGCCTCGTCGCAGCTCGCCGTTTGGCCGACCATGGGCCCCTTCTCGAGGTCTGCACCGCCGACCGGTAAGAGACCGAGGCGCTTCAAGCCGCGCTCGCCTCCGATGAAGTCGTCGACGAATGCGTTGACCGGAGCGCTGAGCACCTCCTCGGGCGGGCCGATCTGTTCGAGAACGCCACCGACGTTGAGGATGCAGATCTGATCACCGAGCCTGATGGCTTCATCGATGTCGTGGGTGACGAAGACGATCGTCTTCTGCACCTTGTCCTGGAGGATCAACAGCTCCTCCTGAAGCCGGCTCCGGACGATCGGATCCACCGCGCCGAACGGTTCGTCCATCAAGAGCACCGGTGGATCGGCTGCGAGCGCGCGGGCGACGCCGACACGCTGCTGTTGACCGCCTGAGAGCTCGGATGGGTATCGGGCCAGAAGCTCCCTGTCGAGACCGACCAGGTCGATCAACTCGTTGATCCGCTCCTCGATCCTGCGGTCTTCCCAGCCGAGCAGTTCGGGAACGGTCCCGATGTTCTGGGAGATCGTCCGGTGTGGAAACAGACCGATCTGTTGGATGACGTAGCCGATCGAGCGCCTGAGCTCGTACGGCTCGGTTGCGGTCGCCTCGACTCCATCGACCCAGATCGTGCCGGAGGTCGGTTCGATGATCCGGTTGATCATCTTGAGCGTGGTGGTCTTGCCGCACCCCGAAGGGCCGACGAGGGTCACGATGGAGCCACGCGGCACCTCGAACCCGAGATCGCCGACCGCAGGAGCCTCGGCTCCCGGAAAGTGCTTGGAGACGTGCTCCAATCGGATCATGGCGTCTGACATTGGTCCGCGAACCTAGTGGGTCGATGCCGTCGTGCGTCAGGGGATCAGAGAGGCCAGGTCCGAGACCACGATGTCGGCACCCGCCTCGGCGAGAGCAGGGCCTGAGTCCGTCCGATCGACCCCGACGACGGTGTGGAATCGACCGGCGCGGCCGGCCTGCACCCCGCTCACGGCGTCTTCGAAGACGACGGCATCGGCAACGTCGGCTTCGAGCTCTGCGGCCGCCGCTATGAAGGTGTCCGGTTCGGGTTTGCCGGCGAGCGCCCGATCTCGAGCCACGAGCCCGTCCATCACGAACTCGAACCTGTCGAGCAGTCCGCTCGCGGCGAGCACCGGGACTGCATTGGCACTCGACGAGACGACGGCCAGCCGCACAGGGGTGGTCGCCAGGTGATCGAGCAGTGCAACGGCGTCCTCGTACGGTTCCACTCCGCCCGCCGAGAGAACGGCGTTGAAGATCTCGTTCTTGGCGTTTCCGAGAGCGGAGACCGATCCATCGCCGGGCTCGGCGTCACGGTCGCCCTCCGGCAGATCGATGCCACGAGATTCGAGGAAGCTGCGCACACCCTCGAATCGAGGCTTCCCGTCGACGAAGCGGAGATAGTCCTCCTCGACGAACGGCTCGAACCCCGAGCCGTCACGGCGCTCGAGGAAGCCGTTGAACATCCTCGCCCACGCGGCCTCGTGGACCTTGGCGGTGGGGGTCAGGACGCCGTCGAGATCGAACAGGGCGGCCTTGACGTCGGTCCAGTCGAACATGGGCGCAATGATCGCCGTCATCGACCGTGATCTCAAACTGCCCACGCGGAGATTCCCGGACGCGGCGACGACACTGGGTATCGTCGCCCGGATGGAGCTCCTCACCAATCCAGACACATGGGTGGCACTCGTCACGCTGACGGTCCTCGAGATCGTGCTCGGCATCGACAACATCGTCTTCATCTCGATCCTCACCGGGAAGCTCCCGGCGGAGGATCAAGCCCGAGGCCGGACCATCGGCCTCGGTCTGGCGATGTTCATGCGGATCCTGCTCCTGCTCAGCATCGGCTGGGTGATCGGGCTCACGGAGCCGCTCTTCGACCTCTTCGAGATCGAGATCACCGGTCGCTCGATCATCCTGCTGGCCGGTGGGCTGTTTCTGATCGCCAAGGCGACCTTCGAGATCCACGAGAAACTCGAAGGTGAAGAGGCCCACGAGCACGGCGGCAAGGCGGCGGCGACTTTCGGAGCGGTCATCACCCAGATCGTCCTGCTCGACGCCGTGTTCAGCCTCGACTCCGTGATCACTGCCGTCGGACTGGCCGACGAGATCGCCGTCATGATCGCAGCCGTCGTGATCGCCATCGGCGTGATGCTGATCTCGGCGGGAACGATCGCGGACTTCGTCAACCGTCACCCGACCGTGAAGATGTTGGCCCTCAGCTTCCTGCTGCTCATCGGGTTCACGCTCGTCGCAGAGGGCCTCGAGGTCAAGATCCCGAAGGGCTACGTCTACTTCGCAATGGGCTTCTCGGTGATGGTCGAGGCGCTGAATCTGCGGATGCGCGCCAAGCGGCGGCCGGAGCATCCGATCGAGCTTCGCCCGACCTACGTGAAAGACCCCGGCGCCTCGGGCGCGGTCGGGCACATCCCTTCCTGACCAGGCTGCGACGTAGGGGCGAATGCCTCTGCCTCGTTTGAGCACCGTTCACCGAGAATGGGATGTCGATTGCAGGTGAATGCATGCTGGTGATTTCGGGGCTCACGAAGCGCTACGACGAAGTCGTCGCGCTCGACGGCCTGTCCATGACCGTTCATGCCGGCAGGATTCTCGGATTCCTCGGGCCGAACGGAGCTGGAAAGACCACGACGATGCGTTCGATCTTCGGGCTGGTCACCCCGGACGCCGGAGAGGTCACTTGGAATGGGAAGCAGGTCGACGCCAAGTCCTGGAGCCAGTTCGGGTACATGCCGGAGGAGCGCGGCCTGTACCCGAAGATGAAGGTGGCGGAGCAGCTTCGCCACTTCGCGCGACTGGCGGGGCTCGACAAGAACGCAGCCGGGCTCAACACCGAACGATGGCTCGAGCAACTCGGGCTGGCCGATCGATCGGAGTCGAAACTCGAGGAGTTGTCGCACGGCAACCAGCAGCGAGTGCAGCTGGCGGCAGCGCTGGTCCACGATCCGCTGGTTGCGATCCTCGATGAGCCCTTCTCGGGGCTCGACCCGCTCGCCGTAGACGATCTCGCCGGGATCCTCGTCAGGCTCGCCGACAACGGGACGGCGATCCTGTTCTCGAGCCATCAGCTGGATCTGGTGCAGAGCGTCTGCCAAGACGTGGTGATCATCGACAACGGTCGCGTCGTGCTCGAAGGCGAGGTGGAACGGCTTCGTGACGATGCCGATCAGCGGGTGCTCGAAGTCGACGTCGACGGGAAGCCCTTCTTGACTCGCGGAGCCAACCACGCAAACGGCGCCCGCGCGCTCATCGACCGCAACACACCGATCTCCGAGATCATCGCCGAGGCCCAGCAGCACGGCACGATCACATCCCTCAGCTTCGAGCCGCCGAACCTGTCCGATCTGTTCCGCCAGGCGGTGAAACGATGATCTCGCACATCCTCCTGTTGGCGAAGCGAGACTTCCTGCAACGAGGCAGAAGCAAGGGCTTCCTCGTGATGGTCGGGCTCTCCGTTGTCGCCATCCTGGCCGTTGGGCCGATCATCCAGGCCTTCAACGACGGCGAAGACGCAATCGTGATCGGCATCACTGCTTCGAGTGCACCCGAACTGCATCCTGCCATCAGTCAGGTTGCCTCCGCGCTGGAGCGCTCGGTCGACGTCAGAGATGTCGCCGACGTCGATGAAGGAGAGTCGCTGCTCCAAGATGGCACGCTGGCTGTATTGGTGGACGGAAGCGAGATCGTCTGGGCGGACGAGCCACGGACGGACGCCGGATCGATCGTTCGGCCTGCGATCGCGGCGATCGAGCGCCAGGCAACCATCGACGAGCTCGGCCTGAGCCCGGCGGATGCCCAGGAGCTCCTCGCTCCGACGCCACCGCAGGAGCGGAGACTCGAGCCGGAGGACCCCGAGCGGGGCGCCCGGATCGTGGCCGGATATGTGTCGATCTTCGTGCTCTACCTGGCGATCCTCGTCTTCGGTCAGTTCGTCATGCTCGGCGTGACCGAGGAGAAGTCGAGTCGCGTCATCGAGGTAGTGCTGTCGAAGGTGAAGCCGGAGTCGATTCTCGCCGGCAAGATCATCGGAATCGGCCTCCTGGGGTTGATCCAGGTGCTCGCCATGGTCGGGGCGGCGCTCGTCGCCGTTCAATTCCTCGGAACCGAGATCGAAGTCCCTCCGATCGGGCTCGAGGTCGCCCTGACATCGATTTTGTGGTTCATCCTCGGGTACGGCTTCTATTCGACGATCTATGCGGGCTTGGGCGCCACGATCACCCGCCAGGAGGACATGCAGGGTGCCGCCACGCTTCCGGCGATCATGATCGTCCCCGCCTACTTCATCGCCCTGATATCGCTCGAGACCCCCAACTCGGCGTTGTCGACGATCAGCTCGCTGGTACCACCGACCTCGCCGATCGTCATGCCGATGCGCAACGCGGTCACCGAGGTCCCCCTGCTCGAGAACATCGCTGCGATTGCGATCATCCTCGTGACGATGATCCTGCTGGTGAAGCTGGCGGCACGCGTGTATCGGGGCGCAGCGCTTCGGATCGGGGCCAAGGTCCCGATTCGAGAAGCGTGGCGCGCTGCTGCCGAATAGCCGGAGGCGTCAGCCTGCCGGCGCAGCGATCGCGATCAGCTCCGTGTCGGTCGCGACGATGATGACGCCGTCACCGACGACCGGCCGGGTGCTGAGCGGGAGATCGAGCGGGAAACGCCACACCGGGAGACCCGTGCTGCGCTCGACCCAGACGAGCTCGTGCCGGCCCGATCGGGTCGCCCCGACCAGCACGTAGTCGCCCGCAACAACAGGAGGTGATGTCACCGTCGCCTCCAGGTTCGACGGCGTGAACGGGAGCTGGCCATCGGAGAGACTGATCGCCAGCAGTAGGCCGTCTGCGGCGTTCCACATCACGCCGTCGACCACAGGCGCGGAGAAATCGATCGGGACGTCGACCTGGTAGGCCGGGATCCCACCTCCCGAGCTGCAGCTTCCGTCTTCGAAGGAGAACACCGCCGTCGTCGCCGTGCCTATGAACCATCGGCCTTCTGCCAGGAGCGGATCTGTGACTGCCTGCGCCGCCCCCATCGCCACTTCGCAGTTCAACGTCATCGATTCCTCGTCGAGGAGAAGGATCCGACCGTCGTCGGTGCGGGCGTAGACAGTGCCGTCACCGGCTGCCAGGGCGCCGATCAGTCCCCCCTCGACGACGCCCTCCTCGGGATACCTGGCGAGCACCTCGGCGTTGGAACCGGCGAGCTTGTAGAGCACACCATCGACAGTGGCGACCACGACGTAATCGGTTCTCACGAGTGGTGGCCCGCTGACGGGACTTCCGAGGTCGACCTCCCATGCCACGCCACGGGAGTCGTCGATGTTCCGCATGTAGAGCACGCCTTCGTCGTCGCCGTAGAAGACGAAGGACCGAGACTGACCTCCCTGATCGAAGGACACCTGATCGACTGTCATGGGGGCCACGATCGACTCAGCATCATCGTCGAAGATGAGCGAACCCTCATTGTCGATGTCGAAGGAGTACACGCGACCGATGCTCGTACCGACGTACAGCGCCTTGCCCTGGAGCACCGGATCTTCGGTGACGAAGCCCGAGACCGGCTGACGCCAGTAGATCCCGATCGGCTCGCCGATGGCCACGTCGTACACGGCGTTGCGCGTTTCGCCCCCCGAGAACGGAGACTGCCCGAACAGCGGGTCCTCGGGCGTCGGGATGATCCTTTCGCCGAGCCCGGGTTGAGTCGTCGGGATCGGCACGTCCACCGGCGGTGGTTGCGACACCACGACCGGTTCGAGCGGTTCCGGCGCCAGCATGACCGCCACCAGGGCGGCGACCGCTGCGGCGCCGGCGAGCGGGGCCAACCATCGGACGGCGGAGCGCACCTTCGACGGTGCAGCGATGAGACCCGCTGCGCGCCGCTGCGCGGGGCTGAGAACGTCCAGACCGGACAGCCCGGCGGCGGCCAGGGCGGAATCGAGGCCGGCGATGAGTGCGCCGTCGTCGGTGTGCTCGGTCTGTCCCGCCCGGTACAGGGCCGGCGCCACGAACGAACGCGCCGTGAAGTCGGACGCCCAATCCTCGGGAAGGCTCCGAGCCACCCGCTCGACCGCATGCGCGACCGCTCCGGCGCGCGGGTCCTCCCAGCTCTCGGCGACGTTGACAGCTCTGGCGGCCAGCATCGGGTTGCCGAGTCGGTGAGCCATGCCGGCGGCGATCATCGCGACGCTCGGATCCCGATCGCGTCGAGCGCGCTCGGTCATGAACCAGGCAGCGAGACCGAGCCAGCCGGCCTGGATGATCCGGTCGTTGAGTTCCGCAGCTCGCTTGGCATCCCAATTGTCGGCAGCAGCGAGGCTGATGGCCTCGAGCTCGGATCGAAGGCGGACCCCATTGGCGCCGTAGGGCGTGGCCTCGAGGCCGGTGTCGACGCACCGGCGGGCGGCGGCTCGGTCGCCGGCCTGCAGCTCGACGCGGGCCTCGAGCGTGGCCAATCGATTCACCCACGCCGGAAACGACGTCTCGACGATCCCTCGCAGACGGGCGACCGAAGTCGAGGCCTCGGCGGGCCGCTCATAGAGCAACGCCCCTTCGACCTCGGCGATGGTCGCCAGGAACTCGAGAACCGGAGCGTCGGCGGTGGCGGCCACCGCTCGAGCGCGTTCGAGACCGGCGACGGCACCTGACGGATCACCCGATCCGAACTTCGCCCGGGCGAGCGCGATCTCCTGGTTGGCTGCCGACACCTTCGATTCGATCCGTTCGGCGTCACGCAACGCAGCCGAATAGCCCTGCTCCGCCTGCGCCATCCAACCCCGATCGAACGCCGTCCATGCCTTGTTCAGCGAGGCGTAGAAGTGCTGGACCTCGGTGCCGTGGGTTTCGACGAGCTGAAGCCCGCGATCGAACGAGTCGTCGGCCTCCCTGGAGAAGCCGATACGCGAGAGCACACGCCCGTGCAGTGTCTGGAGTGAGCCGAGCTTGTCCTCGAGCCCGAGACTCGCGGCAACCAGCATGCCCATCGCCACGTACCGTTCGGCGTCCGCCGGATGCTGCATGTCGTCCTCGACTGCCCCGGCGAATGCCAACGCATCGACAAGCGCAGCGCCTTCGAGATGTCCGAGCGCCGCCTCGAGGTCACTCATGGCCTCCACGCTCTGACCGCGGTTCCTTCTCGACCGCGCCCGGAGCACGCGCAGCCCGGCGATCGCAGCCGGGTCTGCGCCGCAATCCTCGCCCGCCTCGATCGCGCGGTCGACCAGCGTGGAGGTGTCCGCGTTCGCCTCGGAGATCGCCGTCTGGTAGTCGGCGAACGCGCGCTCGGACCGTCCGGCCGCCCATGCCGCAGCCGCCGTCAACGCCGATGGCGCCCGGCGCTCGTCGAGCTCGTCGAGGAGACGCGTTGCGAGCATCGACGTTCGAGCCGGTGGCGCACCCGGGTCTACGGCGGTCACGCCGCGACGATCGACGTCGAGCAGCCCGGACGCGCCGAGGCGGTCGACGATGTCGCTGGTGGCGGCGTCATCGAGCCCGATCACCGCCTTGACAACATCGAGTGGCAGGGGGTTCGCGATGGATGCCAGCGTGAGCACGTCGCGCTCGGTGTCCGACAACGGTTGATCGGTGTTCATGTACCTCGTCCCAATATGCCCTGCGACACGATACCGGCAGCGCCGGCGGGCGGTAGGGTTGCGACAGTTCTGTGAGGGAGGGACGTCATGTCCGATGAGATTCTGAATGTGTTGGCC
>JAHEDH010000187.1 GCA_024641285.1 bacterium | reverse complement strand
GACTGTGGATGCCGGCGTTCCGGCTTGACGGTGAAGGGATTCTGGTCACGATCGTCCACAGGCCCCAGGGCAACCTCACGCTGGGCGAATTGGAGCTCGACGGCTCTGGCATGGTCGAACTGAGCGACACGAATCCCATCCCGGGGGCACACTCTCGCCAGCGGCCGTTGCCCGCGCCGTAGAGGCGAAACGACGGAGTGTTCACCCCGCGAATGTCATAGTTCATTTGACATTCGCGTCACAGCTCTGGGTCGTTGATCGTCTGTACGCCCTTGCCGATGCTCAGGTCGATCACTCGACCGCAGCCAGGCGGATGGAGTCGGAATCGCCTAGTTCCTCTCAGGACGTGCTCAGCCTTCTTTCGGAGCTGGCGAACTCATCGTCACCTTGGGCTGCTGTGTCGGACATTTCCGCTCTTCGCCCTCCGCTGACCACATCCCCGAATGCTGATCCGGGCGATACTCGGCAGCAAACCGGGCGGCCAGGGCGTGTTGCGTCACATCGATTCGGCAGCCGACCTCAAGGCAAGGAAGGCGCGCCCGTGACCTCACTCAGCCACTCATCCCATGTCCGGCCCGAAGCGTCCGCCCGCTGCGGGGCGAGATTCCTGCCGTCGACGAACCCGCGATACGTCGCACCGAACAGAGGAACTTCGACGACCGGACGGGGGTGCCCGGTGGCTGTCAGGTATCGCCTCACGAGATCGCACAGGAGAAACACTTGGGGACCTCCAAGGTCCGCGACCCGGCCTTGCGGATCCCCTGTTGCCAATTCGGCGAGTCGCCGACCGGCCACTGCGCTGTCGAGCGATTGGAATCTCACCCTGCGTGGCACGAACGTCAGGTACGCCTTGCTCAACCGCCTGGCGAGCAGCCCGGCGAATTCGTGATACTGGGTCGTCCTCAGAATGGTGTACGGAATCCCCGAGCGCACGATCTCCCGCTCTACTGCGGCCTTCTGCTTGTAGTAGGCAAAGGGGATCTCGTCGCAGCCGACGATCGAGATGTAGACGATGTGGTTGGTCCGAGCCCGGTTCGCTGCCGAGAGGAGCGCCCCGGTTCCGACCACATCGCTCTTCCCGAACCGGTTGGTGTCGCTGGCGAGATGGACGATGACTTCGTGATCGGCGACCGCGGCCGCAGCGCCTTCACCGGTGCCCAGATCGAAGCGCAGCTGCGGGGGTCCCCCAGCCGTCAGGGCGGGTCGCCGGGTGGTGACCGACACATCGTGGCCGGATGCGAGCAGTGCATCGACGGTAGGCCTGCCGAGTGTGCCTCGACCGCCTGTGACCAGCACTCTCATGGTCGTCGGCTCGGTGCGAATGGTCTCATGGTTCGCTCCGGTTCAGGTCGCACAGTCACACCTTCGGAAACGTCATTCGACGTATATGGTGCCGCCCCGCTCGACGACCGTGCCGCGGCCGAGGGGGAGCACGAGCGTGATGGCTTTGAATGCCAACCCGAGTCCGGGGATCTTGGCGAAGACGCCTTGGGGTCCGCGAACCATTCGACCGGTTTCCACGTCGTACTTGGACCCATGCCACGGGCACGTCAAGCAGCCGTCGTCGTCGATCGTCCCCTCGGCGAGATCGGCGTAGAGGTGGCGGCACCGGCGCGTGACTGCGAACAACTCGCCGTCGGCGCTTCCGACGGCATACCGCCCAGCACCCTTCACCACACCTGGCGTCATCTCAGACGCCGGACACACTTCTCGCCGGCTCGCCATTTCGGATCGTCCTTCCTTCGGCTTCGCCCGATCGCAGCATACGTCGACGAGAGCCGGCAGCCGTAGGGAAATGCTCTGCCCGACGGACACCGAGTTCCGTCCTTGCGACCGTCAGGCCCAAGAAGGAGGAGTTGCAGAAGTCGGCGGATGCGAACTTGGAAGGGCTTGGATCGCAGGCGAGAAGCACACGTCGACGCTCGGTGGGCCGCAACAAGAGTGCCGAGCGGATCACTCCTTCGCCCAAACGAGGGTTCAGTGGTCCAAGACTGAGTCGCCGGAGTCGGGTCCGTCCGAAGCCACGTCGAGCTTCGCGACCCGGACCTGGGTCAGCTTGTAGCCGTCGATGCTCTCGACCGTGAGCTCGTGGCCCTGGAACTCGACTCGCTCGCCGACCACCGGCACGGTGCCCGTTTCTGCCAGGACGAGGCCTGCGAGCGTCGTCACCCCGTCGTGGTCGAAGTCGAAGCCGTAGTCCTCGGACAGCTCGGTCAGCGTGGTCTCGCCATCGAGCGTGACCGACCCGTCGTCGTGCACGACCGCGGGCAGGTCGTGGTCTCCGGCTGGATCATCGATCACCTCGGAGATGATGTCGTCGAGCGTGACGAGCCCGATCGTGCCGCCGAGCTCGTCGACGACGAGCGCCGCGTGGATCCGTTCGTTTCGGAACCGGGCGAGGAGGACGTCGGCAGCTGTCTTGCCACCCACGGTCGGGAGCTGCCGGACGAGCGTGCCGAGGTCGACGGGATCGTCGGACTGGCTGACCCGAACGAAGTCCTTCACATGGAGGATCCCGACGACGTGATCGAGATCGTCGACGAAGACCGGGAAGCGCGATGTCGACGACGCCTCGATCTGGGCGGCGATGTCGGCCCGACTGGCATCGTGTTCGATCGCGCGGATGTGCCGGCGTGAGGTCATCAGTTGGTCGGCGGTGAGGTCCTCGAGCTCGAAGATGTTGTGGATGATCTCGCGCTGCAGCTCGGGGAGCTCGCCACCTTCCGCCGACTCGTCGGTGACGATGGCCAGTTCCTCGGAGCTGTAGAGAGACATCGTCTTGTCCGGTTCGGGGATGCGCAGCAGTCGCATGAGCGAGAGCGCCGACCAGTTGAGGAAGGCCACGGCCGGCCTGAACACGAGACTGAAGGCACGCATCACCGGATTCACCCGCATGCTCGTCCCTTCGGGCTGCGACAACGCCAGGGCCTTGGGGATCATCTCGCCGACGACGACGTGGAGGTACGTGATGACGCTGAGCGCCGCCAGGAATCCGACCGTGTGCGCCGCCGCCTCGGAGAGTCCGAGCGACTCGAAGGGTCCGTACAGCCAGTGGGCGATTGCGGGTTCGCCGTACATGCCGAGACCGATCGAGGCGAGCGTGATGCCGAGCTGGGCCACGGCGATGTAGCTGTCCTTGCCGGTGGGACGATCGAAGATTCCGAGGAGCCAGCGGGCGGCTCGGCTGCCATCGTCGGCCAGAGCATCGATGCGCGACCGGCGACTGGCGACGAGTGAGAACTCGGCTGCGACGAACACACCGTTGATCGCCACCAGCGCAACGACGGCGACGATCGGCAGAGCGACATCGGTCATGAGGTTGACGGCGAGCACGGTTGCGATCATTCCGGTTCCTCGCCCGATTCGTCTGCGGGGAGGGTGAAGCTCACCCGCTCGACGAGGGTGCCGTCGACGGCGTCGACTCGAAGGAACGCAAGCGGCTCTCCGAAGTCCGGACCGATGCCGCCGTCGATCTCGGTGTCGCCCGCTCCGGTGATGAGCGGCACCGTGTCGCCCACGGCGGGAAGGCGTCCCAGGTGATGCCAGACGTAGCCACTGACGGTGTCGGCCCGGTCGACGGGGAGGTCCAGATCGAACTGCTCGTTGAGGATCGCCAGCAGCACGTCACCGCGCACCGACACCTCGGAACCGGTGAGCGTGATCGGGTCGGGCTCGTTGTCGAACTCGTCGTTCAACTCGCCAAAGACCTCCTCGACGGCGTCCTCACGGGTGACCATGCCGGAGACCGATCCGAACTCGTTCACCACGATCGCCAGGTGGATGCTCCGTTGGGCCAGGGTGTTCATCAGCTGCGGAACCTCGAACACCTCGCTGACGACCATCGGCTCTTCGGCGACGTCCGCGACCGTCGCCGCCGTGCCCTTCTCGTTGGCGAGGAACAGGTCGCGCAGGGTGACGACACCGACGATCTCCTCGCCGTCTCGTGTGACTGGGAAACGTGAATACGGGCTGGCGGAGAACTCGGCGAGCGCGTCGGCGATCGGGGTCGCTGCCTCGATCGTCACCAGGCGTCGCCGCGGCGTCATGATCTCGCGCACGACCCGGTTCGTGACCGAGAGGGCGCCGGTGAGCATCTTGCGCTCGTCGGAGTCGATCAGCCCGCCGGCCGCACTGTCGCGGTAGAGGCCGGCGAGCTCGGTCGGCGAGTGCACGTGGGAGTGGGAGTGGTCGATGTCGAGCCCGAGCCGGCGCATGATGGCGAAGGCCGAACCGTTGAAGAGGGCCACGAGAGGGTGCAGCAGCCACTGGCTGATCCGCATCGGCGTGAGTGCGGCGATCGCCAACGTCTCGGGGTACCGGAGCGCCACGGTCTTGGGCAGCAGTTCGCCGAGCACGACCTGCAGAGCCGTGATGAAGATGAGCACGAGGAAGACGGCGACGGTACGGCTTGCGCTCCCCAACCGCTCTTCGAGGAGCGGGACGAGTTGGGCCTGTCCGTAGGCACCGGCGACGAGACTCGAGAGGGTTATGCCGATCTGGCACGCCGCGACGTAGTCGTCGAGCCGTTTGGGGTCCCGGAGAATCTCGAGGAGGCCGTTGGCCGGCCCGCTCCCCTTCTCGGCGTTCTCCTGGATCCGGGAACGGCGCGACCCGACGGTGGCGAACTCCGCAGCGACGTACAGCGCGTTGAAGCCCACCATGACGAAGATGAGCAACAGCACGATCACGGAGTTCATTCGAGGAACGATCGTACCGATGGTTTCTCGGGGCACGACAATGTGGATGGCCTGTCACCACCGGTCGTCCCCGGTCATCAACACTCATCACCGGCTCTTGTGCCCCGGCCCGCTGACCGGCTCGAGCGAGTTGCTCCGGGGCTCAGGA
>JAHEDH010000186.1 GCA_024641285.1 bacterium | reverse complement strand
CGGTTCAGCGGCGCGGGACTGATGAGACGAGCGAAGCGTCCATGGCGCCGAGGCCGCCAGGCCGAATGCCCTCGGCATCGGGGCGAGGCCCAGGGCCGAGTCACGATCCATGGCGTGAAGGCGCCAGCCTGAACAGACGGCGTGAGGGCGCCAGCCCGAACAGGTCTAGGCTCTCGGGGTTCGGAAGGGACGCATGGGCCGATGATCATCGTGATGAAGAGGGACGCCGGGGAGGCCGCGGTCGCTGCCGTCATCGCCAAGCTCGAGTCGATCGGGAGCGAGGGTCACGTCTCCAAAGGGCAGTATCGGACCGTCATCGGAGCCCTCGGGGACCGAGAGGCGATCCATCAGGTCCCATGGGAGGCGATCGATGGGGTCGAGCGTGCGGTTCCGGTCTTGAACAGCTACAAGTTCGTGAGCCGCGAGTTCCAACCCGAGGACACGGTGATCGAGGTACGTGGTGTGCCGATCGGAAGAGCGGACGAGTTCGTTGTCGTGGCGGGACCGTGCGCCGTCGAGTCCCGAGAGCAGCTGTTCAGAACGGCCGAGGCAGTGCGATGTTCGGGAGCGAGGGTGTTGCGCGGTGATGCCTTCAAGCCGAGGACGTCCCCCTACTCGTTTCAGGGGCTCGGCGAAGCCGCCCTCGAGTTGCTCGACGAGGCCAGGGCAGAATTCGACATGCCGTTCGTGGCCGAGGTGCTCGATCCTCGCGACGTCGAGTTGGTCTCTTCGTACGCCGACATACTGCGGGTCGGAACCAGGAACATGTCGAACTACACGCTGCTCCAGGAGGTCGGACGCCAGCCGAAGCCCGTCCAGTTGAAGCGGGGGTTCACGGCGACGCTCCAGGAGTGGCTCAATGCCGCTGAGTACATCTTCAAGGAGGGCAACCACCAGATCATCATGGTGGAGCGGGGGATCCGGACGTTCGAGACCGCTGCCAGGAACACCCTCGACATCACCGCGGTCCCGCTGCTCAAGCAGATGGCCCACCTGCCCGTGATGGTGGATCCATCCCACGCCGGTGGCAAGCGGCAGCTCGTCGCTCCGCTCGCCCGGGCGGCGGCCGCTGTCGGCGCCGACGGAATCATGGTCGACGTCCACCCCGAGCCCGAAACGGCGCTCGTCGATGGCGAGCAGGCGCTTCTCCTCGAGGACTTCGACGAGATGATGAAGGCCGTGACCGCAGTTGCGGTGGCCGTGGGGCGGTCGACGTGAGCTCCGGTGTCGCAGCACTCCTGGGCACCGGCCTGATCGGGTCCTCGATCGGGGTGGCCCTGCGGGCGGCGGGGTACTCCGTCGTGGCGTGGGATCCCGACGAGTCTCATCTGGACGGTGCCGAGCGTATCGGCGCGCTCGACCGGAGGGCGGAGTCCCAGGCCGACGCCATCGGAGACGCCGAGCTGATCGTGTTGTCCGTGCCGGCCGAGGCGACGATTGCGCTGCTCTCGTCCCTCGACACCGACGCTCTCGTGATCGACGTCGCCGGGGTGAAGGCGCCCATCGCAACCGCCGGTGCCCGGCTCGCCCACTTCGTGCCCACCCACCCGATGGCCGGAGCGGAGACGTCCGGGCCAGAGGGAGCCTCTGGCTCGCTGTTCCGCGGCGCCACCTGGGTGGTCGTCACCGACCACGCATCCGGGCCCGACATCGACCGGGTCGTGCACCTCGTCGAGAGCCTGGGAGCCGAGCCGGTCGAGATGACGGCCGACGAACACGACCTGGCGGTCGCGCTCGCAAGCCATCTACCGCACCTGACGGCGAGCGCCCTCGTCGACATCGTCGCCGCTCATCCAGACGCCCTGTCGGTTGCGGCCGGCGGATTTCGGGATCTGACGCGGATCGCGGCCTCCAAGGCCCCGTGGTGGCCTGAGGTCCTCATCGAGAACCGAGAGGCTGTCGGTCAGGCGCTCGGGGAGCTGTCGGACCGCCTCGCCCAGATCGCAGCCGAGCTGCAGGCCGGCGACAAGTCGGTGATCGCCGAGCGGCTGAACACGACCGCCGAGATCCGTCGTTCGATGGCCGCGCCCGTCGTCGGGGTCCGTCTGGTGCTCGAGGACCGCCCCGGCCAGATGGCTCTCGTGGGAGCCGCGCTCTCGGCCTCGAGTGTCGACCTGAGGGACCTCCAGCTTCGTCACGCGACCCACGGCGGCGGTGGCGTGCTCACCCTGAGCGTCCGCCCCGACGAGGCCGATCGGCTCTCTGAGGCCCTCCGGCTGCAAGGATTCAAACTGCTGGACTAGGGCTAGCGCCGTCGTGCTGACGGCTGCCTGCGATCAGCTGTCAGCCGAGGGCTGGGAGCAGGCGAGTTGGCCGGCTGTCAGACCGACCGCAACATGGCGTCCAGCGAGGCGATGGCGGTCTTGATGCCGATCTCGAGGGCGCCCTCGTCGAGTTTGAACGAGGCGGAATGCAGGTCGGTGCTTGCGTCGGTCTCGGCGCAGCCGAGACGGACCAGGGTGCCGGGAGCCAGGTCGAGGTATCTGGCGAAGTCTTCGGCTCCCATGCTCACGAAGGTGTCCGTCACCGCCCGCGGTCCCATGAGTGCCGAAGTGGCGGCCGACACGATCGCTGTCACACCGGGGTCGTTCACCACGGGCGGGAGGCCTCGCTGATAATGGACGATGCCGCTGGCCCCGAACGGGGCGATGATCTCACCGACGAGCTTGTCGACGAGCGTGGGCACCGACTCCCAGAGGTCGCGGTCCGCCGTCCTCAGCGTTCCGGACAATTCGACCATGGTCGGGATGACATTGTCCGCCGATCCGCCGTGGACTTTTCCGAACACCATCACGAGCGGTGACCGGGCGTCGATCTTCCGGTTGAGAAGGGCGGGGAGCTGGGTGATCACCTGGCCGGCGGCCCCGATGAGGTCGACCGTCTTGTGGGGCCGCGCCGTATGGCCGCCGGGGCCTTCGAGCGTGATGAAGAAGCGGTCGGCCGAGCTGGTGATGGGACCGGGGCGGAAGCCGAGGAGGCCGGTGCGAACCGCAGGATCGACATGGAAGGCCAGTATCGACTCGACCCCGTCCATGACGCCGTCCTTGAGCAGCTCGTATGCCCCGCCGGGGAACGCCTCCTCTGCAGGCTGGAACAACACCCTGACCCTGCCGGGGAGGTCGAGTCGAGAGAGCGCAACCGCAACGCCGAATCCGATCGCGGTGTGGGCATCGTGCCCGCATGCGTGCATGAGGCCGGGCACCCTCGACGAGAAAGTGAGACCCTCCGGCTCGGTGATCGGCAGTGCGTCGATGTCACATCGAAATGCCACGATGGGGCCGTCCGTCCCGATGTCGACCGTCAGCCCGGTACGCGGCGTGCGCGCCCGGGGGGACAGATCCGCCGAGCGAAGCCGGGTGACGAGGAGCTCGGTCGTCTTGAACTCCTCGTGAGCCAGCTCGGGATGCATGTGGATGGTCCGCCGGATGTCGATCACGGACGGCATGATCTCTGCGACGACGCGATCGATGTCGCTTCTGGAGGTGGTGTTTCCCTGACCCATGGCGGCCGATGGTACATGCGGTGGAGCAGGCGACACCGACGACTGGGAGGGTGGCCGTTCCGCTGCTGCGGTAGCCTGGCGGGATGTCGCTACGAGTTGCCGGAGCCCAGCTCAACCTCACCGTTGGGGACCTCACCGGTAACGAGGGCCGCATTGCTGCGGCCATGGACTGGGCTGAGGAGCAGCATGCCGATGTCCTGTTGCTGCCGGAGCTCGCAGTGACCGGCTACCCACCGGAAGACCTCGTCATCCGCCCGTCGTTCGTGAACGACAACATCGAAGTCGTGCGGCGGCTGGCCAGGCGCTCGAGAGCCGTGACGACGGTCGTCGGGTTCGTCGACCATGCGTCGCCCGGCGAACGAGCCGCCGCCGATGCCGTCGATCGCAGGGTGGCCAACGCCGCCGCCGTCATCTCCGGTGGCGAGATCGTGGGGATCTACCACAAAGTGCTCCTCCCGAACTACGGCGTGTTCGACGAGGACCGCTATTTCGCAGCGGGCCTCGACCCCGACCGTGTGTTCGAGATCGCCGGCCACCCGGTCGGCGTGTCGATCTGCGAGGACATCTGGCTCCCCGACGGCCCGCCCCGGGCGCAGGCGGAGGCGGGGGCATCCATCCTGCTCAACGCGAATGCCTCCCCGTTCCATCGTGGAAAGGCCGAGAGCCGTGAGGAGATGCTGGCGGCGCGGGCGCGGGCATCGAAGGTGCCGGTGGTCTACGTGAACCTGATCGGAGGCCAAGACGAGCTGGTCTTCGACGGCACCAGCGTCGTGATCGATGCCCACGGGACCGTGCTGCATCGCTCACCCCAATTCTCAGAGGATCTGTTCGTGGTGGAAGTCGAGGTCGGCGACACCCCCGGCCAGGTCGCCGCTGTCGCTCCACTGCTCGAACCCATCGAGGAGATCTACAGGGCGCTCGTGACCGGCCTGGGCGACTACTGCCGGAAGAACGGGTTCAGTGATGTCGTGGTGAGTCTGTCGGGTGGGATCGACTCGGCGCTCACTGCTGCGATCGCCGCCGATGCGCTGGGTGGAGACAACGTTTGGGGGATCACTCTGCCGTCTCGTTACTCCTCGCCCGGTTCGATCGACGATTCCAAGGCGTTGGCCGCCAACTTCGGCATCCGATTCGACGAGCTCCCGATGGACGGCATCTTCCGCGCGTTCCTCTCGGCACTCGCTCCGGTCTTCGACGGCACCGAGCCGGGAATCGCCGAGGAGAACATCCAGGCCAGGATCCGCGGCGCAATGATCATGGCAGTTTCGAATAGATTCGGGCCGATGGTCGTGGCGACCGGCAACAAGAGCGAGATGGCAGTGGGATACGCCACCCTGTACGGAGACATGGCTGGCGGCTATTCGGTCCTC
>JAHEDH010000185.1 GCA_024641285.1 bacterium | reverse complement strand
GCGTGAATGGCGGACCCGTTCGGAGTCGGTGTGGATGCTCATGCCTTCCTCGACCGCGCGTGAGCACGATGGGACCAGCGTTCGTGACCCTTCGACCTCGACGACACACACCCGGCAGACGTTCACCGGCGTGAGCGTCGACACCCAGCACAACGTCGGCTGCTCGCTCCCGATCTCCCTGCACGCGTCGAGGATGGTGGAGCCTTCGGCGACGGACACGGCCTGCCCGTCGATGGTCACGGATATCGTCATGACCGGTCCACGTTCCACGCTCCAGGTCCCACGTTCCACATCAAACCCGTTCCGGACCTCTGGTTGCCTCCGATGGCCGACAGCCGAGAGCTGACAGCGACTCGAGCGCGACCCCGCGCACGTTCGAGCGACAGCATGCCCGCAGTCATATCAGCCCCATCCTGATCGCCGACTGGATGGCGGTGGCGGCGGTGTGGCCGAGACCGCAGATCGAGGCGTCCTTCATGGCGGCGTCGATGTCGTCGATGAGGCCGGTCTCCAGGGGCGCACCTCCCGTGAGGTTCCGCGCCAGCGCCTCCTCGATTCGAACCGTGCCGACCCGGCAGGGGACGCATTGGCCGCATGACTCGTCCCGGAAGAAGCGGGCGATCCGCCGGGTGACCGACTTCATGTCGATCGTGTCGTCGTAGGCGACGACGACACCCGAGCCGAGGCTCACCCCGGCGGCCCTGGTGTCCTCGAACGTGAGCGGAAGATCGAGCAGGTCGGGGCCCACGAAGCTGCCGGCCGCGCCGCCCAAGAGGATGGCGGTGAGGTTCGGTGGTGCTCCGCCCGCCATGTCGAGCAACTCCCGCAAGGTCGTCCCGAACTCCACCTCGTACACGCCGGGCCTGTCGATGGCACCGCTGAGACAGAACAGTCTCGTCCCGGTCGAGTCCTTGGTGCCGGTCTCGGCGAAGGTGTCGCCGCCCGTCAGGACGATTTGGAGGACGTTCACCAACGTCTCGACATTGTTCACGACGGTGGGCTTGCCGAACAGCCCTGCCTCGGTCGGGAACGGCGGCTTCTGGCGAGGTTCGCCCCGATATCCCTCGATCGAGTTGAAGAGGGCGGTCTCCTCACCGCAGATGTACGCGCCCTGGCCCCGGCGGATCTCGATGTCGAACGTGATGCCCTCACCCAAGATGTCGTCACCCAGAAGGCGGGCCTCCGTCGCCTGGTCGATCGCATGTTGAAGCGCAGCGGCGGCTCTCGGGTATTCGCCACGAATGTAGAGGAATCCCTTGTCTGCGCCGATGGCAAACCCGGCGATCGTCATGGCCTCGATGACGGCGAACGGATCGCCTTCCATGAGGGTCCGGTCCTTGAACGTGCCCGGCTCCGATTCGTCGGCGTTGCAGATCAGATACCGGGTGGGGGAATCGGAGTCTGCCGCCCCGCGCCACTTCACGCCCGTCGGGAAGGCGGCGCCACCGCGGCCGCGAAGACCCGAGGCAGTCACCTCGAAGATGACGTCGTCGGCTCCCATTTCAAGAGCCTGCTCGAGGGCGGCGTATCCGCCGTGCTCGCGGTAGGAGTCCAATCTCGCGGGGTCGACGATGCCCACGCGATCGAGGATATCTATGGAGCGGCGGGGGGCCGCCGGCGGTGGAACCACAGGATCCTCGCCGGCGAGCGCCGCTTCGACGGCGGCGACGGACGCCGGAGCGATCACCTGGTCGTCGGATCCAGCGCGTTGGATGAGCGCCGCCGACCCGAAGTCGCATTGACCGAGGCACGGGCTGGCCACGACGTCGTCTCGGCCGGACAGTTCCGCCAGCACCGACTCCCCTCCGGTCGCCCGGCAGGCGGAGTCATCACACACATGGGCAACCCGCGCCGGCCGGGGTTCGACCGAGAGCAGTGCATAGAAGGTCGCAACCGAATAGACCTCGGCGGGCGGAACGGCCAGCCGCCGGCTGATCTCATCGATCGCTCCTGGCGAGATCCACCCGATGTCGCTCTGGACGGCGGCCAGGGCGGGCAGCAGCAGGTGGCGGAGCGACCTGGCGCGGTGCCCTCCGGACACTGCCCGGCCCCGAGCGATCTCGATCTCCGCCTTCGGCACCGCTCCACTGATCGCCCGGCGCTCGGCTTCTGTCGAATCGGCTCCGATCAGCTTGAGATCCACGTCAGACCTTCTCGACTCTCACCGCGGTCGCCTTGAAGTCGGCGGTCCCGGATTTCTGGTCCCAGGCGTCGATCGTGAGCACGTTGACGTCGATGTCGTCGGGGAAGTGGATCGGAAGGAACATCAACCCCGGTCGCAGGTCGGCGCTGATCCGGGCGGGCACCTCGATCGAGCCGCGCCGAGAAGACACCCGGACGGTCTCGCCGTCGTCGACACCGAGATCGCCTGCGTCCGCTGCGCAGAGCTCCAACGCCCCACCCGGCCGGCGGGGGGACGAGAACCCGCCCGATTGGACACCGGTGTTGTACGAATCGAGTTGGCGGCCGGTGGTGAGTCGATACGGGTAGTCGGGCGACAGTTCGTCTGCGGGGAGTACGTGGGCGACAGGCGTGAACTGAGCCGGGCGGCCGACGTCGTCGCTCCAGAGTCTCGAGTGGAGGAACTGCTCACCGGGGTGCTCCTCGTCGTAGCAGGGCCACTGGATGCCGCCGAGCTCGGCGAGGCGCCCGTAGCTCATGCCCGCATGTGGGGGAGAGAGGCTGCGGCACTCGTCCCAGATCTCCTCCGGTGTCGGGTCACCCCAGTCGAACCCGAGCCGCTGCGCCATTGCGAGCAGGATGTCGGTGTCCGTCCTCGCCTCACCGGGTGGTTCGAGGGCCTTGCGAACGAGTTGCACTCGCCGCTCGGACGAGGTGACGGTGCCATCCGACTCGCACCAGTCGGCGGCAGCAGGGAGCACGACGTCGGCCATCTCGGCGGTCTTCGTCAGGAACATGTCCTGCACGATCAGGAAATCGAGCTCTTCCAGCGCACGCCTGGTCACGGCGACGTCCGCCTCGGACTGGGCCGGGTTCTCGCCGATCACGTAGAGGGCACGAAGCTTGCCGGCCTCCATCGCCTCGAACATCTGCGTCAGATGCCAGCCGCGGTTGGAGTTGAGTTCGACGCCGTAGGCCGCCTCGAACTTGGCGAGGTGCTCAGGATTCTCGACGTCCTGGAAGCCGGGGAGCTTGTTGGGGAGGGCGCCCATGTCGCCGCCTCCCTGGACGTTGTTCTGGCCGCGGATGGGGACGAGTCCGGATCCATAGCGGCCGACATGACCGGTGAGCAGCGCGAGGTTGATGAGGGCGAGCACGTTGTCGGTCCCGTTGTGGTGCTCGGTGATGCCGAGTGTCCAGCAGATCTGCGCTGTGGGAGCCTTGGCGTAGTTGATCGCCATCTCCTCGATCAGCTCAGCAGGAACCCCCGTCTCCCTGCTGGTCCGCTCGAGGGTCCACTCCTCGACGCTCCGCGCATACGCTTCGAAGTCGCTGGTTGCGCGCTCGATGAACTCGGTGTTCGCCAGTCCCTGCTCGATGATGACCCGGGCCATGCCGTTGGCGAGTGCGATGTCGGTTCCCACGTCGGTCCCGAGCCAGACGTCGGCCCATTGGGCCGTTTCGGAGCGGCGCGGGTCGACGCAGTACATGCGGGCGCCGTTGTGGATGCCCTTGAGGACATGGTGGAAGAAGATGGGGTGTGCGGCGCGGGCATTCGAGCCCCACATGATGATGAGATCGGTGTGCTCGATCTCCTCATAGGAGCTGGTGCCACCACCTGCGCCGAGGACGGCCACCAGACCGGCGACCGAAGGAGCGTGTCAAGTGCGGTTGCAGCTGTCGATGTTGTTGCTACCCATGGTGACCCGGATGAACTTCTGTGCCAGATAGTTCAACTCGTTGGTCGCCTTCGAGCAGCTGAACATCCCGACGGCGGTCCCTCCATGGGTGTCACGCACGGTGGAGAGACCCTCGGCGGCGCGCTCGAGCGCTTCGTCCCACGATGCGGGGCGCAGTTCGCCGTTCTCCCGGACCAGGGGAGTGGTCAGTCGACTGCGTGGTCGACGTGATCGAGTTGTCACGAATTCACCTCCTCTCCGGCTTCGGTCGCCGGCTACCGGCTGCCAGCCGAGAGCCATTGTGGCGCATCGAGCGGGCGGACGGAGTGAGAGTGACGGGATTCCCACATGGTGGAACCGGAGGTCCTGGCCCGCGTGATCAGATCGGTCGGACGTACTGCACCTCGTGCACCTCTGCTCCGAGCACGTCCACGGTCCGTTCCGCTCCGCTGAAGGCCCACCCGTTGGTCTCATAGAACCCTCGGGAACGGACGCTGTCTCTGTGTGTCCACAGCAGCGCTTCGTGGAAGTGGGTTGCGAGAAACGACGTGCCGCGTTCTAGGAGGGCGCTGCCGACTCCCTCACCCCAGCGGTCGGGGTGAGTGTTCAGTGCATAGACCTCGCCACGGGTGGCGTCTTCTTGTCCGCCCTCAGGACCCACCAGAATGAATCCCAGAATGGATCCGCCTTCAGCCGCGACGAAGCGAGCGGCGAGATCGGTCCGAGGCGGCCGGCTGAGGGACTCAGCCCACATAGCTGCGCGCTCGGACGGATCGAGTGCATCGAGGTAGTCCTGTGGCATCAAGCCGTTGGCGTAGCCGCGCTGCCAGGCCAGAACGTGGACGACGCCGATCGCCTCGGCATCGTCGGGGACCGGAGGTCGGATCTCCATGAGAAAGATCCTAGGTGTGGTCGCTCTGCCGGTGTCTGGCGAGTTGTCCCGAGTGTCTGCACTCGACGGATGCTGGATTCCGCCGCGCGCCTCCAGGTGCTAAGAAATTCGGGACGGGCTCGCCTGGCGTCTCGCCTCGGCCGTCCTCGTTCATAAGTCCTCCGTCATCGGTGGCGACCGAGTCAGTCGCAGATGATCACGCG
>JAHEDH010000184.1 GCA_024641285.1 bacterium | reverse complement strand
GACCTCGCCGAGGTCTCCGACCGACGGGGCGACGGACATGACGATGCGTGATACGGGTTCGTCGGAGGCGAGCGCCTGGGCGACGATCATCCCGAGATCGAGCATCGTCTCGGCCTTCGGGGTCTCGCCGAGCAGGTCGATGATGGCCGCCGTCTCATCGGTGGCCTGACCGAGGTAGCCGAGGAATGAGGAGCCGGCCCAGCCGGTCACTCCCCCTGCCTCGACCTCGAACCAGATCGATTCGGGAAGCGATCGGGCATTCCCGAGTGCGATCACGTCGTTGGCGAGCGGGTCGAGATCGGCAACGATCGGCTGGTCGGTCCCGGGGGCCACTCGGACGTTGAGCACGTCGTCATGGGCCACGCCGATCACGGCAAGAACGTCGCCCGCCCCAGGGCCGATGTCGATCGGTTCGCCGGGCAGTGACGTGGTGGTTTGGATGGTCGTGGTCATCGGCCGGATGGTCGTGGTGGTCGTCTCCGGGGCCGCAGTTGTGCTTGTCGAGTCGGATGACGAAGCGCCACCGCCACACCCTGCCGCCGTGAGCGCGAGAACCGACATGATGATGAGCATTCGCTTCATGTGTATCTCCACTTCCTCATGTTGGACGCGACCAACCACCCGACGGTTCCAACCTTGGTCGCTGAACAGCCGAGCGAGCCCTCGAGGCTGGAGCTCATCCCTCCAGGCGGCCGATCCAGTCGGCGGTGTCGGTCTGGAGGCGCTCGCTGTGGGCGTCCTCGATCTCGAACGACAACGCGATGAACCCGCGTCGGGCGAGATAGTGGCCGGCGGCGAGCATGGCATGGAAGTAGAGGTCGAGCAGCCGGTCGTCGGCTGCATGCACCGTGAGCATCGATCCTCGACCGGTCACCCACAGCCCGCCGCCTCGAAGGGTCTCATCCAGCGATCGGCGCAACCGGTCTCCGCGTCGATTGACCTCTTCGAGGCGGTCGTCGTCGAGGAGCTGTGAGATGGCGGTGGTGGCGGCGGTCATCGTGACGATGTTGTTGTTGAACGTGCCCGCCTGGGTCAGGACACCCCCCGCAGCCGAATCGAAGTGGGCCATGATCTCTGACCGCCCGCCGAACGCACCGAACGTCATGCCGCCGCCGAGATACTTGCCGAGCGTCATCATGTCCGGTCGGATCCCATAGAGGCGCTGCGCCCCACCGGGGCTCAGCCGTGAAGTCATCACCTCGTCGAGGATCAGCACCGTCCCGGATTTCTCACAGCGTCTCGACAACTCCGACAGGAACTCGTGGGACGCCGGGATGCAGCCGCCGGCGCCCTGGACCGCTTCGACGATGACGCATCCCAGATCGGAATCTGCGAACAGCCGATCGAGCCCGTCGAGGTCGTCGAACGGGGCGACGATGAAGCGATGTGGGACGTTGAGTGGATGCGAAGCGCCATGGCCGAACGAGAGCACGCCGCCGTGATAGGCGCCTTCGAACACCCCGACGCCGGTCTTCTGGGTGTGGTGCAACGCGGTGCCGATCGCCATCAGGTTGGCCTCGGTCCCCGAGTTGGTGAACCGCACCCGTTCCAAGGCGTCGAAGCGGGCACACAGCAGCTCGGCCAGCTCGATCTCCGTGGCGTGGGTGGCGCCGAGCGCAAACCCCGAGCCGAGGGCTTCGACGACTGCGTCGGCGATCACCTTTGGTGAATGGCCGAAGAGCCCAGCCGTGTAGTTCCCGAGGAAGTCGACGTAGGTGTGGCCGTCGACATCGGTGAGCTCGGCTCCGGCAGCCGAGGCCACCCTGAACGGAAAGGGCTCGAAGTGGAGGACCGAGCGGGTGTTGCCGCCCGGCATGACCGTCGACGCCCTGCGATGGAGCTCTGCGCTGCGCGGGTTGCGTTCGGCGTAGGCCTGGTGCGCCTGAGCAACCGCAAGATCGAGATCCATTCCAGGAATCTACCCATCCTCCTGACACGACGAACGAGATTCACCCGTCCGGCCAACGTCCGACATGGGTATGTTCTCCGTACCGCAGCGAGGAGCTGACCAGTGGTTGCTGAACGATCGGGAGACTTCGTTGCGCTCAATGCCGATGTCGTCGGCTACAGCGCGCTGGTCGCCGACGACGTAGAGACCACGACGTCGGCGATGTCGGCGTACAGCGAGTTGGTCTCGACTCAGGTCGAACGCAACGGCGGCACGCTCGCCAACTTCGTCGGAGACAGCTTCATGGCGATCTTCGACGAGCCGATGTCGGCCCTTCGCACGGCGATCGCGATCTGCACGGAGGTCGAGGCGCGAAATGCCGGAGTGGCGTCGACCCGCCAGGTCCGCTTTCGGATGGGCATGGACCAGGGGCCCGTGACGTTCGCAGCCGGCAACCACCACGGTGACGCCCTCAACATCTCTGCCCGCATCCAGGCGATCGCCCGACCCGGCGGTCTGGCTGTCTCCGGTCGGGTCTATCGGGCCTTGGACGAGCCGGCCCTCCGCTTCAGACCGATGGGCAGACAGCAGCTCAAGAACATCCCCGGCGAGGTGGACGTCTACGAGTTCGCAGACCTCCCGACCGGGGGTTGGGACGGTCACGGGAACAGGTTGCTGGCACTCGAGGCGGTAACACTGGCGGTTCTCCCCAGCCACACCGAAATGGTCGACGACACCGTTCGCGCAGCAGTGGCGATGATCCGTAGCGACCTGATTCACAGCCTGTCCGCCATCCCGGACCTCCAACTGATCGATGCCCCCGACGACCCCGACCAGCTACCCGACTCGGCTGCGAGATACATGATCGAGACAGGCGTGCACCAGTTCGGTGACAGAGTCCGGGTCTTCGCCGTGCTGTTCGACGTGAACACGATGAATGTGGTGAAGTCCCACAAGTGGAACGCGGGCGTCCCCGACCTGTTCGCACTGTCCGATCGAGTGGCCGAGGAGGTGAGGCGATCAGTGGAGGTCGAGCTGGTGGTTGGAGAGCCGGCCCGGTTCTACGCCGAGCTCGACGACCCCGAGTCGATCCAACAGATCTACCTCGGGTGGTACCACTTGAGGAACGAAACCAAGGAGGACTGGCAGCAGGCGATCGACATGTTCGATCGTGTGGCGACGAAGCACCCCGACAAGCCATACGGGTTCGTCCTTGCCGGTTTCGCATACTGGCTTGGGACCGCAAGTCAATGGGTGGCCGATCCTGGGGAAGCGTTGACGACGGCTGAGGATCTTGCGAGGAAGGGAGCCGCGACGGGTGATCCCACCGGAATGGCCCAGGCGGTCCAGGCGGCCGTGTTGATGTCCCGAGGTCAGGTCGACGAGGCACTCGCCATGCTCGACCACCTCGAGATCGTGCGGCCCACCTGCGACGTCACCTACGGGCTCGAAGGGAGCGTCCGTCGCTACCTGGGGCAGTGGGAGCAGGCCGTCGAGCTGCTCGACAAGGCGATGCGGCTGACCGGCATCAACAAGCCGTGGTATCCGACCGTGAAGGCGAGCTCGCTGTTCCTCGGCAACCGCCTGGAGGAGGCCGCCTCGCTGGCTCAGGGCGTCCTCGACTACCAGCCCAACAATCTCGAAGCTCTGATGGTGTTGGCGGCCAGCCAGGTCGAGCTCGGGTTGGAGCGAAGGGCTCGGGCGACCGGCGATCTGATCAAACAGCGCTTTCCGGCGGTCGACGTCGAGTCCTGGCTCGACAAGACGCCCTACCAGCGGCGTGAGATCATCGACCGGTGGAAAGACGACCTGACATCGGCCGGCGCAATCGCTGCGCTCTGACGTCGCGGCCGTATCGACCCGAGTGATCCGAGGGTCTGACCTATGCGGCAGGTCCTGACGCGAGGCCGCGGAATTGCGCAGGGTCGACGATGAGCTGATGGCGGGTACCGGGGTCGATCACGAAGCGGTGTCCCACCGGAGCGAGCGCGAGTAGATCGGCTCCGGATGGCGAGAACCACCGGCATGCACCGCAGTGACGGGCCAGCCCGTTCTCCGACGTGAACACCGCGATCACCGGCCCGGTCGGGGTGAAGGTGGCGAGAAACCCGGGGTGTCGCGGTGCCTGGCAGTAGAAGGTGGCATCGAGGAACGCTCGCCACAGCCGATCGCTGTCCCCCAGGCCGGAGGCGTGGAGTCGAATCTGGAGCCCGAAGTCGTTGGCATCGCCCATGCCGTAGCATACTAGATGTATTGTAAACTATCGTCAACCAGTCTAATGCGTCACGAAGCCCGTTTGGCGTAGATGAGGATCTTGGTCCCAAAGGGATCCTTCACGGGACACACCCGCACCGGGACGTACATCAGCTCGTCCGACGGGTGCTGCCCGGATGCGCCGGCTTCGATGAAGGCCCGCTGGAGTCGCTCGGCTTCTGCAGGCGTCGAGGCGACGATCGGAACCTCGACACTGGCCGGCGCCCCCTCGCCGCCGGCGAGCAGGGTGAGCCAGGTCCCACCCAGGCGCCACCCCCGGGTGGCACTGCCCTCGACGTAGGTCGGGGGGCCGAGCACCTTCGTGTAGAACTCGACGGCCACCTGGAAGTCGGCGAAATAGAGCGTCACACCGAGCACGCCCTCGAGCTCGAATCGCTGCTCGGGTGCCGGGTTCGCGAAGTAGGCGTGGCGATAGGTGTTGTAGTCCATGATCGGACCGTACACGTTCGCCTGCCGGTAGTTCGCACCACCACGACCCGCCTCGCGCATGAGCCTTCGTCGGCATCGGCGCTTCTCACACGCCGATTGAGGATCACACCGAAGTGAGAAGAATCGAACATCAAACGGTCGAGCGTGTCGAAATCGCGGCGGGCCGTTCGTCTACTGAGTGAAGGGCTGAGAGTCAGCCCTGTTTCCCGAAGGGAGCACACGATGGCCAACTATCTGTTCACGTATCACGGCGGTGGCGTGCCCGAGACCGAGGAGGAGGGCGAGAAGGTGATGGCGGCCTGGGGAGCCTGGATGGGCAGCCTCGGTGAGGCGCTCATC
>JAHEDH010000183.1 GCA_024641285.1 bacterium | reverse complement strand
AGATCGGGCAAGCGCTGCTTGGCCCCACTGCTCTGTCCGGCCTGACCCGCGAGACTCCCGAGAACGTCCAGGAGACCACCGCCCGCGGATGGCTCAGCACGTGACGCCCCACCACCACCCATCAGATCGCCGAGGATGTCACCCAGACCGCCGCCGGTCGAACCGCTTCCGGAACCGCCCCCGCCGAGCACACTGCCCAACAGATCGCCGAGGCCGCCCCCACCGCCGCCGCCCAGCATGCCCCCGAGGACTTCACCGAGGCCCCCGGAGGTCGGCGCCGCAGGTGCACTCGACCGACCGGAGACCGACCCGCCCAGCTTCTTCGAGAGCCAGGCCATCACGATCGGAGCGAGCATCGGAAGCAGGTTCTCCATCAGCGACGGCCCGCCTGCCTCCGCTCCGAGCCGGTTGACGACACCGTCGGCACGATCGCCGAACACGTGTCCGACGATCTTGCTTCCTTCGGAGGGCTCGACCCGACCGATCACGTCGTCTGCGTCGAGGATCGACCCGTCATGGTCTTTGATGAGCGCACCGAAGAGAGACTCCGCCTCGCCGCGCGATCGGTGGGCATTGGCATTCATGCCCTGGAGGAGCGCAGGCAGGGCGAGCTCGGTGGCCTGCTCGACTTCCGCACGCGAGGCTCCCAGACGGGCGGCGATCTGATCGAAGGGAATCGTTTCCCGGAGTTCTTCGTTGATGTCCGTCATTGCGGCTCCCAGATCGAGGTACGGATAGTCGAATACCGTGTCGAATCTACCGGCGCGCCCGACACGGGCGTCGAAAGATCACGATGGATGGGCGTCGTGGGCCGCCGAGCTCGTTCAGCCGATCACCAATACGACGACCGCTGCCATCCCGAGCACAGTCAGCAACCCGAACGCACCAACCACGCCCCAATTGCCGTCTGAGGCGTAGTAGCCGGGGCTGTTGATCGTCGAGTAGGCCAAGCCACCGGCCGCCGCGGCCGCAACCACCCGAGCCCAGGGCTCGGGGCCTGCGACGAGCAACCCGACACCCCCAGCCACGAGAGCGACAGCGATCGCGACCTCGGCGACGATGTGGAACCAGATCGCCCGGTCTCCCTCCTCGATCTCGGGGACCCGCCGCATCGGGATGGCGAAGCCCCAGAACCCGAGGATGCCCACCCCGGCAGCCAGTTCGAACCACGCAACCGCCGTCATGGATCGAACGCTACCCCCGGTGGCCCGTCCGAGCCGGCAGCCGTGAGACGGGGCGACGACAGCCGATAGGCTGATAGGGACATGGCCGCGACCTTCTACGAACCACTCTCCTATCTCGACGCATCCTTCCTCGCGCTCGAGACCCGAACGACCCACATGCACGTCGCCTCGGTCGTGCTCTTCGAATCCGGCCCGCTGACCAGACCGGATGGCGGTATCGACATCCAGCGGATCCGTGACCACATCGAAGCCAAGCTGCAATACATCCCGCGCTACCGCCAACGGCTCTCGTTCGTGCCGTACAACCGGGCACCGGTGTGGATCGACGACGACGGGTTCAACTTCGAATACCACGTGCGTCACACCAGCCTGCCGCGCCCGGGAAACGAGGAGCAACTCAAGGCGCTCGCGGGGCGAATCGTCTCCCAGCAGCTCGACCGCAGCAAGCCCCTCTGGGAACTGTGGATCGTGGAAGGGCTCGAAGAAGGCAAGTTCGCCATCATCGCCAAGATCCATCACTGCATGATCGACGGGATCTCTGGTGTCGATTTGACCACGATCCTCCTCAACGTGGTACCGACCGAGGAACTCGAGGACAAGAAGCCTTGGGTTCCCCGCCCGGCGCCGACCCCCGCGGAGCTCGCCGTGTCAGAGCTGGCCCGGTCCACCCGCAAGCGCATCGACGACCTCACTTCGATCACCGAGACCGCCAGGGCAGGTGTCGAGAGGATCGGCACCACCGCCGCGAAGCTGACGGCGGCGGCGGAGTCGTTGCGATCGGGTTGGCTCAGCCAGGCCGCCGCCACGCCGATCAACCAGGACATCGGGCCCAACCGGAGGTTCGACTGGACCGAGATGCCGCTCGACGGCGTGAAATACATCAAGAACGCGCTCGGGGGAACCGTGAACGACGTCGTGCTGGCGATCACGGCCGGCGCGGTCAGGCACTTCCTGGAAGTCGAGCGCGGCTTCTCGACCGAAGGCATCGAATTCCGAGCCATGGCCCCCGTTTCGGTTCGCAAGCCGAGCCAAAAGGGGGCTCTCGGAAACCAAGTGGCGATGTGGCTGGTACCTCTGCCAGTCGACGAACCGGACCCCGTCCGGCGGCTCCGCTCCATCGCAAACGAGACCCAGCACCTGAAGGAATCGAACCAGGCGCTCGGCGCTGCCACGCTCGTAGACCTGAGCAGCGGGACCCCGCTGCCGTTGCTGAGTATCGCCAACCGTCTGGCCTCGAGCGCCATCCGCCCGTTCAACATGACAGTGACCAACGTCCCCGGCCCACAGTTCCCGATGTATCTGATCGGCTCGAAGATGCTGGCCAACTACCCGATCGTTCCACTCTGGGCGAAGCATGGCGTGGGAGTTGCGCTCTTCTCCTACGACGGGCGCCTGCTCTGGGGCGTGCATGCGGACTACGACTCCGTTCCCGACACTGCTGCGTTCATCGAGTCGATCCATCACAGCTTCAAGCTGCTGACGAATGCAGCAGACGCTGCAGGCTGAGAACAAGACCAGATCACCGGCATGGGCGGGACTCACCGGTGCGGTGATCATCTCGTTCAGTGCGATCTTCTTCGAGCTGTCCGGTACCGATCCTGTGACCGCCACCGGATTTCGGATGGTGTACGCGCTCCCGGTGCTCGCCTTGCTGTGGTGGCGGGTCAGGGAGGCCGATACTCGCCCGGCGACGGACCGGCTGATCGGGCTCGCCTCGGGTGCGTTCCTTGCCGTCGATGTGGTCGTATGGCAATCGTCGATGGCATACATCGGAACCGGGCTCGCCACCCTCATCGCCAACAGTCAGGTCGTGATCGTGCCGCTCGCCGCCTGGCTGCTGCTGAGGGAACGACCTGACGGCCGGGTGGTGATCGCCCTCCCGATCGTCATCGGTGGCCTGGCACTCATCACAGGTCTCGGCACGCGATCGACGTTCGGCACCCGGCCGGTTCTCGGCGTGTTCATGGCGTTCGGAGCCGCATTCCTGTACTCGGCGTTTCTCATGTTGTGGAGACGCAGCAACATCCGACTGGCACCCACGCCCGGCCCCCTGCTGGATGCCGTGGCCGGCGGAGCCGTTGCGACCGTGGCGTATGCCCTCGCGACCGGGAGCGGCGACCTGACGCCCTCGTGGCCCGCCCACGGGTGGATTCTCGCGCTGGCGCTGGGGCCGCAGGTGGTCGGGTGGCTCTTCATCGGGCATGCGATGCCCCGTCTGCCGTCGGCTCACACGTCGTTCATCATCCTCCTACAGCCAACGCTCACGTTGCTCTGGGGCAGGATCATCTTCGGCGAAGCCCCATCCGCACTGCAATACGCCGGCGTTGCGGTGGTGCTCGGCGGCATCGTGCTCGCCACCAGTGGGGCCGTCCGGGTCAGACCGCAGGGCTGATCCGAACGTCGATTCACCGGTGCCGCATGGCGGCGGCCTTGGCCGCTCCCCACGCCAGGTGAGCTCTCCAGACGTCCTCGCCCAGCGCCGCCGACGAGGCGGGAGCCAAATCGAACACATCACCGGGGATCGCCGTGACCGCAGCGGCGTCACGCTCGACCGTCTCGACGCCGAGATCGGCCAACACGGCGGTCGGGAATCTCATCGCCTCCTGGAAGATCTCGAGCGGGCCCCGGCGCTGTTGTTCGAACGTCAGACCCAGGAGATGCTCGAGAGTCTCGGTCAGCCAGCGTTCCCCGTCCTCGATCCCTCGAGCCAACTCGGGGCCGACCTTCCATCCTCGCGACTCGAACAGATGGAGCAGCCACGGCCGATACACCCGCGTCATCGCGTCCTCGAGTGCTCTGGATTCCGTCGTCATCCGCCGAACACCTGCACGACCATCAGGCCGAAGGGGCCATTCACGGCCGCAACGCCGACCCGATCGTATGCCGGTTCGAGCATGTTTCGGCGATGGGATGCCGACTTGAGGAAGCCGTCGTGCACGGCTCGCGTCGAACTGGCCAGCGCGAGGTTCTCGCCGACGATCGACAGCCTGATCCCCGATGCCTCGACACGGTTCCGGATTCCTCCGGTCGATGGTGACACATGGGACACGAAGCCGTTCAGATACATGTCGAATGCGTGACTGCGAGCGATTGCAGCAAGACCCTCCGAAGCAGCCAGCGGATCGCGGCCAGACGCCACCCGCTCGTCGTTCAGCAGATCGAACATCTCGGCAGCCTCGGTCGCGGAGTCCGACAGATCCTGTTCGGACGAGGTGGGGATCTCGAACACATCGTCGCCGTCGAGGATGATCCGCTCCTCGCCGGCTATCGACTTGAGCGCGAGCAGCGAGCCGATGACGTCGTCGCCGGCCACCGACTCCAGCATCACCCGGGGTGCGGCGTCCGCGCCTGCCAGGACGTCGAGGACCTTCGACTCTTCGATGGTCTGGTTGACGGTGTCGGGAACGCGGACTGCCTCGACGATGGCGACCATGACCAGGAGCAGGAAGATCCCCCACGCCGCGGCGATCCCCGAGCCGAGGAGCCGGTTCGACAGATTGAGGCCCGGCAACCGCATGAAGCGGCCCAGCGTCGCCGCCAGGATCGAGAACCCGACCCCGACGAGGACGAAGATCACGATCCCGGCCCCGAGACGCGCCCACTCGGGGGTCACTCCGAACCGGTCAGCCAGGAAGTCGCCGACGGGAGCGCTCACCCGGAACCCGAAGAAGACCCCGAACACCAACCCAGCGAGATCGAGTGCCTCCTTGACGAACCCCCGGATCCAGCCGCGGACGGCGAGAGCGGCCAGATAGAGGCC
>JAHEDH010000061.1 GCA_024641285.1 bacterium | reverse complement strand
CGGCGATGACCGAGGCGAGGGCAACCACTGCCAGGGGAATGGCAAGCCAAATACGACCGTCGATTCCCTGGAAGACTGCAGTGATCATCAGAGCGAGTGCCGACGCTTTCATCGCCCATCCGCCGACCCGTCTCAGGCTCCTCATCGGACCGGCTAGTTGAGCTTCTCGTCCCGGTCCGCCAGCCGTTTGGCGATCACCGGCGGCAGCGTCGCGGCGAGCGCGGCATCGGAACCGACGAGGCGCCGGAACGAGATCGTGTCGATCGCGAGGACGCGGACCGGGGTGATGGCCGTCACCGTGGCGTTGCGTTTGGCGTTGTTGACGACGGCGATCTCCCCGAAGTGATCCCCGGGCCCGAGGGTGGCGATGAGCGCGTCGCCGGCCGAGACCTCGGCCTCGCCGTCGACGATCAGATGGAAGGCATGCGCCCCACCTCCTTGCCTGACGATGACCTTGCCGGCGGCGTGGGACTTCTCGGACGCGATCTCGGCGATGCGGGCAAGGGTGTCGTCTGGGACCGAAGCGAACAGCGGCGTCGATCGGAGAAAGGCCAGGTGATCGGATTGTGCGGCCATCATCGTCCTCGATCGGGTCATCGCATCCTACGACTCACGACGGCACCGGGGCGCTCAGTTGGTGATCGAAATGGGCTCGAACGGATCGAGTGTGAAGGTGAACTCGTGACCTTCCGTCACCGAGACCGGGGGGATGACCGAACCGGTGATGATCACGTCGCCGGCCCGGAGACGCTCCCCGGCCGAGGCCAGCGTCGACGCCACCGTCGAGACGATCCACGGATACGGTCCTGTGATCGCCTCGAGGTCGGTCACCGCTGCGACCTGGGTGCCGTCGACGGAGATCCGCGCTGTCATGCCCGAGATGTCGAGACCGGAGCGTCGAGTGTCCCGCTTTCCGAAGACGACCCCGCGATGGAAGATGTCTCCCGCCATGATGTCGGCGACACGGTCGGGCCCGACGGGCAGATCCACGTCGGCCACCTCGATGGCCGGTCCGACCGCTGCGACTGCCTCGGCAGCCTCGGCGGCGCCGGCGCCGGCGCCCAGATCGGTGCCCATCCAGACGGCGACCTCGAACTCGACGACGCCTCGGGCCCATCCCGATGTCTGGAACGCTGCGCCGCTCCCGAAGACCGTCTCGTCGGTGAGGTAACCGAGCAACGGGGCGGTGATCTGCATCAACTCCAGCGAGGCCGGAGCGCCGAACCCCACCTTCCAGCCCACGTGCCCGGCGCCACCGGACAAGGCCTTCGATCGGGCGTCCAGTTGGCGCCGGAGGCCCTCGACCGCCCTCGGGTCGTCCCAGGGATTGCTCACGATTCGAGGTCCGGGTCGACCTCGTAGCCGGACGACTCGAGCGAGCCTGCGCCGTTCCAGCCCCACACGAGCACGACGTCGTCGTCGCCGGTGTTGTCGAATCCGTGGTACTTCCCGCGTGGTGTCCAGATGACGTCACCCTCGGAGGCGGGCTCGGTCCCGTCGTCGGTGTAGATGTGTCCGACGCCCCGGAGGACGACGAAGAACTCGTCGGCATTGCGGTGGAGGTGGCGATCGTGGCGAGCTCCGGTCGGCAGGATCGTCCAGCCGAGCAGGAAATCGTCGGCTCCGGTCTGCACACTGTCGAGCAGGAACTGGACCCGCATGTCGATCCAGCCCTCGTCCTCGCGTAGGCCGCCGACGACGGGGACATCGGCCAGGTTCCGGTGAATCCGATCGCTCATCGCAGACCTGCCAGCAGGTGATAGACGTCGAAGACGGTCACGAAGTCGCGGTGGTCGATCCCCAGCCCTCGGCAGGCGTTGAGCAGCTCGTTGGCCACCGCACCCAGAGGAGCAGATGACCCCTGCCGCCGGGCGACCTCGAGGGCGAGCACCATGTCCTTCTGCTGCAGTGTCACGTCGGCGAGTGGCTTGTCGGGCATCTCGAGGATGAACGGGCCGCGGTAGCCCATGACCGGCGACGCCACGACGCTCTTGAGCATCGCGTCCACGGCCACTGCGCGGTCGACGCCGCCCTTCTCGGCGAGTGCCACCGACTCGCAGAAGACCACCATCTCCACGATGAGCGTCAGGTTGATCGCGACCTTCATCTGAACGGCAGTTCCCGAGGGCCCGATGTAACTGACTTTGCTGCCGATGTCGGAGAGCACGGGTGTCACCTTGTCGAACGCTTCGCGATCTCCGCCGACCATGGTCGAGGCGGTCCCTTGTGCCACGGTCACCGGGCTTCCGGACAGCGGCGCATCGAGCATCGTGAGGCCCCGCTCCGTGAACTGGGCCGAGACGTTGCGGCTGACCAGCGGGTCGATGGTCGACATGTCGAGGTAGACGCCGTCTGGTCCGAGCCCCGAGATCACACCGTCGTCGCCGAGAGCGATCGCCTCGACGGCGTCGGCGTTCGTCACCATCGAGAAGACGAAGTCGGATTGCTCCGCCACCTGTTTCGGCGAGTCTGCCCATTTCATCCCGTGCTCGATGAGTGCGTCCGCCTTCGAGCGGGTGCGGTTCCATCCGGTCACGTCGTGCCCGGCGGCCAGCAGCCGCGGAATGATGACTTGACCCATGTCGCCAAGCCCGATCCATCCCAGTTTCATGTCGTACTCCCTCTCCTGTGTGGACTGCGGTTCATGTGGCGAACCCCGGGTCCTCGATGCCGGCGATGTCGGCACGGAAGCGTTCCTTCATCTCCGGCCATGTGGTCTCGCCCGTCCAGATCCGGATGGCCTCGACGAAGTGCCACAGCAGATAGGGATGGGCGCCGAGCCGGTAGAGCTCGGCGTGGTCGCGGGACACGAGCGCCGATCGCTCCTCATCGGTGAAGCTCCCGGCGTGGGGCAGCGGCAGACGCGAGGCGTCGGCCCGTTCCTCCCAGCCGGCGACGAACGACTCGGAATCCGCCACGTAGTCGACCACTGCCTGGTCCGACCCCTCGACGAAGCTCATGAACTTGTCGATCTGGAAGCGGCTCATACGTCCCACCAGAAGAACGGGCCGTTGGCGAACCTCGAGGGCGTGCACTCGGCGAGTGCGGCAGGCCCGCCCGCCGCGGCGAGCGCCGTGATGAAATTGAGGAACTGCCCGGTCACGTTGCCCGCCGCCGCCAGCCTCTCGAACGTGCATCCGGCTACTGCCGCGTCGATGTCGCCTTCGGCCATCCACCTCACGGCGTCGTCGTCGAAGATCTGGTCGGGAGATCCTCCACCCAGGAACTGCTTGGGGCCGCCGATCTCCGTCGCCAGGTGGCCGGAGGCGATCAGGGCGACCCGCCGTTCCATCGGGGCGGATTCGATGCGCCGCCGAAGGTACCTGCCGAGAGATGCGTATCGCTCTGCGCGCGGGATGGGTGGGATGTTGGCGTTGGTGTGGATCGGGACGATCGGAATGTGCAACTCGGGAGTCATGAACTTGGCCGGGAGCGTGAATGAGTGGTCGAGCACCCATTCGTTCGACATGGCGAAGTCGATGTCCGGCTGGAGCTCCGCATCACCGAGGAGCCAGCCGGCCAACTCGGGATCGCCGGCCATCTCCCAGGGCTCCAACCCGAAGGTCCTGATCTCGTTCTCGAAGGTGCAAGCGAATCGCTCCGACTTGCCGATGCAGAACGCCGGTGAGTTCGCCCACCCGAACTGCCGCAGGTGATCCGAGCCGACCACGACGAGCACGTCGACGCCGGCGTCTGCGATCCCCCGGGCGAACCGGGCGAAGTTGTCGCTGGTGCGTGCCAGGTCGTCGGGTACCGGCTGAGCATTCATCGTCCGCCACAGCAGCGGGTTGTGGGGGACCCCGAGAACGGCGCTGAGCTCAGCCACGGCGATTCACACGTACTCGACCGACGTGGTGATGGCGATCTGCGGTGCGATCGAGCGGGCGACCGGACACTTGTCGGCATGAAAGGTCAGCACGCGTTCGACCGTCTCGCGTTGTTCTTCGGCCACGCCGGCGAGCCGGTACTCGACGTGTATCCGCTTGACCACCAGCACCGATCCTTCCTTCTCGATCTCACCGGTGACCTGACCGATGAGCGTTCCTCCGCTTGCCTTGATGCCGCGCGCCTCCAGCGCGCCCCCGAAGGTGCCGGTCAGTCAACCGCCGGCCGCGGCCACGAGGTAGTCGAGCGTGGTGGCATCGGGGGGGAATTCGTCCTGTGAGACCCCGTAGTGCTCGGCGACTTCCGAATGCACTCCGAAGGTCACCGGTTCAGTTCGTGCCGGGATGGTTGCGATCCGAATCGGGCCTCGTACCCGTTCGATCGTCACCTTGGACGTGTATGCCGCTGCCATTTCGCTCTCCTCGTTCTCACTCGCTGGAGGTTCCTGCGCCGAGCTGATCTGCCATCCAGTCGGCCATGTGGGGCCGGTAGACGTACGCCTTGTTCGTTGCGACGTGGTTGGCGTTCTCGATGATCTGGAGGTGAACCGGTCCCTTGATGCCTTCGGCGATCCTGCGCGTCTGCTCTGCCGGAACGATCCGATCGTTCGCCCCGGTGACGATGAACGACGGGCACGTGACATGTTCGGTGACACCTGTGAGGTCCATCGTCGCCAGCTTCTGTTTGGCGGTCTCGAAGTCGGGGGAGTGAGTCCTCACCTGGAATGCCAGCCTGGTCATCGGAGGGGTCGCGTCGATCGACTCGTTGATCGTGTGGGGGCCGGACAGCGAGATCATTGCTTTGATCCGCTTCTCGAAGGCGGCCGCCCGCACGACGTAATAGCCGCCGAGGCTCACGCCCATCGCTCCCAGGCGTTCGGTGTCGATGTCCGCTCGGTGCCCGAGCGCGTCGATTGCTGCGCCTGCCGGTTTCTCGTACGCCGTCTCGATCGGGAGGTCGTATTCGGCCTCGCCCTGGCCGGGGCCGTCGATCGAGAACGTCGCCATCCCGCGATCGAGGAACCAGAACTCGAACCCGGACAGCTCTTCCTTGGCCGAATCGAGCCCGGGGATCAGCAGGACGACCGGTGGTCTGTCCACACCTGCCGGTTTGCGGAGGTTGCCGGCCAGCGTGTGGGCGCCGAGGTAGTCGAACTCGATGCGTTCCATCGGGGGGTCGACCAGGGGATGGGCCTTGCGGTGGGCGGCGACAGCCATCTCGTGGGTGGCCCTCATCTGGTCGATGTCGTGGCAGAACAAGAACTTGCCGAAGTGGTACTCGACCGCAGCGGTGAGGTAGTGGTGACCGGCGGAGCGCAAGTAGCCCTGTGCCAGCGCTTCGTCGCCGAGTTCCTCGTGCACCCGGCCCGAGGCGGTCCAGGCGGAGCACCAGTCGTCCCAACTCTCGATCGATCGTGTGATGTCGAGGAAGTCCCCGACCGGCACGCCGTGTTCGACGTACCGGGGCGCCCAGTGGGCGATGGCGGCTTCGATTCTTGGATCACTCACTCGGGGGACTGTACTGCAATCGATTGCTGGCCGTTTTCGGAACTTGGGTCGAATCAGTGTGAATCGAGGAATTCGAGCGTTCGTGCCCAGAGTTCGGCAGCCGCGGCCGGGGAGTGGCGCTCCGGCCGGGTGTGATCGGCGAACGCGTGACGCGTGCCGGGGAACGACTCGAGCGTGATGTCGAGCGGGCTGCGGGCCAGCGTTTCGCACAACGGTGGCATCGTGTCGTTGACTCGAGGGTCGAATTCGGCGTATGCGGCGTAGACCTTCGATCGGATCGTCGGGACGAGCACCGGGCTGGGGCCGATTCCGTACCAGAGAACGGCGAGTTCGGGCGATCGCCTGGAGATGAGCTGCCAGCCCATCTCTGCCCCGAAGCAGAAGCCGATCACGGCGAGACGCTTCTCCTGTCCCGCCATCCAGTCGTATGCGGCGACGAGATCGGCGACGTGCGTCTCCGTGTCTATCTCTCTCGTGGACACCGAGCTCGGGTCTCCTGCGAAGGCCGCCGTTCCCCCGATCCGGCTGAGCAGATCCGGTGCCACCACCCGGTGTCCCCGTTCCGCGAGCCGATCGATCTCGTCGAGCATGTACGGCACGAGACCGCGGTTCTCGTGGATCAGAAAGATGGGGACGCGCCCCATGTCCGACCCCTGGGCCTCGATCGCTCCGAGATCGACCCCGGCTCCGGGGACGACGATCGTCCTCGTCACCGCTCCTGGCCCGGGGTCTGGCCGCCGGAGACCGGCATCATCACGGTGTCCACCTCGGGATCATTCGCTCGAGCCCATCTCTGCCTTCGACGGCTGCGCGTGGCATGCTTCTCCTCGCCTTCCGTCCGTGATCGTACGCGGTTGCGGTCCTAGGATCCCGGTCATGCATTCGCCCACGCGCCTTCGACCCGTGGAAGCCTCGAGGTGACAGCGTGAGAGCGGCCGTCACCTCGGCTGTCGGCGGACCGATCGAGATCTCCGACGTGCCCGACGCCGAGCGCCGATCCGGTGAGATACTCGTTCGTGTCATGGCAGCGAGCGTCAATCGGCTCGATCGGATGGTGTTCGAGCGCGGCGCCGGGATGGGTCGCGATGCGGTGTTTCCCCTGATCCAGGGGATCGATGCGGCCGGGGTGATCGAGTCCGGCAGCGGCGCCATGACGACCGGGCTCCGGGTGGTGATGAAGCCGTCGATCGCCTGCCGGCGGTGTCGCTGGTGCAGGGCGAACCGCGCGGCCGACTGTGTCGATGCGAAGACATTCGGCATCGACCGTCAGGGTGGATTCGCAGAGCTCATCTCAGTGCCCCGGTCGAACTTGATCAAGCTGCCCGACGAGGTGTCGTTCGTCTCCGGAGCGGCGGCGGCACACACACATGCGGTCGTGCTCAGGATGATCAGATCCGCCGGAGAGCTGCCACCGGACCCGGTCACGATGGTCACCGGCGCCGGCGGTGCGCTCGGGACCGCCGCCGTGCAGATCGCTGCGGCGCTCGGACATCGGGTCATCTCGGTTGCCTCGTCCGACACCAAACTCCTCGCCACCCGTGATCTCGGGGCGCTCGTCGGCCTGAACAGGGTCACCGGCGATCTCGTGAACGACATCGGTGTCACCACCGACGGCGCCGGCGTCGATCTGGTGATCGAGACAACAGGGGCGGCGGAGGTCATCTCCGAGGCATATGCATCGCTCGGACGGGGCGGGACGCTGGTGCTGGTGGCTGCCGCGCCAGGTGTGAGGCTCGAGCTGGACGCTCTCGACGTGTACCGATCTCGCCACCGGATCATCGGATCGGCGAACTCCAACCTCACCGACTTCACCGACGTCTACCGGATGCTGACGATCGACGGCATCGAGCCGGTCGTTGCGCAGCGTTTCGGGTTGGAGCAGGCAGCCGAGGCCATGGAGGCGGTCCTCGACCGGGATCGGATAGGGAAGGTGGTCATCGACATGGGAGATGGTGAATGAGGGTCGACCTGGAGCGACTCCGGACCAACGTCGAAGCGACGTCCGAGAAGCTGCGTGGCGACGATTCGGCCGGTCACGTCCGTCCCCGCGTCGTGACCCGACTCATCGAAAACGTCAACGCCCGCTCGGATTTCGTTCAGTACGACAAGGCGTTCTCGTTCGAATGCGACGAGTCCGAAGGTCGCGCCGGAACGGGCAGGGCGCCGAGCCCGCTCCGATACTTCCTCTCGGGCCTGGCGTTCTGTCAGCAGGTCTGGTACGCCAAGGGTGCCGCATTGGCGGGATGCGAGATCGAGGAACTCGAGATCGACGTCGTCACGTACATGGACATGCGCGGTGAGCATCTCATCGACGGCATCCCTCCGAATCCGCAATGGATCGTCATCGAAGCGGACGTGACGACGCCGGGCACCGACGCTCAGGTACTGGCGATGGTCGACGAGGCGAACGCCCGCTGCCCGGTCTACAACCTGGTCGCAAAGGCGGTCCCGATCTACGAGCGGATTCATCACAATGGTGAGGTCATCAGGGACACCGTGCCGGATGGGATCGAACCATGACCGGGGCTCTCGATGGCGTCAGGGTTCTGGAGATCTCGCGATATATCGCCGCGCCGGTGACCGGCAAGCTGCTCGGTGAGTTGGGTGCGGATGTGATCAAGGTCGAGACCCCGGGCACGGGTGATCCGATGCGATACTGGCAGTCGGGGGACCGGACGCACAGCCCCCAGTTCGCCGTGTACAACCGGACGAAGCGCGGCATCACGCTCGACCTCAAGCATCCCCTCGGAGCCGAGGCGTTTCTCCGTCTGGCCGACGCCTCCGACGTGGTGATCGAGAACTTCCGTCCCGGGGTGATGGACCGGCTCGGACTGGGATGGCCCGTTCTCTCCGAGCGGAACCCGCGACTCATCTACTGCGCGATCACCGGGTTCGGAGCTACTGGGCCCTACGTCGATCGGCCGGCCTATGACACCGTGATCTCGGCGGTCGGGGGCCTGTTCTCGCAGCTGATCGACGTCGACGATCCCCAGCCCGTCGGCCCCGCCTTCTCGGATCTCCTGGCCGGTCTCACAGCCGGACACGGGATCCTGGCGGCGCTGCACGCCAGAGCCCGGACCGGTCGCGGGCAGATGGTGGACGCCTCGATGCTCCGTGCCGTGGTCGGACTGCTGGCGGAGCCGGGCTCGGTCTACCTCGACCAGGGCCAGGAGACCTTCTCCACCACCCGGCAGCGGCGGGCGCAGGCGTACGGCGTGGTGTCCGGTGACGGCCTCCCATTCGTGATCCACATGTCGGTGCCGGAGAAGTTCTGGCACGCGGTCACCGAGGTGTTCGACCTGATCGAGTTGAGGGGAGATCCGCGCTTCTCCGATCGCATGGCGCGCCATGACAACTACACGGTGCTCGATCGCATCCTCAAGGCGGCCGCGCTTCGCCGGACCCGCGCCGAGTGGTTCGATGCGCTCGAGCGCGCCGACGTCCCGCACGGCCCGATCAACGGGTTCGCCGAGGTGTTCGCGGACCCTCAGATCGCCGAATTGGGGATCGTCGAGACGATCGACATGCCAGGCGGCGAGCGACCGCTCACCCAGGTCGGACCCGCTCTTCGCCTGAGCGAGACCGGCCTGCGAGTCGAGCCACCGGCCCCGACCCTCGGCCAGCACACCGATGAGGTCCTGTCCGAGATCGGCATGTCGGTTGCCGAGATCGATCGGCTACGGAGCGAAGGAGCCATCTGAACATGCCCCTGCACATCGACGACGTGGTTGCCATCGACATCCACACCCACCCTCAAACCGAGGAGTTCCTCGAGGCGATGGGCGCCAGGCGTCGACAGATGGGCGAGCACTTCAAGAACGAACGCAGGCCGGTGTCGTTCGCAGAGCAAGCAGATCTGTATCGGGAGCGCCGGATGATGGCCGTGCTCTGCAATTCGGACGACGAGACCATCTCGGGGGTCCCGGGCGCCCCGAACGACCTCATCGGCGCTGCGGTCGTGGACCATCCCGACGTGTTCATCCCGTTCGCCGGCATCGACCCGCACAAAGGTCGAGCGGCGATCGACGAGATCAGGAGGTGCCACGCAGAGTTCGGCATCAAGGGCATCGGCGAGCTCAATCCCGTCCGCCAGAAGTTCTTTCCCAACGATGAGACGTTCTACCCGATCTGGGAGGTCTGCCAGGAATTGGAGATCGTGGTGATGTTCCACATGGGCTTCGCCGGAGCAGGGGCGGGCCGTCCGGGCGGGATGGGCTACAAGCTCGAGGCTGCCCGGGCGATCCCCCACCTCGACGACATGGCAGCCGACTTCCCGGAGCTCCAGATCATCCACGCCCACCCCGGATGGCCGTTTCATCACGAGGCAGTCGCAGCCTGCTGGCACAAGGCGAACTTCTGGATCGATCTGTCGGGTTTCGCCCCGAGATACTTCCCGGACGAGGTGGTGCACTACGCCAACAGCCTCATTCAGGACCGCGTCCTCTTCGGCACCGACTGGCCGGTGATCGGTGTCGATCGTTGGGTCGACGAATTCGCCGATCTCCCCTTCAAGGACTCGGTTCGTCAGAAGATCTTGAAGGGCAATGCTCAACGGTTGCTCGGCTTGTGAGGTATCGTCCGGCTGCCGGAAACAAAATCGTCGCTTTCGGTTGAAACTGTGGAAACGGAACGGTAGCTTTCCGGTTGCAAACGATTGCAACCGCCGAGTCGGAGCTGAAGTTCGGGTGAGCCAGGACGCTGGGAGTCGATGACCTTGTCAAACGGAGTGACAACCAACACAGCCGGCAGGGGCACACCGCTCGTCGTTGCCGAGAACCTGACCGTTGGATACGAGCTCGAGCGGGAACGCAAGCTGCTCACCGCCCTCACCAACATCAACCTCACCGTGCACGAAGGAGAGTTCGTCGTGCTCGTCGGTCCCTCCGGTTGCGGCAAGACGACGTTCATCAACGCAGTCGCCGGGCTCCTCCAACCGTGGGAGGGCACGGTCACGTACCAAGGGAAGCCCATCAAGGGAACCTCACGTGATCGCTCGATGGTGTTCCAGGACTACGCCGTCATGCCATGGAGGACGGTCGAACAGAACGTCCGTATGCCTTTCGAGTTTCGCGACAGCGGCCTGTCCAATTCCCAGATCGACGAGCGTATCCAAACCATGATCAGCGACGTCGGACTCCAAGGATTCGAGCATTCCTACCCACACGAGTTGTCGGGAGGGATGCGCCAACGCGTGGGCATCGCTCGAGCGATGGTCACCCAGCCCAAACTGCTTCTGGCGGACGAGCCGTTCGGAGCGCTCGACGCCATGACTCGAGAGGTCTTGCAGGCCCAACTCGAAAAGCTGGTCATGAATGCAGGTCAGACGGTGGTGTTCATCACCCACTCCATCGACGAGGCCATCAGTCTCGGCGACCGGATCGCCGTCATCTCGCATCGGCCGGGAACCGTGCGCGAGATCATCGACGTCAACATCGAGCGTCCGCGTCTCGCGGAAGGCGAGATCACCAGACATCCCGAATACGGCGCCCTCCGTGAGCACCTCTGGGGCCTGGTCAAGGATGAGGCACTTGGAGCAAGGGGGGCAGTGGCATGACCGACCAGGCAACACCGGAGAAGGTGACCGAAGGTGCCGCCATCGCATCTCAACCGCGTCTTCGCGATGCCGAGTGGAACTGGCAGCGGATCTGGCGGCGAGCCAGGTATCCCGTCATCACGATCATCAACCTCTCGATCTTCGCAGCGCTGTGGCAGTGGGGAGCCACCGTCTACGACAACGCCAACTTCATCCCAACCTTCTCGTCCATGGCCCATGCCTTCAAGATCGGCTGGATCGGGGGAGGGGCCGATTCCACCAACGAGACATTCGACCTGCTTCAGGACTTCGTCATCGTCAAGAACTTCTGGGTCACGATCCAGGTCTACGGCATAGGGCTGATCGTCTCGATCCTGGTCGGCATCCCGATCGGGCTCATCATGGGGGGATCCAAGTGGGCTGACGCGATCCTCAGCCCATACGTGTGGACGTTCAGTTCGCTCCCTCGAATCGCGCTCTTCCCGGTGCTCGTGCTGTTTCTCGGTCTCGGCAACGAGATCAAGTACGCCTTGGTGATCCTCACCGCGATCTTCCCGGTCATCATCAACACCTGGGCGGGTGTCAAGACGACGGAGCAGTCGCTGATCAACGCTGCCCGGGTCTTCGGCGCCAACAGGCGCCAGATCTATCAGAAGGTCGTGCTGCCGTACACGCTGCCGTTCGTGGTCAGCGGTATCCAGCTCGCGTTGAGCCGCGGCCTCGTCGGGGTCGTCATTGCAGAGTTTCTCACAGGAGCCAGCAAGGACGGAGGGCTCGGTTGGTTGATCTTCCGTGCCGCCCGCGGCTTCAACGGCGCGTTGACCTATGCCGCTCTCATGAGCCTGGCGGTCCTGGCGCTGGTGCTGGTTCAGGGAACGAGATCGATGGAGGCGAAGATCGCTCCATGGAGACAGGTCAGCAAGACCTGACGCGACACAGGGAGACAGAATGAGCGAGCAAGACAAGGTCAACCGACTGGGCGAACTGTCCCGGCGCAGGTTCCTCGGACTCAGCGGCCTCGCAGCCGGAGCCGTCGTGCTCGGTGCGTGTGGCACCGACGAGCCGGCTGCGACGACCGCAGCCGCCACCACCGAGACCACGGCGGGAAGCACTGCGACGACAGCCGGTAGCACCGCAACCACGGCGGTGACCGAGACGACGGCGGGGTCTTCGGTCCCGATGACCTCGGCGAGCGGATTCACGGTCGGATACAACAACCCGAACCGGATGTTGCGTGCGCCGCTGTACATCGGCCAGTCCAAGGAACTCGGCTTCTTCGAAGAGGTCGGTATCACCGGCTTCGAGATCAACGACGCCGATGATCCTGTGCCGCCGACCCTGGCAGGCGAGTACAAGGTCGTGCTGTTCGACTCCGACGTGCTGTTCGACGCGATCTACAAGGACGTCCTCGACGCCAAGATGATCAGCATCAATCTGGGTGCACAGCCGCTGATCCTCATCGCCAACGCCGGGATCAACAGTGCCGAGGACCTCAAGGGGAAGCGTGTCGGTGGTGGCCGGGCAGGACAGGTGAACGAAGCGATCTGCAAGTACATGCTCGGGGAACTCGGGCTCGACTGGGAGACCGACGTGATCTTCACCGAGATGACCGGTGGATCGAACGACTGGGTGCAGGCGATGCTCACCGGGCAGATCGATGCAACTGTGGCGTTCTCGCGGCACATCCCGTTGGCCGTCGAGGCCGGTGGTGGTGCGCTGTACCAGGACTTCCTCAATGCACCTCAGGGTGGATTCGCGATGACGTCCGAGGAACTGGCCGCCGATCCCGACTTCGCAGCTGCATGGAACTACGGGTACATCAACGCGCAGCGCTGGTGCAAGACCCGCGACAACTTCGACGACCTGGTTCGGATCCTCTCCGAGGAGTTCGAGATCGACCTTCCGGATGCGTTCTTCGATCCAGCCGTGTGGGAGATCGACGGAACGATCATGTCGCAGGACCTCGGCTTCGATCCGGCGGAGATGGATGCCTGGATGGACTTCGTCATCCCGTTCGGCAACGTCGCCCCGGACATCAACGACAAGTGGCGCGGTTACTTCGACCTGTCGGGTCTGCACGTCGCTCAGACGGCGCTCGGGTTGGACATCAATCCGTCGGCCGACCTGTCCAGCGGCAAGGAGAACATCGAAAACTTCTGAGCAACTCAGAACCGAACTGCTCGGGGTCCGCGATCCATCGCGGACCCCGAGCCGCGTCGTTGGAGCCTGCCGATCGAACTCGCACTGATCCTCGCCGTCACGACATTCGCGTTCTTCGTCAAGTCGGTTGTCGGATTCGGCGGACCACTCCTGGCGATTCCGATGTTGGCGCCGTTCATCGGGGTCGAGCACGCCGTGGTGGTCGGCTCGCTCGGCAACCTCGTGGCGAACCTGATGTTGCTGTGGGCGACCCGCAGATCGGCCGGCACGATCGCACCCCTGCTGGTGCGACTCGTCGGGGCCGGCGTCATCGGCGTCGGGATCGGGACCTATCTGCTGACGATCCTCGACGATCGGATCCTCTCGGTCGTCCTGGCGACCTCGGTCCTGGCCTACATCGTCCTGGCGCTTGCTCGGCCGGACTTCCACCTCACACGGGCGCAGGGGTTGCGGGCGGCTGCGCCCGTGGGTGTCGTGGGGGGATTCATACACGGTGCCACCGGCAGCAGCGGCACCGTGTTCGGCACGTTCCTCCATGCCCTGGACCTTCCCCGGCCCGACTTCGTCTTCGGGGTGACGATCCCATTTCTGGTGTTCGGCACGGTGCAGGCCACCACATTGGCCGGTCTCGGGAGTTTCACCGGTGAGCGGCTGGTCCAGGCCTTCGTGGCGATCGCGCCGGTGCTTGTCGTCACACCCCTCGGATCCAGGGTCGGTGACCGGCTGAAATCACGGACGTTTTCGCATCTCGTGCTCGCCCTGCTGGCGTTCAGTGGGGTGGTCCTGCTGATTTCAGCCTTCTGACGAATCCCGCTGAGGCGGCTGGAGGATCCATGCGGTTGGCATGCCGCCGCGCGAGCCGAACGCGGTCACCTGGTCCCCGGCCTTGGAGACGGCTGCGATCACGGTGGGGGGCCAAGGCGACACGCCGGCCGTCACCTCTATTCCAGACCACCTGTTGCCTGACGCCGACGTCCAGAGCTCGGGGCCGTCGGGGAACACGGTGCGGGTGAATCCGGCACCTGCGAACAACGTCCCGTCGATCCAGCGGACCCAGCCGGACGAGTCAGGGGGCACCCGGCGATCGATCCGGCTCCAGGCTCCGCCGATCGGCGCCGACCAGACGGTGACGATGCCCTCGACGTCGGCGGCCGTTCGCACGATTGCCACCAGCTGGCCTTCCCTCCCGGCGATGGAGACGACGGTCTCGTCTTCGGTTGGTGTGTCGATGTCCGTCTGCTGCCACTCTTGCGGGCCTGTCTCGGTCCACACCGCGGGATGACCGCCGGATGCCCCCGCGATGACGACGACGCCGTCCACTTCGATGACGTCGGTGAAGATCATCGCCGTGCCCGGCGGGGTCACGTCGGTCCACGATTGGCCGTCGTCGCTGCTCCAGACCCGTCCGCTCGTGCCGGGCGGTGGTGGATTCGTCGGCTCGAAGACCCCGAGCCCCTCCCAGCCGATCGCCATGATTCGGCTCCCGTCGAACACGGTACGCCCGATCATGCCCTCTGCCGGCAGTCCGTCCGTCGGAGACTCCGACCATGTGAGACCGTCCGGCGAATTCCATGCGGCGGGCGTGACCGCCGGGGGGATTCCCGAGCCGAGATCCGGGCGATAGCCGGTGGCGAGATACGCGTCGCCTGTCCACACGACCGATCCGATCACATCTCCCGGTCGGGCGGGCAGGGTCGCGGCGTTCCAGGTGACCCCGTCGACGCTCTGATAGGCAAAAGGCTCGGCATCGATCCGACGACCGGTTCCTACGGCAACGATCTCATCGAAGCCCCGAGCAACTGCTGTGAACCCTCCCGATCCATCGAACTGCATCGGCACCCACTCGCGAGCACCGTCGTCGAAAGACTGTTCGGGGCTGACGAGCACGTCGTTCGGCACCGGGGGCGGTGGAGCGGATCCGATGGCGACCCACCCGGCGATCGTGACGATGGATGCGAGTACGACGGCGATGGTGCCGCGGGTCCGCTTCGGTCGGGCATCTCGGTGCTCCGGACCGGCATCCGGCATGACGACACCCGATCGCGAGGGATCACTTGCTGTTCGCCCTTGCACGCAGTCCGCCTTCAGTCCGCGTCGTCGAAAGCTCGAGGCTCGAGCATCGGTGGCTCGAGAGTTTCGAGCATCGGTGGCGAGTCGAGGCCGGAAGTCCCGTCGTCGATGCTCTGGATGAGGGGGGCCGAGCGCTTGTTCACGAGCAGCCGGAACATGTCGGGCCGGTTGTAGTGACCGGAGAGATCATGCCGCAGCTTCATCTTCACTCCGACTTCGAGGTCCATGTCTGCGTAGAGGATCAACTCCTCGTTGCCGATCGTCGGCCCAGCGACGACCCTCGTGTCAGGTGCAACGATGCATGAGCCGCCCCCGATGTCGTCTCTTGTCAGGTATTGGACGTCGGTGTCTGTCAGCGGCACCATCTCCCTGATCCGATCGTCGACGACCGCCGATGCGCTCAGCACCCACGCCTTGGACATCTGTGCGAACGCCCGTGCTGCGGTCAGGGAGATCTCGGGCATCGGCAGTGCCGGCTTGGGGAAATGGTTCGGCCACGCCATCACATGGATGCGGGTGGCCTCGGCGGTCAGAGCGAAGATCGCCAGGGGATTGGAGTTCTCACCGCACATCAACCCGGACACGGGACCGAACGAGGACGGGAAGACTCCGAACGTATCGGGCCCCCCAGGTCGGTGGACGAGCCGCTCGCCGACCGTGGGCATCAGTTTCTGGTGTTTGCCGACGTAGCCGTCGGTCGGGCTGATGAACACCTGCGTGTTGTACATCGATCCGAACGTGCCGCTCACCTTCTCGCACAATCCCATCACGACGTAGGTTCCCGCCTCGGCCGCAGCCCGAGCCAGTGCGTCGATGTGCGGCCCCGGTATCTCGACGGAGTTCTTGAACAGTTCGACCGACAGCCCTGTCGCGTGCCGGTCCGTACCCGAGTGGAAGTGGAACCAGATCGGGTGCGCAGGAATGAAGCCCTCCGGGAACGCAACGATCTCGGCGCCGTTGGATCCGGCTTCATGGATGAGGGCGATGGCCTTCTCGACCGTTGCCTCTCTGTCGAGGAAGACGGGGGCGGCCTGAACGACGGCGCCGCGGACGATCGGATATGAATCACCCATGGTGGTCCTCGTGATGGAAAGTCACCTTCGTCGGCTCCATGCTCGCGTCAACGGCTCGACTGCGATCGATCGACAACCTACAGACGTCGCGGTCCAACCTGGAACCGGCGGGGCGATCAGTCGATGATTGCCACGGCGCGGGTCGGTCCACCGTGGGCGCCGACGACCTTGAGCGGAAAGCCCACGAAGGTGAAACGGCTTCCTACCACCTCGGTGAGCACGAGGTTCTCGTAGTGGGTCTTGCGCTCCCTCCGGCACATGAGATGTGCCGGGTAGATCGACGAGGTGGGGTTGTCCGGCGTGGGGGAGTCGACTCCGAAGGTTGTGACCTCACGATCGACGATCCACTCCACCGCGGACGCTCCGAGTCCGGCGAAGTCTGTGAGGTACTTCGATGTCCCGCCGTACTTGTCGTATGTGGCCGTGTAGAAGAAGCAGTGGTCACCGGGATTCAGGGTGAGCCCACTCGAACCGAGTGCCGCTTCGAGGTGATCGGCGGTGATGTCGGTCTGCTCGGGGACTGCGGAGACATCGAGACAGATCGCCGGGCCGTAGAACAGGTCGAGCGCCATCTGGTCGATCGTCGGAGCCTCGGGGTCGGGGTCGAGATGGCTGAACGAGTCCACGTGCGTCGGACCGTTGTCGTTGAGCATGAAGCCGAGTGTCTGGAACGAGAAGTCGCTCTCGAACCTGGGCGCCGTCTCCTCGTGCGTTGCGTGCTGGAAGGTCACGGTCTTGAGGTGGCCGGGGTACACCTGCATCCCTTCGTAGATCGGCTGTGACAGATCGATCAATTGCATGGTCGTCTCCTCCTTCAATACATGACCACGCCGGAGTTGACATTGATGTCAGCGCCGGTGATGGCCGCGGATCGTTCCGAGACCAGGTGTGTCGCTGTGTCGGCGATGTCCTGGGCCGTGGTCAGGCGGCCGAGTGGCGATTCGGCCTCGAACTCCCTCCGCACCTCCGCCACGTCGATCTCACGCGCCTCGGCCTGCGCAGCCATGACCCATTCGAGCCGCGGTCCCGCGACGAACCCGGGAGACAGGAGGTTGACCCTGATGCCGAACGGTCCTGCCTCGGTCGCGAGTGTCCGGACCAGACCGACGAGGGCGGCCTTCGTCGAGCCATAGGCCGTGCGCCCGTACAGAGGGCGTTTGCCCGAGATCGATCCGATGACGACGAGGCTCCCGGAGCGGCGCTCGATCATCGACGGCAGGATCGCTCGCGCGGTCAGGAAGACCCCTTTGACATTGACTGCGAAGGTGTGATCCCATTCATCGGGATCGAGTTCCCACAGGACTCCGCTCGGCCCCCCGATTCCGGAGTTGGCGATGACGGCATCGATTCGACCGTGTTGCTTCAAGGTCACGGCCACGGCATGGCTGAGGCTCGTCGGGTCGGTCACGTCGGTGGGGACCACGAGAGCCCTGCCGCCATTGCGCTCGATCTCGCCGGCGACCTCCGCCAGCTTCGCCTCGTCACGGGCAGCCAGCACGACCCTGTCGCCGAGATCGGCGAACGTCTCAGCGATCACCCGACCGATCCCCTGACTCGCACCGGTGACGAACACGACTCGGGATGACTGCCCCCCGGACGTCTCAGCCATCGAGATGCTCCAAGACATCGGAGAAGTACTCGGGGTTCAGTCGCAGCCTGGCACTCACCGCGTGGCCCTCCATGAGCTCGGCGTCGGCGACCACGGCGGCGTGTTCGGCGACGGCGACCGAGCCCTCCGGCGTGCACCGCTGGGTGGTGACGGTCTTGAGGAACTTCCCGACCCAGAGACCCCCTGTGTATCGGGCGGCTCCGCGGGTGGGGAGTGTGTGATTCGTGCCGATGGCCTTGTCGGAGTAGGCCACCGTTGCATGGGTGTCGATGAACAGGCTCCCGTAGTTGGTGAGGCGGCCGACGAACCACTCGGGATCGCGGGTGTGAACCTCGAGGTGCTCGGGTGCGATGGAATCGGCAACGGAAGCCAGTTCCTCCCTGTCGTCGACAACGATCACGGTGCCGTAGTCGCGCCATGCCCGCGATGACACGGCCGCTGTTGGCCAAGTCTCGAGCCACCGAGCCACTTCGCGCATCGTTTCGAGGCCGATGTCTTCGGACGTGGTCACCAGAATGGCCGGCGAGGTCGGTCCGTGCTCGGCCTGGCCGAGCAGATCGCAGGCGATGATGGCGGGGTCGGCGGAGTCGTCGGCGATCACCATGATCTCGGTCGGCCCGGCGAGGAGATCGAT
>JAHEDH010000060.1:12172-18498 GCA_024641285.1 bacterium | reverse complement strand
CGTGGAGCACCGTGTTTGATCACCTCGAGGCGGAACACATCCCGGGGTCCATGACGGGGTCGCTGTCGGCGACCTCGTCGTGGGAACGGTGGGTGGACGCCGTCTTCGCATGGATCGCCTACGTCACGTTGGCCTTGTCGCTTGCGCTCGCACAGCTGGAGGCCCAGACGACGGCCGACCGGATGCTGAGCTTCGGGCTCTGCCTGGCTGCGGTCGCATGGACGTGGGCAACGTTCACGCGGGCCGGGCGTCCGACCCGGGTCCCGCAGTCGATGCTGCGGCTCTACCTCGTCGGGTTCGTGATCATCGCCACCCTGCTCGTGTTCCATCAGACGATCTTTCTGGTCTACGGAGTCGCGGGCTTCTTCCACGCCGCGCTGCTCCGACCGTGGCCCCTGGTGTTCATCGGTATCGGGGCGTTCGCATTCATCGTCCACGGGCACATCGTCATCGGCGCGTCCACCGCGGAGAACTGGTCGATCTATCTCGGTGTCGTCGCCATCCAGACGCTGACGACCGGCGCCGGGCTCTATGCCGGTGAGCGGATCACCGAGATCGCCGACCAGCGGCGCCAGGCCCTGGTCCAGCTCGAGGCGGCCATGGAGGAGAACGCCGGCCTCCACGCCCAACTGGTCGTCCAGGCCAGGGAGGCGGGCATGCTCGATGAGCGGGAGCGCATGGCCGGTGAGATCCACGACACGATCGCCCAGGGATTGACCGGTGTGATCACCCAGATCGAGGCCACCCATCAGTCGTGGGGCGACGAGCCGGAGATGCGCCGGCATCTCGATGCTGCTGCAGACATCGCCCGCCACAGCCTCGCCGACGCCAGGCGGTCCGTTCGCGACATTCGCCCCGCCGAACTGGACGGCAGCAGGCTCCCGGCCGCCATCGGCGACGTAGCAGAGCGATGGTCGGAACTGACCGGAGTGCCGGTTCAGGTGAAGACCACCGGCGAGCACCGGGGCCTTCGACCCGAAGTGGAGGTGGCCCTCCTGCGCGCGACCCAGGAGGCCCTCGTCAACGTCGGCAAGCATGCCGAGGCTTCGCGAGCGGGCGTCACCCTGTCGTTCACCGACGACTCGGTCGTGCTGGATATCCGGGACGACGGTCTCGGCTTCGACCCGACGGACACAGCACCCGACACCAGCTTCGGGCTCGCCGCCATGCGACGGCGTGTCGACCACGTCGACGGGGTCATGCACGTCGAGTCCGCACCGGGCGAGGGAACCGCCATCTCGGTTCGAGTCCCGACGGGCATCGGAGGCGCCGATGTCTGAGACGACTGGCCACCAGCCGATCCGGATCCTCATCGTCGACGACCACCCGGTCGTGCGCGACGGGATTCGGGGCTTGTTCGCCGGCGATCCCGACTTCGAGGTCGTCGCCGAGGCCGCCGACGGCATGGACGCCGTCGCCAGGACCGAGGCCTTCGAGCCCGACGTTGTCCTGATGGATCTTCACATGCCCGTGCTCGACGGCGTCGGCGCCATCCGCGAGATCGTCGAGCGCGGTCTGGGCGCCCACGTGCTGGTTGTCACCACCTACGACACCGAGAGCGACGTGCTTCCGGCGATCGAGGCGGGAGCGACCGGATACGTGCTCAAGGACACGCCGCGCGACGAGCTCCGGAACGCCGTGCGGGCGGCTGCCGTCGGCGAATCGGTGCTCTCGCCCCCGGCGGCCAAGCACCTGGTCGGCCAGGTCCGCCGGCCAGCCCGAGGAACGCTCAGCGACCGCGAGCTGGAGATCCTCGGCCTCGTCGCCTCAGGAGCGACCAACAAGGCGGTCGCCGCCCAGCTGTTCATCAGCGAAGCCACCGTGAAGACGCACTTGCTGCACACGTACGAGAAGTTGGGGGTCCATCACCGGGCAGCGGCGGTCGCCGCCGCCTACGAACGAGGGTTGCTGACACCAGGGGAATGAGAGACAGAAGCGGTACCGCGGCGGACGGCCGTCTCGCCGAGTACCAAAGAAGGGAGCCCACCATGGGTGCATACAAGTCGACTGCTCGAGCGATCGGAGTCCTGTTCATCATCGCCTCGGCTGCCGCGATCATCGGCGGGACGTTGGCACTGCCCGCCACCGAATCCGACTTCCTGGCGGAGGCCGCCGGATCCGAGGGCCAGGTGGTCGTCGGGCTGATCTTGGAGATGGTGCTGGCGCTCTCGGTCTTCGGAATGGCGGCACTCTTCTTCCCGATTCTGAAGAAGCAGCACGAAGGGCTGGCCTTGGGCTACCTCGCCACGAGAACGCTCGAGGGAGTGCTCATCGCCGCCGGCACCGTGTCCGCTGCACTCATGCTCTCCTTGAGCAAGGGATTCGGCCCCGACGGCGCCGCCGCCGGAGTGGAGCCGCTATCCGAAGTGCTGCTCTCGGCCAGGGAGTGGACCTACTGGTTGGGACCGATGGCCGTGTTCAGCGTCAGTGCGCTGATTCTCAACTCGCTGCTGTACCGGTCCAGCGTGGTGCCGACCTGGCTGTCGATCTGGGGTTTCATCGGCGGCATCCTGCTCCTCGCCAGCGCAATCATCGAGATGTTCGGACAGGCACTCGGCGGTTGGCAGGCGATCTTCACCGCCCCGATCGGGCTGCAGGAGATGGCGCTGGCGATCTGGCTGATCGTCAAGGGGTTCGACATGCGACACCTCGACGCCGAGCGTGCCCCCGCCCGCGACCTCGTGGGTGCCGGCATCGCGAGCGGCTGATCACCAGCACGTGAGCAGCGACTCGCCCGGTCCGGTGACAATCCAGCCGGCACCGGGCGAGTCCCGCTGGTTACGCTCTCGGCAGCAACTCGAGAGGCAAGTGAGTGGCAGGGCTGCCCACCGGAACGGTCACGTTCCTCTTCACAGACATCGAGGGGAGCACGTCGCTGTGGGACGCCTTCCCCGATGACATGCGCACGGCGTTGCGGCTTCACGATGAGGTCATGACCGCCGCCATCGCCGACCGGGGTGGTCATGTCGTGAAGAACACCGGAGACGGGATCTTCGCCGCGTTCGGCTCGGCAATCGACGCTGCCGGTGCAGCGATTGCGGCACAGTCGAACCTTGCAGACACCGACTGGCCGACGGTCGTCGGCTCACTCGGAGTTCGGATGGCACTGCACACTGCCACCATCGAACCGGACGGCGACGACTACCACGGCTCGGAAGTCAATCGGGTCGCCCGGATCGAGGCCGCCGGACATGGCGGGCAGATCCTGCTTTCCGAGGCCACAGCCGGCCTGCTCTCCCACTCACCGCCTGCGGGCACCTCGGTCGAGTCGCTGGGCACCCACCTCCTCAGAGGTTTGAGCGTCCCCGAGCGGATTCATCAGTTGACCCTGCCTGGTCGCGCCGTGGCGTTCCCACCTTTGAAGACCGTCACGACGACCACGGCGAAGCTACCCGAGTTCGCCACGTCGTTCGTCGGCAGAACCGATGAGATCTCGGCCATCGCCACACGAGCCGGCGAGCCGTCGACCCGTGTGATCACCCTCGTGGGATCAGGCGGAGCCGGGAAGACCAGGCTGGCAGTGGAGGCGGCCAGGCGGTGCGCCGACCAGCAGCGGGTGGTCGCCCACTTCCTCTCGCTTGTCCCGATCTCGTCGGTGGAAGGGCTGGTCAAGGCACTGGCCGAGAGCCTCGACTTCACCATCGACCTCCATGCCCTGTCTCCCGACTTCACCGAGAAACGACAGGTGTTCGACCGCCTGGCGATGTATCCAACGGTGCTGGTGCTGGACAACTTCGAACATCTCATCGAGCATGCCGGGTTCGTCCAGGAGCTCGTCGCCGAAGTCCAGAACGTCACCGTCGTCGTGACCAGCCGCCAGCGCCTCGGTCTCCAGGCAGAGTGGATCCATCAGGTGGGAGGGCTGTCGCCGGACGCCGAAGACGCCCATGCGCTGTTCGTCGAGCGGAGCCGTCAGACGGGTGGGACGGTCGATGACACCGACCCGGCGATCGGGCGCGTCTGCAGTCTCGTCGGTGGGCTGCCGCTGGGCATCGAGTTGGCGGCGGCTTGGACGCCGATGCTGCCGCCTGCAGAGATCGCCGAAGAGATCTCAAGGAACCTCGACTTCCTCGCCGCCACGACTGCCGATCTGCCCGACCGCCATCGCAGCCTGCGTGCCGTGTTCGAGTACTCGTGGAATCTGATGGATGAATCGGCACGCCGAGCTCTGGCTCGGCTCTCTGTGTTCCCGTCCTCGTTCACCCGCGAGTCGGCAGCGTCCATCACCGGCACGCAGCTTCCGAGTCTGTTCGACCTGCTGCAGAAGTCGCTGCTCCAACGGAGCGGCATCGACCGCTTCGAGCTGCATCCGCTCGTGCGCGAGTTCGCACTCGAGAAGCTCGGCGCCGGTCGGGCGGGCCTCGAGAAGGCACACGCCAACTACTACGTCCAGTTCCTGGTCGACCGGTCGGCGGACCTCGCCGGCTCGAGCAATCAGGTCGGCGTCCGCGACGAGGTCGCCGAGGAGCTCGACCACATCCGGGTGGCCGCGAGCTGGTGCCTCGAGCATCTGTCGACGGATGCGTGCATGCCCGTCGCCGACGCGCTGCTCTTCTTCTTCTTCCTCTACTCGTGGTCTGAGGGCGCCGACACCTTCAGCCGGCTGGCGGCGGTCCGAGACGCGCACACCGAGACAGGGGCCACCGCCGATCAGGTCTTCCTCATGTTGAAAATCTACGAGTACGAGTTCGCTCAGCACTTCCTCGATCCCGCCGCCATCACAGAGGCACTGTTGAAGCTGCTCCCGGAAGTCGAGGCGATGGGCGGCAGAGGCCTGGTGTGGTGTCTGACGCTGCTGGGGGACACGGTGTGCATGTCGGGCGAGATCGAGGCTGCGCTCGGCTGGTTCGACCGAGCCGAGTCGGTCGAGGCCGAGCGCGATGTGGTGCTCAGCGTCACACTCCCGGCGTGGCACGGCTGGACCCGGCTGCTGGCCGGCGAGGCCGAGCGTGCCAAGGCGATCTTCGCCGAGGCAGAGGCCGAGGCCCGGCTGGCAGGAGCCGAGCTCGGGAGGGCCTATCTGCTCTCCAAGCTCGGCATCGCCTCCGACGAGCTGGGCGATCACGATGCTGCCGTCCAGTATCACGGCGGAGCTCAGGACGTCTTCGTCAAGTTCAACGACCCGAGCGGACAGGGATATGCGCTCAGCCGGCTGGCGATCAGCTGGTTCTACAAAGGGGATCACGAGCTGGCAGTGCGATACGCCCTCGAGGGTCTCGAGATGTTCGAGTCGGTGAACCATCGATGGGGCACCATCATCTCGCGTTGTCGCGCCGCGCTCCCCGAGATCGAGTTGGGGCGGATCGACGAGGCGCTCGCACACCTCGATGAAGCGCTCGATCTCGCCGAGAGGGCCGGGATGCGAGAGGCGATGTTCTACGCACTCACCGGCATCGGCCGGGCCTGGGCAGCATCAGGTCGGGATGAGGACGCAGCGGCGCTGCTGTCGTTCGCCGACACGACGGGCAACCCATACCGCGACTTCGTTATCCCGGCCCTCGAGACCCTCGAGGGGCGACTCGATACAGACCAGTGGGCGACCGCCCGTGACCGTGCCGCAGACCTCGACCTCGAATCAGCCGCCCGACTCGTTCGGGCGTCGGCGATGCCCTGAGCTCTCAGCCGTTGCGGTCGAGGAAGACCCGCAAGCGCTGGACCGACTTCGCCAGGAACTCGACGCGATCAGGCATGTCGATGTTGAACACGTAGTTCACGAACATAAGTCGACGCGCCGCCATGAACACGGCGAGCTCGGTGTCGTCGGTCGGCCACGGCGCCAGGCGCTCGTAGCCGCGTCGGAATGCCGAAACGAGCTCGTCACGATCCGGGCGATCGTCGAGGTAGTAGAGGCTGATCGCGATGTCCTGGGCTCTCGAGCCCCACATGATGTCTTCGAAGTCGAGCGCCCAGAGTTGGCTTCGTCGGGCGTGGACGTTCCAGATGTGCAGGTCGCCGTGGATGATCTGGCGGTCGGTCACGGCGGCGAGCTTCGGACCGACGATCGCCATCGCCTGTTCGACGACGTCGAGCCCATCCGGAGGGAAGCTGTCGGCGTGTTCGGGCAGGTGATAGACGACCGGGTCCACGTCCTCGGGGAAGTACGACACCCGGTCCCAGATCATCGGTAGGCGGCGTGGTCGATGCCCGGCTCCGTGGAGGTGCAGCCGCGCCGACAGCTCGCCGTACGGCTCGAAGAGCGCGGGGCTGATCCGATCTGCGAGCGGCCCGCCAGGCACCCAGGTGAAGAGCACGCATCTGCGGGCGGCGAGGACACCCCGAGCTCCGGCGTGCGTGTAGAGGCGACCGTCGGCGGTGCGGATCGGGGC
>JAHEDH010000060.1:0-12072 GCA_024641285.1 bacterium | reverse complement strand
AGATGAAGAAGACCTACCGCAAGGGGTCGGGCAGCGATGTTCCCGAGGTCTTCGAGGACGGTCACGGCCTGACTACCGCTTTGCTGCGGGGGACCCTCTCGATCGACGCGGACGACCTCGATCTGCTCCCGGCGCCGTTGCGAATCGGTCTGCTGGCCGAACCGAGGGAGTATCCGGTGATCGCCCGCTTCAACGTGATCGACCTCACCAAAGGCATCGTGATGGGGCCGAGGCTCTCACTCAAGGTGCATGTCGACGACGGGGAGGTCGATCTGTTGTTCGTGCCGTTCATCCCGGCCCCGCTCCCCAACTTCTTCATCAGGGACGCCAGCGACATGACCTTCGTCGCAGGGATGCCGGCCTCACTCCTGTCACCGGCGGGTGCAGCAACTGCCCTTCGGCTGTTGGGACGCAACATCCGGGGGTTCAACGGCTACGCCAGGAAGATGATCACCACAGGGCCGTTCGGGACCCGCTACTCATCGGCACTGCCGTATCGGCTCGGCGACGCCGCCTCCAAGTGGTTCCTCGACCCTGACCGGGAGCACACGATCACTCCGCCGCCGGACAAGAACTATGCCGCCCATCAGGCCACAGCGGTGGAGTCGTGGTTCGACGACGGAGGCCGGGACATCTCGTTCAGGCTCTCGACACAGGTCGCCACCGCCTCGGGAACACCAGGCCCCATCCGCGCCGTCGAGGATGGGGAGCTGCGATGGGATGAGAAGCTGAATCCGCTGTTCACGGTCGGTCGCTTCCACTTCCCTGCCGTCGGGCTCGCCGAGATGATCGACGACTTCGGACAGCCGGGGCAATGGCCCAATCTGCTCCGGTTCAACATCGGCAATACGCTGGACGAGCACATGCCACTCGGCCAGAACAACCGCCTTCGGATGCGGCTCTACGAGGCACACTCGAATGCGCGCCGGGCGCACCTCCACGGATCGGAGGCGCCGACAATGGCGTCGCCGTTCGGCTGAGGTCACGAACCACAACCGGGCCCCGGCGATTCGCCGAGGCCCGGGTGTCGGTGGCACTGAGGCAGATCAGGGCAGTTCGGACAAAATGAAGTTCTGGGCGAAAGTGGTGTCCACCCGGAACTGGAAGTCGACGCCGATGCACGGTGTGATGCCGAACGACACGATTGCACCGATGACGTTGCTGTTCTGATAGAACACCGGGCCACCCGAGTCACCGAAACAGGTCCCGCCGTTCCCGCGCCCGGGGTTGTTGGTGAATTTGGCGCTGGGGCCGGGTCCGGTGTTGAAGCTGTTGACCTCGATGAGCCGGGTCGTCGACTGATACCGGGCGTAGTCGTCGCCGTAGAAGGGATTGATCACGCCTTGGAGCCCGTATCCGACGGCGGTCCACCAGTTGTCACGATTCCCCTTCGCTGCCAGGACCTCGTCGAGCAGGCCGATGTCGGGAAGGTCGCCGTACTCGTTCATGACGACCGCCCTCGAGAGGTGGACGATCCCGACGTCGTAGGTGTCAGGGAATTCGCTGTAGTCGTCGTAGAGAGGATGCGGAACGACGGACGCTGCGAGGATCCACTCGGCGTCGAGCCAGTCCTGCAGAGTGGCGTAGTCATCGAATCCGTCGAGGGCGTTCTCGTCGAACCGGACGTAGGTGACGTCGTTGACGTTGCCGGCCTCCTCCACGCAGTGCCCCGCCGTGAGCATGACGGTCGGCGCCAGCAGCGTGCCCGTGCAGCTGTAGTAACCCACTCCGTTCTGGCTGAATAGCAGGGTCCCGACATAGGGGTGATCGTCTCCGTCGGGCGCACCGAATGTGATCGCCCCGGCGGGCACCATGAGCGCCAACGACAACAACATCGTCACGGCGACGGCAAACGCCTTCCTCATCTCTCCATCTCCCTCGCCCCGCAGGGCGGTATCGGCTCTGGTCGAGCCTCCCGACCCAACGATACGCAGCTCGGCTCCACGCGGCGACCGAACCGGGCTTGGGAATGGCCGCCCACCCCGACGCTTCAGCGGAGCTCGAGGAAGTCGACTTCCTCGCATTCGGTCAGCATGCGCCGGATGTCGTCGTAGCCCTCAGGACCGATCGCCACGAGACGGTCGATGAGCCCATGGTCGAAGAAGGGGCGCATGCCCGGATCGGTGTGGAGCTCGACGAGCGCGTCGCGGATCGCCGTCCTCAGCTCGGGGTCGAATCGCTTGGTCACGGCTATCGGCTGGATCGTCGACGGCCCCAGCGAGTCGATCACCCTGAGATCCTCCGCCAGGGACGGGTCATCCCGTATCGCCACGGCGAGCACCTGTGAGTCGATGGCGGAGGCCTCGATCTCCCGGCGCCGAACCATCTCGATCGCCCTCTCGTGAAACCCGGCCTCGACAACGTCGCCGAAATAGCCGTCCACTTCGCCGATCGAGACGAGGTGATGCAGGGTGACGCCGTAACCCGACTGCGACATCGGCTCGTTGTATGCCCAGGAGGCGCCTCGGAGATCGAGGAACGATCTCGCCGGGTTGGTTCGATGGACGATCACGTCCGAGTAGTAGATCGGACGTCCCCCGTAGCGCTCGCCCTGCAGAACTGGCGCCGCAACGGGCTCGGCGGGCGCCAGGCCCCGACGCTCGAAGATCACGTAGGGCAGGCTGCACACGAAGCAGACGTCGTTGACGTCTCGGACGCAGTTCTCGTAGTCCGTCTCGACCACCAGTTCCGTGCTCATGCCGAGACGTTCGCCGACCGCGTGTGCGATCGCCTTGTAGGTGGGGAACATGTTCGGGGCGAGGAACGTCCCGAACCGGAGGTCGGCCATGCCTTCGACGCTACCGGTATCGCGAAGGACGATCGCCCCATCGTGCGTACCATCGACCAGCGATGAGCGTCAGCCAACACCCCATGATCGACAGGGCCCGCATCCGTGCTGCGTGGGCGGGTCGTGTCTCCGGCTGCATCCTGGGCAAGCCGGTCGAAGTGCTGTCGTTTCAGGAGGGCCAAGAAGGGCTGACCGCCTACCTCGACCGGATGGATGCGCTGCCCCTTCGGGACTACGTCCCGCTGGAAGAAGGCTCGATCGTCGATCACCGGGGACGAGCGAGCTGTCGCGGGCTCATCACCCGGGCTGAGCCCGACGACGACATCAACTACACCGTCCTCGCCTTGATGCTGTTGGAAGGCAAGGGGATCGAATTCGACACCTCAGACGTTGCTCGTGCCTGGCTGCGTCTCCTCCCCGCCGGGTCCACCTGGACGGCCGAACGCGAGGCATACCGCATCTTGCTGGACAACATGGACCCCGAGTTCGTCAACGGCGACGACGCCGGCTTCGACCTCGCCGCCTGCTCGGCCAACGAGTTCAACGATTGGATCGGCGCTCAAATCCGGGCAGACCTGTACGGCTGGGTGTGCCCGGGTCGCCCTTCACTCGCAGCGGACCTCGTTCGTCGTGACGCATCGCTGTCGCACCGGGGAGATGGGGTGCACGGAGCGGTCTTCATCGGAGCGCTCGGGGCTTCGATTCCGTCGGCCAAGGACCTCGACGAGGCCCTGGAGCAGGCCCTGGAGCAGATCCCTGCCGAATCGGACGCGGCTGCTGCGGTGCGTCTCGGCAGGGAGCTGGCGGGCGCCGCCGGCGCCGTTGAACGGTTGCACCGACGATATGCACACCTCTCACCCGTGCACACGGTCAACAACCTGGCCGTGGTCGTGTGGGCGCTGGCGTCGGCGGAAGCCGACTTCAGTCGCGCGATCGGCGATGCCGTGGCCGCCGGGTGGGACACCGACTGCAATGGCGCCACCGTCGGAGGGCTTGCGGGACTCATGGGGATGACGATCCCCGATCGCTGGACCGCGCCATGGGCGGGACGGATCGGCGTCGGCCTGGCCGGAATCTCGGAGCTCACCCTCGACGACGTCGTCGATCGAACCGTTGTCGTGGCACAAGAGGTTCGGAAGGGCTGACTCCCGAAACACTGTGACGGCGCTCCGACTCAGCCCGAGCGCAACAGCGCAGTGTGGCCGCGATGGTGCGACCACGACCATGATCTCCAGCCCCGATCGGCTCGCTCCTCGAGGTCGGCCCGGATCGGTTCGAGCGCCGAAAACAGCGAGGCTCTCGTCACCGCATCGAGTGACCCGAGCGAGGCCACCATCGCCGGTACCGCGTCGACGCTGAGCCCGGCGAGATAGTCGACGTCGACTTCATGGCCGGATTCGAGCCTTGCGAGGTTCGTCTCGGCGATCAGCGCATCGGGGTTGATGGCGACCAGCGCCACCACCGCAGCCAAAGCCGCGATGAACGCACCGAGCGCAAACGAGTCACGGCGCCCCCGCAGAACGGTCACAGCCGTGAGCCCCATCATCACGGCGATCCACGCCATGAAGGCGGTCGTATAGAGCCGCAGCTCGCTGAGCCCGAACTCGCTGGTGTACGCCATCATCCTGACGACGGCCGACCACGTCATCACCAGTGTCTGGGCGATCAACGCCAGCTGGAGGAGGTCGAGGCTGTGGACCCTGACGGCGACGAACCAGTCGATCACCAGGATGAGCGTTAGGACGCATCCGGCGGCGAACACCAACTCGAAGAAGCCCTGCCGGGCGTACTGGGCGTAGCCGAGATCGACCCTGCCAACCCGGCCGTCGAACAGGTAGGTGAACTGCACTGCCAGGAAGCCGGCGAACAGCAGGTTGAGCGACCCGGTGACCGCCAGTGCCTCGGTGATCCCGAATCGGCTGGGCCGAAATCCCACCCTGGGCGCCTCCTCGCCGACGGCACGTCTCGACATCCCGAGTATCGCCCAAGCCGCCCCGCCGGCCACCAGGGCGAAGCGGACGACGCGGTCGGGGCTCAGATCGACGTCCAGCGTGTCAGCGACGATGCCGCCGAAGATCGGATCGGCCGCCGACAGCAACACCGTGAAGAATGTCAACACGACCCAGCTGATCGCCAGCGCCCGAAAGGCAGGCAGTCCACGGCGGGCGAACGCCATTCCCGACGACCTGACACCGGCGAGTTCCGCCGACACCATCCTGGCGGGTTCGACGAGGGCAAGGGGCCACTCGAACGCCGACCTGACGTATCTGGCGATGGCCCAGGAACGCAGGTCGCCGTCTCGGCTGCGAGCCACCGCCACGGCGACGAGGGCAGTCCATGCGAACACTGCAAGTCCGACCACGACCAGCGAGGCCCGGACTGCGGGGACTGCAGCCATCGCGCTCGCGCCGGCGAACAACACGGTGCTCTGGGTGTCGGGGCGGCCATGCATCCGGACCGCAATCCAGATGGCGACGACGATCGTGGCGAGCGAGGACGCCAGTCCCGGTCCGACAGGGCGTCCCCAAGCCAAGAGGTCGAGCCCGACTCCTGACGCCATCGCCACGGCGATCGCTGGCCAGGGTCGGGCAAGCACCGGCGGATGGGACCTGAGGACTTCTGCGGCGACAGTCATGGCGACCAAACGGAAACGCCGCGAACATGGTTCCCGTGGCTCGGCCCGACGATTCGCATCCGGGAAGCCATCGGACCCGAAACTGGCATACACTCGGATTGAGGTGATGTTCTCGTGATCGACGAGCAGACGAACTCAGAAGCCGGGCAGCACGACCACCACGATCGCAGCCGTCGGATCATGGCCGGGGCGATCCTCGTGATTGCGGGCCTCGGCTTGCTCGCTCTCCAGACATTCGAAGGTCTCAGCGACGCGACCGTGCTGATGTTCATCGCCTCGCTCTTCATTGCCGGCTACTTCGCTCGCAGGACCTACGGGCTCCTGGTGGCAGGAAGCGTCATCTTCGGCGTCGGATTGGGCCAGATCGGCCAGGAACTCCTCGACGTGTCGGGCGACATGGTTCCGACCGGGATCGGCATCGGGTTTCTCCTCATCTATGTCATCGATCGGCTGACCCGGGGCGAGACCCATTTCTGGCCACTGATACCCGGCGGGATCCTGTTGGTCATCGGGCTCTCGTCGATCGGTGGTTCGTTCGCCGATGTGGCAGCCTTCATCTGGCCCGCACTGCTGATCGTCGGAGGCGTCGTCCTGTTGATCGGAGCCAATCGCCGCCGGGACTGACCCCGCCTGAACCCGCGGGTCTCCTACGCGGGCCCGCAGGACCGCCAAGAGGGCTCCGGCTACGACTGAGACCAGCATCGATACACTTCGCGTCGAGCCGGCTTGCTCCGTGACTCCGGAGACGAACGATGACAGAACGCCAACCGCCAGGTCCAATCGGCCGAGCGTTCGCCAGATCGCCGATCTTCCTCTACCGCCTCGGGCTGGGCAGGCTGCTCGGCAGGAGATTCGTGATGATCGAACACATTGGGCGGGTGTCGGGCCTCCCCCGCCAAACCGTCCTGGAGGTCGTTCGGCGGGACGAGGGCTCGATCGACGTCGCCGCCGCCTGGGGGCCGAGGAGCGACTGGTTCCGCAACATCATCGCCAACCCGTCCGTGCTGGTGTCTTCGGGGCGCCTTCGCTCGGTTCCGGCAACCGCCTCGGTGCTCCGGGTGGACGCCGCCACGCAAGTGTTCGCCGACTACGCCGTCGATCACAAGACGGCGGCGAGGGCGCTGGGCCGCTCACTCGGCCTCGACTTCGCAGACCCGGCGAAGATGGCCTCCACCGTCCCGGTGGTGAGACTCACCTTGGGCTGAGACAAGGCCCCGAGGTGAGGTGTGACGGAGCGCGACCGCCACGGCTCGACGTGATGTATCGACGGAACAGCCCACGCCCTCCCACCGCTAGATCAGGTCCGTTCCGGCGCCGGCTCCGCCTCGAGCGGCGGCCGCATCGAGGAGGTGGTCGATGCGAGCCGTAGCGCGCTGCACGAACGAGTCCCGCATCGCCACGTCGACAATCCCATTGGCTTGCTCGGACACCACTCGTCGCGCCGCCTCGGCGGCCTCCCGTGAAGGCTCGGTCTGCCCCTTGGAGCCGAGCACCCCGGCGAGAGCTGCCAGCAAACGCCACTCGAATGCCTTCATGCCCATCTCCCGTGCAGCGTCGATTCCAGCCGACAACACGTCGGCGGCGCTCTCGTACTGCGACTGAGCGATCAGCAGGGAGCCCCGGGTCTCCGCCTCGAGCGGTCGGAAGGTCGCCATGCCCTGCTGCACCGTGAAGTCGGACGCCTCGCCGATCAGGGCAGCGGAGGCGTCGAAGTCGCCTTGCATCGTGCGGACGGCGGCGAGGCCGAACAGCAGCGACGGCAACTCGAGCATCTTCATCGCCGAAGTCCCTGAAATCCCCGTGGTGAACATCTCGTCGGCCTCCGATACGCGACCGCTGTCGAGGGCGGCCCATCCGAGATCGGCGAACACCGAAGACGCGAGTGTCTCGCCCATCGGAAGCTCGAGGTATGCGAGAGCATCGGCACGCATCTTGGCCGTCTCGGATCCGTCGATTCCGAGCTCTGCGTATGCCCTCGCCATGGCCGCTGCAGCGGACGCGGAGTTGAAGATCTGTCCGGTCTCCTCCCCGAATCGCCGCGCTTGAGCGCAGAGAGCGATCGCGTTTTCGTAATCCCCGAGCAAAGCGGCGGCGAAGCCTGCCATCAGGGCGATGGTGGACGCCATCGACGAGCCGGCGTGCGCATTCTCTGCGGTCGCCCGTGAAAGCTCCCAAGCTCGGGTGACGTCCCCGTTGCGAAGGAGGAAGTAGTACTCCGAAACCGCCAGCATCGCCTTGACGTTCGGATTCGAGCTGCCTCCTGCAGCCTCCCTCGCTCGTTCGAACGAGCGCGACGCCTCGTCCCACTGGGCGCCGTGGATGAGTGACACGACACGCTGGAGCAGACCCCCCAGGTGAAGCTCGACGGAGCCGACATCGCCGCCGATCCTGATGGTCTCGGCGTCGTGGGCAGCCGCCTTCTCCATGTCGCCGCGGGTCGTTGCGATCATGCAGCTGTTGATGTGGTACTCGGCGAGCCCCGGTCCATCACCGAACGCCTCAGCCAACCGGCGAGCTTCCTCGAGGAAATCGGTGGCGCTCTCGTAGTCACCACCGAGTGCGGCGGCAGTGAAACCGAGCCTGTTGAGCGCGGTGATCTGCACCGAAGGTTCCGCGCGCTCGCGACCGAATTCCAGCATCCGCTGGAATGAGGCGGAGGCCTCCGTGAGATCGGGGATGAGGGTGTATGCGGCACCGAGGCCCTCATAGATCCGGCGTGTCACCGCAAGATCGCTGTCCTCGGTTCCCCAGGAGAGCGCCTTGTCGTAGAAACGGATGGCATCCGCCAGCGACATCGCCCGCGACGCCCGGTCGCCGGCCTCGGCGAGGTACGGAACGGCAGCGAGCTCTTGGCGCGATTCGATCAGATGGTGGGCGATCTCGTGGGGCTCGGCCTCGGCGGCGATGAGATGCTCGGCGATCTGGGCGTGGAGTGCTCGTCTCGTCTTCAGCAGGATCGTGTCGTATGCGGCCTCCTGGATCAGCGCATGGCGGAAGGTGTAGTTCCTGGTCGGTATCCGGCTGCGCTCGGTGAGCAGGTCTCGGCGCATGAGGTCGGATAGAGCCGCATCGGTTTCCTCGACATTGGCGGTCAACGAGGTGAGCTCACCGAACTCGAACTCTCGTCCGAGCACCGACGCCAGTTGGAGCACCAACCTCGAGGCGTCGTCGAGCCGGTCGAGTCTCGCCGTGAGCAACCCGGTGATCCCGCCGGGAACGCTGACGGTCGCCGCCTCACCTGTGAACTGCCAGCCACCGTCGGTGTGGGTGAGGGATCCGGTCTCCAGCAGCTGGCGAAGGATCTCCTCGACGAAGAACGGGTTGCCATCGGCCTTGTCGACCACGACTGCGAACAGGCCCTCGGGCAGGTCGGCGCTGTTCAGGAGTTCACTGATCATCACCCGTGAAGTCGACTGGTCGAGCGGGTCGAGCCGCACCGAGGTGTATCGATGGGAGAAGCTCCGCTCTGCCATCTCGTGGAAGCCCCAGGCGGCATCCTCCCGATAGGGCCGCATCAAGGCGATGATCGCCAGCATCGATCGATCGGTCGCTCTCACCAGTTCGTCGAGGAGGGCGAGTGAGACCGGATCCGCCCAGTGGAGGTCCTCGACCACGAGCACCCCGGGCGACGTCAACGAACACGCCTCGACGTAGTCGACGACCGCCGCGAAGACGCGCTTCTGAAGGACCGGCGGCGACAGCTCGGAAATGAATTCGTCCTGGTCTTCCGGTGGGTCGATGCCCAACATGACTCCCAGGTAGGTGGCGGTGAGCGGAGCTTCGGGGAGGACAGCTGTGACGGCGGCCTCGACCTTCGACCGCTTCTCTGGCGGGTGGTCGTCGGGATGCAGCTCGAAGGTACGCGTGAACAAGTCGATGAACGGTCCGTACGCAACGGACGAGTTGAAGGAGAGACAGCGTGCCTCTGCCCATCGGACGTCCCGATCGGCCGACGTGTCACTCAGCCACGGGGCCAGACATTCCTGAGCAGCGAGGTCTGCCTTGAGCGCAGCCGCAAGCTTCGACTTGCCGACTCCTGCCTCTCCGATCAGGGAGATGACCTGTCCTTTGCCACGCCTGACGTTGTCGATGACGTCCCGGAGCGTGGCGAGTTCGTCGTCCCTGCCGACGAGCGGCGCGTCGCGTCCCAGGATCCCTCTGATCGTGCTGGGTCGCTCCGTGACGCCGATCACACGGAATGCGGGGACGGGCTCGGATTTTCCCTTCGCCTCGACCGGCTCGAGCTCCTCGAACTCGAACAGTTGGCTGACCAGGCGATGGGTTGATTCGGTGATCTGAAGTGTGCCGGGCAGCGCCGTCTGCTCCATTCTCGCCGCGACGTTGACGGCATCACCGAGCGCCGAGTACTCGACCCGGAGGTCGGAGCCGACCTCTCCCACGACCACCAGACCGGTGTTGATCCCGACACGAAGATCGAAGGGCACGCCCCAGCGCGCCTCCATCTGACGCGCATACGGCTTGGCCGCCTTGAGCATCTCGAGACCGGCCATGACAGCGCGCTCAGGGTCGTCCTCGTGGGCGATCGGGGCGCCGAAGAAGGCGAGGATCGCGTCACCCATCAGTCGAGCGAGAGTCCCCTCGTAGCGATAGACGGGGCGGATCAATCGTTCGAACGCCCCGTTGACGATCTCCGCCCACTCTTCGGGATCGAGCTGCTCGGCGGCAGCCGTGGAACCTTGGAGGTCTGCGAACAGCATGGTGATCGTTCGACGCTCGCCTGCCATTGTCCGTCCAGACCTCGCAGCTTCGAGCTTGGCCTGGAGTTCGGCAGGGAGATACCTGGCGAGGGCCTCGTCGGCGTTCGATGCTTCGTCGCGGAGGCCGGCACCGCAGTTCGAGCAGAAAGACGCCCCCGATGCGTACGGTGTCGAGCAGACCGGGCAGAGCGGTTCGATCGGAGCACCGCAGTTCGAGCAGAATGAAGCCCCTGGCCGGTTCTCCGTTGCACAGCTGGCGCATGCCATCTGATCGCCCTTTGCCTACCGCAACACCATAACGCTGAGCGGCACCTCGGTGACGAGCTGAGTCGTCGCAGACGCCCGGATCGACACAGAGCCGGGATCCGTACGATGTTCGGATGAAGAGCACGGCCGACACGGGTGACAGCGGTCCGCTCCGGGCGATGTTGCGAGATCTGGGTACACACCGAGCGTGGTCGTCGGTTGCGCTCGGGTTGGTTTCGATGGTCACGTCGGCAGGCTGTGCTCTCCTGGGCGCCAGTCTGGCCGCCGAGGTGTTCGGACCGCCCGAGCTCGGCCCTGCCGACGATCTGGTCGGCAACGCCATTCGGCTGCTTCCGGCGTTGATGGTCCTGGCGATCGGCGGGCTCATGGGCTTCGTCGTGGGAGTGACAGTCCTTCCGCCGGTGCTGATGTGGGCGTCGGGGTGGAGCCACGTGGCGCTGACGACTCTCAGCATCATCGGCTTGGAGATCATGGTGGTGCCGCTCGTGATCTGGATGGCGAACAGGCTCGACGAGACGTCAGCCTGGGCGCCGATCGAGTTGCTGGCGGTGGTGATTCTCGGTGGCGCAGTGCCGGCGGCGGCGCGATGGATCACCATGTCGACGGCGAGTTGACCAAAGTCCAACGCCCCTGCAGGAGGCATCATCGAGATTCCCGGTCGGCTTAGGATCGGTCGGGAGCCCAGAGGAGTTGACCCCGTGACCGAACCATCTGCCGACCGTTTCCGTGTGAGAGCCCTCGACGTCGATCCCGACGACTCGCTCAGCGCCGACGAGGGATGGGTCGACATGGAGGTCCGCTGGCTCATCACCGACGAGACCGTCGGATCCGAGTCGACGGTCGTCGGACGGACCATGCTTCGGCCCGGCTCCAAACACGACATCCACCGTCATGCCAACGCCGAGGAGTGGGAGTACGTGATCCAGGGCAACGCCATCAAGCACATCGGTGACGAGCAGGTCGAGCTCACCGCCGGTGACGTCGTCTTCGTCCCGGCTGGTGTGTTCCACGGCCTGGAGAACGGCTCCGAGAGCGAGCCGCTGGTGACTGTCTGGGGATACAGCGGAGCATCGTCGCTCGAGGAAGCCGGCTACGAATTGCCCTGACCAGCCATGGTCCCGGGCACCGTGATGGCGCCGGCCCGCCCGTGCGGCTGTATGGTCGGGGCAATGGCGGTCCAACTGAACCACACCATCGTGTCTGCTCGGGATCCGCTCGCCTCTGCCCACTTCGCAGCCGAGATCTTGGGGTTGGAAGAGCCCGGCCGCTTCGGGCCATTCGTCGTCCTCCAGACCTCCAACGACGTCTCGCTCGACTACCTCGAGGAATCGGGGCCGATCACCTCCCAGCACTACGCCTTCCTCGTCACCGAGGACGAGTTCGACCAGATCTCGGAACGGATCGCCCAGTGGGACGTCGTCTTCTGGGCGCTCCCGGGCAAGAACCACCCTGGCGAGATCAACCACAGGGATGGCGGTCGCGGACTGTATTTCGAAGACCCAGACGGCCACATGCTCGAGATCCTCACGAAGCCGTACGGGACCGGTGACTGACCGCACGTCGCGGCCCGGCGCCGTTGCGACGTCAGAGCGCCAACACGGGCCTGCGATACACCGACAGACACCGCTCTGGCACACCGACCCGATGCCCGGGTCACTTCGCCG
>JAHEDH010000005.1 GCA_024641285.1 bacterium | reverse complement strand
GGCTGTCGGCTTCCCTGTCCGTGACAGTGTGGCCTTTGAGTTGGATGCGCTCTGAACCTCGAGGGTTGGCGTTCTGACCAGGCCAGAACGGGCACCTGGCACCGGCAGCTCGCCGGTGGGCTTGAAGCCGGGAGCTGGGGGCCGGGAGCCAGCCCTTGGAGTGAGCGCAACTTGGTCTGGCCGACCATCTAGCCTCGCGCCCATGCGAGTCGAACCTTGGTGGCGGACGGCTGCCGTGTATCAGGTGTACATCCGGTCGTTCAAGGACGGCAACGGTGACGGGACCGGAGACATCGCCGGGCTGAGATCGAAGCTGCCATATCTGCGCGACCTCGGTGTCGACGCCGTGTGGATCAACCCTTGGTACACGTCTCCGCTCCTCGATGGCGGCTACGACGTCGCCGACTATCGCAACATCGATCCCCGTTTCGGAGACGTCGACCAGGCGGTCGAATTCATCGCTGAGGCCGCGAAGCACGGGATCAGAGTCCTCGTCGACCTCGTGCCCAACCACACCTCGTGGGAGCACGCATGGTTTCGAGCCGCACTCGAAGCCGGCCCTGGATCGCCCGAACGCGAGCGGTACCACTTCCTCCCTGGAAGTGGACCTGACGGGTCGGAGCCTCCGAACGACTGGAGAGCGGTGTTCGGCGGCTCGGCATGGGAGCGCGTCCCCGACGGGGAGTGGTACCTGCATCTCTTTGACATCTCACAGCCCGACCTCAATTGGGAGCACCCAGAGGTCCGAGAGGAGTTCGACTCCATTCTGCGCTTCTGGCTCGATCGCGGAGCATCGGGCTTCCGGGTCGACGTCGCTCATTCCCTGGTGAAGGCTCCCGGCTATCCGGACACCGGCGACGAGGAGAACGAGGAGAACCTCCTCACCGGCACCCTCTTCAGCCGCCATCCGTATTGGGACCGCCCTGAGCTCCACGAGATCGTTCGCAGGTGGCGGGCGACGCTCGGCGAATACCCCGACGCGATGATGGTTGCCGAGGCCTGGGTCTCCGATCTCGAGCGCCTCGCCAACTACCTCCGCCCCGACGAGTACCACCAGGCCTTCGACTTCGACTTTCTCCAGGCACCTTGGGATGCCGAGAAGATGCGGATCGCGATCGACGAGTCGATGGATGCCGTGGGGAGCGTCGGCTCGATTCCAACGTGGGTGCTGTCGAACCACGACGTCGTGCGGCATGCCACCCGCTATGGATTGCCGAACGAGGTCGAGGCCAAGGTGTGGCTGCTCGACGGTGACCGTTCGCTTCTGGACCCTGTCCTCGGGGAGCGGCGGGCGCGAGCCGCTGCCCTTCTGCTCCTGGCGCTCCCTGGATCGGTCTACATGTATCAGGGCGAGGAGCTCGGGTTGCCCGAGGTCACCGAGTTGCCGGTCGATGTGCTCGAGGATCCGGTCTGGGTGCGGTCGGGTCACACCGAGAAGGGCCGCGACGGGTGCAGGGTGCCGATCCCGTGGACGGTGGAGGGCGATTCCGCCGGCTTCGGCGACGGTGGTTCGTGGCTCCCGCAGCCCGCAGGGTGGGGAGCGCGCTCCGTCGAGGCGCAGACCGGTCGCGCCGATTCGATCTTGCAGCTCTACCGGTCGGCGCTCCGGCTCCGCCGCGAGCACCTCACGTCGGATCTCGAGATCGAATGGCTGGACAGCCCGAAGACCAGCCTGGCCTTCCGGCGGGGGTCCGGCCTGCGCTGCATCGTCAACTTCGGCCCCGATCCAATCCCGGTCGAGGGCGAGGTCCTGCTGTCGAGCGTCGAACTCTCAGCCGGGTTCCTCCCCCCCGACGCCGCCGCCTGGCTGAGGTGACGCTGCGGTAGGGAGGTGAGGAGTCAGCACCCGCGGCGGGGCGGTTTCTCGGGGAGAGCTGTGGTCGTGTGGCGTCCCCCTACCCGCGAGCGGGTCCCTTCCCCCACTGCGTGGGGGACATCAGCCGTGTGGTGTTCCCCGGAGCGAAGTGAGGGGGAGAGGTCCCTGCGGCCGACGAAGGAGGCCGGAGGTAAGGGGTCAGCACCCGCGGCGAGACCGCATCTTGGGGAGGGCTGTGGTCTTGTGACTGCCCCCTACCCGCGAGCGGGTCCCTTCCCCCACTGCGTGGGGGACATCAGCCGTGTGGTGTTCCCCGGAGCGAAGCGAGGGGGAAAGGTCCCTGCGGCCGACGAAGGAGGCCGGAGGTAAGGGGTCAGCACCCGCGGCGAGACCGCATCTTGGGGAGGGCTGTGGTCGCCTGGCGTCCCGCTACCCGCCCGGACTCATAGCCCGCACTTCGAGGAGGAGACCGAACCCTGGTGTTCAGGCGCCGGGGTCGGAGGGAAAGATTCCGAGGATTCGCCAGCCGCGATCGGGGAAGCCGCAGGCGTCCGCGGTCCGAGCCGACGCCTCGTTGAACGGGGAATGCAGGTAGGTCGGGATGGCGCCATCCGCCAGCACACGTTCGGCTGCCTGGCTGACGAGGCGCCGCGCCCATCCCCGACCGCGATGGCCATCTTCGGTGACGACCGCCAGTTCGTGGCCGAAGTCGTCGTGCATCTTCCTCCCGACGCCGGAGGCGACCTCGCCGTTCTCGAATCCGACGAGAACGTCTCCGTTGAACGGGTGCAACCACGGGAGCACCGACTCGTGGTCTCTCGGGAGCCAGGTGCCTGGCCGATCGAACGGGATCGGATCTTCGGTCCAGCGGAACACACCGGCGAAGAACCGCCAGTCGGGCTTGCCGAGGGCCGCCGCCAGCTTCGGGCCGACCTCTTCGAGGGTCTTGCCGAGCCGGCGCACGTCCTCGACGGCGTCTTCAGGGACCGACAGGACCGCTCCGTCAGGTGTGGCGACCCCGGCGACCGGTCTGATCTTGCCGTCCCATCCAGGGGCGCATCGAAGCGGTGCCGAGGTGATGATGAGCGAGGTCGGACCCTCTGGCGGCCATGCCCCCAACCACGAGGACAGGTGGGAGGAGAGCTGGGGGGAGGCGGGCATGCCGCCAGTCTGGTCCGATCCCCGCGCTTGCGGATCTTCAGGCGACGACGAGGAATCGCGGCTCGGCGGACGGCGTCGCGCGGAGCGCTCGGGACGCTCGCGCGAGGGCCCGCATCCGGGCGACTTCCGGTGCTCCACTGTCGGCGATGATTCCCGCCACGACCGGCAGTGTGCCGGTGCGGACGAGGAGATCGGCGATCTGTCGAAGCTGCGGCTCGGTCCCGGCCAGTCCGGCGACGGCGATGCGTGCCTCGAGTTCGTCGAGCATTGCGATGAAGTTGGTCATGTGATCTCCTTTGTTCGTTCATCAACGTATCGTCGGGTAAGCATCTTGTATAGCGATTAAAACTGGCGATAGACATCAGCAGTGCTAATGTTCATCTCATGCAGGCAAGAGCGGGGAATCGAGCAACCGCCTCCAACGTGAAGAACCCCGACCGTCACATTCGAGTTGCGGTTCGCTTAAGGCCGACCCCTCACCACTGCCTGTCATCGAACCTCGAACGGATGGTGGGCACATGGTGACGGCCCCCAGCAGGGGGCACGTATCCCTCGACGGCCTCGACATCCGCCACCTCCGGGCGCTGACGGCCGTGGTCGAATACGGCACCTTCGCCAGCGCTGCCGATTCGCTCGGCTTCACCCAGTCCGCCGTGTCACAGCAGATCGCCTCGCTCGAACGTCTGGTCGGAGAGCAGCTCTTCGACCGTCCCGGCGGGCCCCGACCCGTGACACTGACCGCGGCCGGACGCCTCGTCGTCAAGCATGCAGAGCGCATGCTCGAACAGGTCAAGGTCTTCGAGCGTGAGCTCACCGGCTACAAGACGGGCAGCGCGGGTCGGATCGACGTCGGCGTCTTCCAGTCGGTGGCGGTCAAGGTGCTTCCCGCCGTCGTCGGGCGACTCCTCCGCGAGACACAGGCAGATGTCAGACCTCATGAATCCAACAACGACAATGAGACGGTCAAACGGGTCGAGTCTGGTGAGCTCGATGTGTGCTTCGTTGCGAGTCCGGTGCGGGTTCCCGCATCGTTCGAACTGGTCGAGGTGGTCTCGGACCCGTTCGTCGTCGTGGCCCCGGCCGGCTACGAGGCCGGCGACGCCATCACGATGGGAGAGCTCGCCGACGTGCCGTTGATCGGCCAGCCCGTCTCCGACACCTGCCAGATCAAGATCAGCGCCGGGCTCGTCGATGGCGGTGTCAGTCCCGACTACGTCTTCCGCACGAACGACAACGCGGCTTTGCAGTCGATGGTGCGCGAGGGGATGGGCCTGGCAGTGATGCCCCTCCTCGGAGTCGATGTCGGCGATCCCAAGATCCTCGTGCGGAGGCTCGATCCGCCCATCCCCCCTCGAACGATCTCCCTCGTCCTGCCCAAGAACCCGTCGCCGATGGTGCGTCGGTTCGCCGACCTCGCGATCGACGTGTGCCGGGAGGCAGTCCAGGCCGTGTCGAGCGCCTCCGACATCCTCTGAGCAAGGAGAACGAATGAAGATCCACAACGCCATGGAATTCGCCGGAAGGCACCATCAGGGCGTGCTGGCGACCGTGCGCTCGAACGGGCTCCCGCAGATGTCGAACGTCGTCTACTCCACGATCGACGGTGCGGTGTGGGTCTCGATCACCGACGGCCGTGCCAAGACGGCCAACCTCCGCCGCGACCCCAGGGCGGTGCTCCACGTCACCACGTCGGACTTCGGCGCCTACATCGTGATGGAGTGCGACATCGAGCTCACCGAGGTCGCCCGAGACCCCGATGACGCGACGATCGCACAGCTGCGCCGCCTCTACCGGAACATCTCGGGGGAGCACCCCGACTGGGACGAGTACGACCAGGCGATGATCTTCGATGGTCGGCTCATCCTGAAGATGTATCCGGTGCACGCCTACGGCTCGGTCGGGGCGTAGCGCCTCATGGAGCACCTGGCTGCGCTGATCGAACGGACCCGTCACCTGGCAACGCCGTTTCTCGCCGTCGACGCGGATGTGGCCGACCGCAACGTCCATCGTCAGCAGGCATCGTGTGACGCGGCCGGCATCGCGTTGCGGCCCCACATCAAGACTCACAAGTCGTCGATGATCACCCGTATGCAACTCGAGGCGGGCGCCGTCGGAGTCACCTGTGCAACGCTGTCGGAGGCGATCGCCCTCGGTGACGCCGGGTGTGCCACCGACGTGTACGTGTCGACGCCGGTGTTCGTCGACCAGCCGAAGCGTGCCCTCATCGACCGAGCGCTCGAACTCCACGATCGCCTCATCCTCACGGTCGACAGTGAGGCGATCGCCCGTTCGGTGCTCCGCGGGGTGCCGGTCGATGTCCCGGTCATGGTCGAGGTCGACAGCGGCCTGTTCCGGACCGGAGCGCAGCCAACCGAGGCTGCCGCGCTCGCCGGCATGGTCGGGGACCGCTTCCTCGGCTTCGCCACGCACGGAGGGCACGGGTACGAACCCGGCGGGGCGGCTCGGGCGGGTGGAGACGAATTGCGTGCTCTGGACGACGCGGCAGCGACCTTCGGTCGTGCGCCCGAGGTGCTCAGTGCCGGATCCACGCCGACTGCTCCCTACGCGATCAGGCCACCGGTCACCGAGTTGCGCCCGGGCACGTATGTGTTCGGCGACTACCAGCAGACGTTGCTCGGAGCCTGCCCCGCCGACGAGGTGGCGGCGGCGGTCGTCTCCACCGTGATCCACAGTGCGGAGGGCCGATTCGTCATCGACGCCGGTGCCAAGGCGCTCACCAAGGACCGGTCGGCATGGATCGAGTCCTTCGGCCACGTTGTCGGCGTGCCGGAAGCGGTGATCGACCGCCTCAACGACAACCACGGAATGGTGCGGAGCGCTCGACGAATCGAAGTGGGTGAGCGGGTCGTCGTCGTGCCGAACCACATCTGCCCGGTTGTCAACCTGTTCGACCACCTCTGGCTGGTGGGTGAAACCGACGTTGCGTCCACCGAGGTCGACCTCCGCGGCCGGGTCGCCTGACTAGCCCGTTCGGGAGTCTGAGCAATCTGCCTTTCCCCGGCCGGCGGGAGATGGATACTGTCGGCACGCACCGAGCGCCGGCGGGCAACGGACCGGAGCGAGCGCTGAGATCACGTGTATCGGTCGGACACCCGGGGCGGGGGTGTCCGACCGTCTGCGTTTCAGTGGACGATGACGCGGTCGGGCCGGATTCGCAGGATGACCCGTTCGCTCTGGATGCGGTTGGAGTATGGCCGACCGAAGTAGCGGAGCGACAACTCATCGATGTGCCTGCGTGCGGTCTCGCCGCCGACGGTGTCCACCACCGTTCCCCTCACCTCCGTGTACGAGTAGCCGTCGTCAGCATCGATGATCGTCACAGTGGCCCTCGGGTCGCGGGTCACGTTGGCGTACTTCTGGCGGTGGATCTCGGTGTTGATGAGGATGTGCTCGTCATCGTGATCCACCCACATGACGTGGGACTGCGGGGTCCCGTCCGCCATCAGCGTGGTCAGCACCGCGAAATTCCTGGCAGAGGCGAGGGCCCTGGTCTTGTCGTCGAGCACGATGTGTCAGGCCGGGGGGACGAGCGTGCCGCCGAAGACCTGCCAGGCGAGCGCCGACTTCGCCAGCAGGCTCAACAGGATGTAGGTCCGCTCCCCGGTCAGGTACTGCTTCCAACGACCGATCTGGCGGTACTGGGCCCACTGGGTGAAGGCGAAGCTGTTGAAGAACACGAACAGCGAGAAGAAGATCCCGTAGACGAAACCGGGTGGCTGCGCCTCGCTCCCCGGCGAGACGAGGTAGATCCCGATGGCGATCCACGGCACGATCCCCAGGATGCAACCCATCCAGAACGGCCACAGCGAACCGCCCGGCTCCTCGTACTTCTCCTGCACCGATCCGAAGAAGATCATGCCGGCGTTGACGCCGAAGAGGGCGATCAAAGCGGCGACGTTGGTGATGCCGGGGAGGATGGCAATGAGGATGATCATGATCGACGACGACATCGCGTATTCGATCCAACGGAACTGGTTCTGGCCTCTGCTCAGCTGGTCGCGATAGCGGGCGGGCATGATCACGCCGACCAGCAGGTGGAAGAAGGCCGACAGGAACAAGAACGCCGCAACCGCCCAGGCAACGTTCAGCTCGAACAGCGTGTCGGGGGCCGGGGCGGCGGTCCCCGGAGGCCCGGCGGGGAAGGCCGCCGTGACCGGGAGCGAAAAATCGGTTGCGAGCGCGACGACCGCCGCACCCTGAACGGCATGCAGGACCGCCATCACGATGTTGTAGGTCCGAAGCTTCTTGAACGCTTCGTCTGTGACTTCTACCCGACTGACCACCTGTGAGCTCCTCGTTTCTCGTGCCCGGACGCTATCAGACCGAACCGCCGACCTTCGAACCAGCAGTTCCGTCGGTTTCCTGAATGTGTTCGACTCCTATACCCGGTCGCGCCGAGTTCCAAGCCTCGATGTCGAGCTCACGATTACCGAGCACGGGCCAATCGAGGGCGCCGATCACTGGCTCCCGCTGACCGCACCCGACCGGCTCGCCGATCTGCTCTTGGACTGGCTCGACTGACAGCGTTCGAGCGCAGCGCTCGGCCAAATCCGATCGGGGGCGTCATCGGAGTCGATACGCTCAGCCGCCCCGGTCGAGGTTCCATGTCTTCACGTCCACTCATCAACGCGCTCGGTCTACTGACTGCCGCACGGCTGGTGATCAACACCGGTCACCGTCTGGTGTCGCCGTTCCTGCCGGTGATCGCACGCGGTCTCGGTATTCCACTCGAATCCGCCGGGGTGCTGGTCGCAGCCCGTTCGGCGGCGGCGATGGCGACGCCGGCGATCGTCACGGCCGGACGCAGGTACGACCGGCGGGCGTTGGTGCTCGTCGGGCTGGCGATCTTCAGCCTCGGCTCGGGGATCACTGCGCTCGTGGGCATCTATGGCGGTGTGCTCACCGGATTCGTGCTCATGGGCCTCGGGAAGGCCGTGTTCGACGTCTCCGGACAGGCGTATCTCTCCGACCGCGTCCCCTACGAATCGCGAGCAAGGTGGCTGGCGGCGTTCGAGACCACGTGGGCCGGCGGCTTCCTCATCGGCGCCCCTGTCGTCGGTTGGCTGATTTCGAGGAGCGGCTGGCAGACCGCGTATGGAGTCATTGCGTTGATCGCAGGGGTGGCCTTCATCGGTGGCGTGATGCTGCTCGACGAGGACCACGCCGAGATGGCCGAGCGAGGCCGCCTGACATTGGACCGCTCGGCGATCGGGATGCTGGCGGTAGCCGTGCTGTTCTCCGGGGCCGACGAGCTGACCGTGATCGTCCTCGGCGCCTGGCTGGAAGACTCCTTTGCCATTGCGCTCGTCGGCATCGCCGGCCTGGCGTCGCTGATCGGCCTCGCCGAGCTCACCGGCGCTCTCTCGACCGGCCTGTTCACCGATCGGCTCGGGAAGAAGCGGGCGGTCGGCATCGGGCTGGTCATCAATGCCGTCGGGTACGCGGCGATGGGACTGTCCGGCTCCTCGGTTGTTCTGGGGGTGGGGGGAGCGCTCGTCGCCTTTGCAGGGTTCGAGTTTCTCATCATCTCGACGTTCCCGTTGGCGTCCGAGCTCGTGCCTGGTGGTCGAGGTCGGTATCTGGCGTGGCTGGTCGTCGCGATCAGCCTGGGTCGCGTCCTCGCCGGAGTGATCGGCCCTGCCCTGTTCACGTCGATCGGATTCGGAGCGAACGCCCTCGCGGCGGTCGCCGTCGACGCGCTCGCGCTGATCGTGCTGCTGTGGTCGGTGACCGAGCCTGAGCATCTTCGCTAACGCAAGTCGACATCCACCTGGCGCACCGTCGTCAGCACGCCGCGGATGAAGGTACGGGCTTCGACCGTGATCGGGCCTCGCAGACCGGCGGGAAGCAGAGCCTCCCAATAGCGATAGATCGCACCGCTGTTGCGCCGCATCGACGAGGCCACCGGGACCGACGTTCCGTCGACGTATATGTCGATGCGTGTCGCAGGGTGGGAGATGAGCGCCTCGGCAGTGTCCAGGTCACCGACGTGATCGGCCATGAACATCGGGATCCGCAGCCGAAGTGTGCCGGGTGAAGACACAGCCACCATGGATCCAGAGCAGCGGATCGGCAGTCCGGTCGTGACGCACGTGTCGGTCAGGGGCTGCAGGACCCAGATCTGTTCGAGCAGACGCGCTACGAACGAGGCCATCTGCTCACGGGTGACGGGATCGTCCGGTGAGAACGTCGTCGGGCCGGTGCCATTGGTTACGCCGAGGGTCGCCAGCTGGTTTATCGCGTCCTGCGCCTCCTGTGTCTCACCCGAGATGTCGGCAAACCCGCGATCCGATGCCGGAGGGAGCTGGTTGCCGGCTGCGGTGTAGCCGCGTGTCAGAAACAACGCCATTTGCCAGCGCGGGACGGCGCCGAATGGGTCGAAGGCGTCACCACCGATCCCGCGCGTCACGTCGAGCCGGCGAAGTGCCTCGATGTTCTCGGATGCATCCAGGGATGCCGTGTCGGTGAAGGTGAGCGGGGTACTTGCATACCGATCCTGCACCCATCTCAGCATGGCATCGAGCCATGTCGCCATCTCCCATCTCGCCAGATTCTCTGTCGGGCGAAACGTGGGCGTCGCCGGATCGGTGACGGAACGCCAGGTGATGCAGTCGATGTCGAAGGCGTGGACCGACAGGGGATAGACGTCGGAGAAGCCGGCTCGGGGCAGATCAGGCGGACAGCTGGCGCGGTCTGTTGGTGTCGACGCAGTGGCGGGCGAGATCACCAACAGCCAGAGGGCGAGTGTCGTGACGATCCGCTTCATGCCTCGGCTCCGTGGTCGCTGTCGATCCCGGTATACCAGGCGATGCAGCCGGGGCGGCTCGCACAGCAGACCGAAGCGACGATCATGGGGGTGTGACGTCCGATGAATTCGATGATGCCGACTGGGATGTCGAGGATTGGGATGCCCTGGCAGAGGACCCGATCGCGGCCCGGCGGATTCCCAAGTCGTGGCGCGTCGTCGGAGCGCTGGCGGCTCTGTCGATGTTCGCCATCCCGCTCTTCAACGTCCTCGACGCTCGAACGCCGCAGATCGCAGACAACGGTCTCGAGGTGTGCCGTTTCGACTACTGCATCGTGGAGCAGCACGTCCTCGATGCCGGCCTGGGGCTGGTGATGGCCGAGATGTCGGCGCTGATCGTTGCCGACGCCGACGTGCAGTCCTATGTCGACTCGATGATCGACTTCGTCGGGGGACCGGATGTGCAGGCCGAGGTCGTCGACGAGTTGCCCGGCGACCTCGGAGGCCAGTACTCACCGGCGACCCGGCTGATCCAGATCGACCGGCCCGCCACCGTCTGGGTCATCGCGCACGAGGTCGCCCACACCGTGTCTCCGGGTCACGACGCCGATTTCCGCGACACACTCCTCGAACTTGGCCGGTTCTTCGAGGCGAACACCCGGTAGCGTCTCGCGACGCCACCGAGGAGCCGGCTTGGACCGGATCAGTCGATTCCGCGAATTGCACGCCGCAGGATGTTTCGTCATGCCCAACCCGTGGGACCCGGGATCGGCCCGCCGGCTCGAGTCGATGGGATTCCCGGCGCTCGCGACGACCAGCTCCGGTCACGCCGGGTCACTCGGACGTGAGGACCAGCAGATCACGGCCGACGAGATGCTCGAGCATGCCTCGCAGATGGTGTCGATGGTCTCGGTTCCGCTCAACGTCGACTCGGAGCGACTGTTCACCGAGGATCTCTCTGCGCTGAGTGCGATGATCGAGGCGATCGCCGGCACGGGGGCCGCCGGCTGTTCGATCGAGGACTACCGGCCCGACACGGAGAGCATCGATCCGCTGGAGCGAGCCGTCGCACGAGTCGCAACAGCAGCCGAAACGGCCGCCGAGTCCGGTCTGGTGCTCACTGCCCGGGCGGAGGCGCTCCTGTACGGCGAAGCCGATCTCGATGACGTGATCGAACGCCTCGTGCGATATCGAGATGCCGGAGCGGACGTCGTCTACGCGCCCGGCCTCAGCGAGCCGTCCGACATCGAGCGGGTGGTCGGCGAGCTCGCATGCCCTGTGAACGTGCTGCTGTGGCCCGGCGGGCCCGATGTCGGTGAGCTCGCCGACCTCGGTGTTCGACGGATCTCGACCGGCGGCGCCCTCATGAGGGACGCCTACACGGCGATGGAGCAGTCGGCGACACGTCTGCTCCCAGGCATCAGGGGGTCTCGATGAGCGAGCGCTCTGCGCTGATCGACGCGTTCGCCGAGGGCGCGGCTGCCGTACGGAATGCGTGGGAGCAGGTTCCTGCCGATGCACGGCAGTTCAGGCCCGCACCCGGCGAATGGAGCCCGCACGAGTTGGTGATTCATCTGGCCGACGCCGACGTCAACGGCTATGTCAGGTTCCGCATGCTGGTCGCCGAACCGGGCTCTCTCGTGCCCGGATACGCCCAAGACGCCTGGGCGTCGACCCTCGACTATCACCGCCAGGACCCCGAGCTCGCAATCGAGGTCATGGCTCGGCTGCGCTCACTCACACACCCGATCCTCGTCTCGCTCGACGTCGGCACCTGGGAGCACACGGTGACCCACTCCGAGCGAGGTACATGGACGATGGAGGACTGGCTCGTCACCTACACCCGCCACGTCGACGACCACCTCGCCCAGATGCAAGCCGGTATTGCGGCCTGGCGACGCGCGCAGGGCCTGGGATGAGCCGCACCGATCGGCGTGAGATCAGGAACGCTCGGTTCGCTGAGTCGGCCGAGGCGATCGCCGGGCTCGCCGACGCCCCGTTTCGGGCTGCGAGGCGCAGTGGCAACGATCCTGTCAGCCTCTCGGTACTCGCAACCACCGTCGGAGGCTTTCGGGTGCGCGTCGAGAATGCCGCCGTCTGGCTCGACGAGCATCATCCCCGGGAGGGTCGCGCATATCGCTCCCTGGTCGATCTCGTCGAGCGGGATGTGCACCCGAAGTTCTCGGCCAGCCTCGAGCCGGATGAGGTCATGGGCGCAGAACGAACCGCCGGCGGGCGGTTCAATGCCGCCCCCGAGGTTCGAAGCGCCGTCCGGGCATGGGCGAAGCTGGTGAAGCGTCGGAATCGTGGCTTCGGTCTCCCGATGGCGGTCTCCCTCGCCCGAGTCGAACGCGCGCTCGAGCCGTGAGTCGCCAAGTCGCCGTGATCGGGGCAGGTCTCGTGGGTGCGGCCCTGAGCCGCCGGCTGGCCGAGGCCGGCCTCGAGCCGATCTGTTTCGGTCCAGCGTCCGGCCCCCCGTACTCGAGCCACGACGACTCCGGTCGCATCACGCGCATCCTGGACGCCTCACCGACATGGGCGACGCTGGCGAAGCGTGCGATCGCCGACTACGCGGACGTCGAGTCCCGATCCGGCGTCCGGTTCCATCACCCGGTTGGGGTGTTGTGGTCGGCGCGATCTCCCCGGCCGCTTGCCGAACTCGCCCCGGTCGGATCGATGCTCGGTGTGGAGACTGGAACCGGTCTGGGCGGATGGGAGGGAATCGCCGCGCTCGACCAGACCCTGCTGGAACGCGGTGGCGCCGGGTACATCGCACCGAAGGACATGCTGCGCGCCCATCGAGTGCTGGCGGAGCGAGGTGGCGCGGTCTTCGACGCACGGGTCGTCAGAGCGGTCGAGCCGATCGACGGCCGTTGGGCGGTCCGCCTGCGCGACGGTGAGTCGCTGATCGCGGATCGGGTCGTGGTCGCGGCAGGGGCGGGCAGTCGTGATCTGGTGGAGGTCGAGCTCGATGTGACCGGAGAGGTCGTGATCGATGCACGCCTGGCGGCCGACAGCGGAGCGGCGCTCGCGGACCTCCCGTGCATCGGTCGTCTGAGTTCGGAGTCGATCGTCGACGGGTATCTGACGCCGCCGATCCACGGGGCCGGCGGCTGGAGCATCAAGTTCGGTGCGGAGCTGCCTGAGACGATCACCTTGGACACGGCAGACACTGTGGCCGAGTGGATGAGCGGTGAGGCCCACGCCGAACGGGCCACGCCGATGGCGTCAGCGCTTCGAGAGTTGTTGCCGGGGCTGGAGTTCGGTCAGATCCGTTCGAGGCCCTGTATCTACACGCGGACGCCCACTGGTCTGCCGATCATCGACGAGGTCGAACCCGGCCTCTTCGTCGTCGCCGGCGGCAATGGCCGGATGGCGAAGAGCGCCGACGCCGTCGCTGCGCTCGCGGCCACGCTGCTCACTGAAGCCGCTTGGAGCGACACCGAACTCGACCGCGCCCAGTTCGCGGTGTGAGTTTCTCAGACGGTGGGAACCGGCTCACGCTCCGTCCCACACGGGACCCGGGCGATGGCGTGTTCGTGATCCGCCATCTGGGTGATCGGCATCCCGATCCCGTAGGCGACGAACTCGCCGCGGGGCACAACGCGGATGATGCTCACGGTGCGCTTCATCTCGTCGTCGATGCGGGACGACCTGAACAGTCGCCGGGATGCCTCGGAGGAGATGTCTCCGACCTCGAGGATTACGGCGTCACCGTGGAACGTCACCGTCGCGGCGGGCACCTTGATGAAGGGCAGGAAGGGAACCCGTTTGGGGATCGCGACCGTCATGGACACCTTCGGATGGCGCCTGATGTGGCGGATCTTCCAGGAGTCCGTTGCCGTAGAGATCAGCAGCGAGCGGCCATCGACCACGTACACGACTCCTGCGCTCCGCGGCTCTCCTGCGCCGTTCGTGAACGCCAGCACTCCGAAGATGTTGTCACCCATCTCGGCCCACACGGTCTCTGTTGTCGTCGCCATCGCTCCTCCAGGTCGCCATTCCACTCTGTCCGAGGTTGGGCTCCCTCGCCCAGGGCCGATCGTCACCACGTGATGCGAAGAGCCTCTGGCGGATGCCGGATGGCGTACGGCTTCAGGTCCGCCGGACCTCGATGCGGGTGATGCGGCGGCCGCGCAGGCCGATGACTTTGAGCGTGTGACCCTCGAAGGAGACCAGATCGCCGAGGCGGGGGAGCCGACCGAGCTCCGCCATCACGAGGCCGCCTGCCGTGTTCCAGCGGTCGTCCTCGAGATTGCAGTGCATCAACTCTCCCAGGTCCTCGACGGGGAGAGTGCCGTCGATGACCCACGTGTACTCGTTCACCCGGCTGATCTCTTCGGAGACGGGGGTGACGCTGATCGACCCCAGCACCTCTTCCACGATGTCCTCGACGGTCACGAGGCCGGCGGTGCCGCCGTATTCGTCGACGACGATGGCGAGGTGGGTGGCCGTTCGCTGCATCTCCTGGAGGAGGTCGAGCACGCGCTTCGACTGCGGGACGACGAGCAGGTCCTCGGCGAGCGCTCCGACCTGGACATGTGAGCGGCGCTCGACCGGGACCGCGATCATGTCCCGGAGCCCGACCACGCCAGTCATGTTCTCGCGCGAGTCCTCGTAGACGGGGAGCCTGCGATGGCCGGACTCGATGGCGACCTCGACGGCCTCGTCGACCGTCGTGGTCGTCTCGACGGCGATGATGTCGGTTCGAGGGACCATGACGTCGTCCGCCTCGCGGTCGCCGACGCGGAAGGCCCGGTCGATGAGCGCTGCATCCTCATCGGTGATCTCGCCCTCGGTGGCAGCGGCGGACGCCAGCATCCGCAGCTCGTCTTCAGTGACGGTCGGCGACCCCTCCATCCCCTTGCCCGGCATCTGGAGGTCGGCGATCCACACCAGCACCCAGACGATCGGCCGCAAGACGCGCTCGACGACGGCGAGAGGAATCGCCGTGAGCAGAGCCACCCGGTCGGCGTTGCGCACCGCATAGGTCTTTGGGATCGCCTCGGCGTAGATGTACATGATCACGGTCAGGCCGACCGAAGCAATGGTCGGCCCCAGGCGCTCGTCGAACCATCTGATGGCGAGGATGCCGGCCACGGTCGCCGCCGCGATCTGACTGAGCAGTGCCGCCAGCAGAATGGCGTTGAGCACGTTGGGCATGCGCGACGTCATCTCCTGGAGCTGGCGGGCACGTCGAGATCCGCCTGCGGCCATCGCTCTGACACGGACGGCAGGGACTCGGAGGAAGGACGCCTCGGCCGCCGCGATGAAGATCGAGAATCCCAGGAGCGCGAGTAGCACCATCAGCAGCGGCAGATCAGCCTGGAGGTCCATGTCTCAGAGTCAAGCATGCCCGCGCGCCGGCCACACCACCGACCTGGCTGTTGGGCGTGCGACGAGCCTCGGATCACACGCCGTGCGAGGAGTGCGGGAAGGCATCGAGACCGAGGGCGTCGATCAACGGTGCCAGGTCTCGGCGCTCTCGGCGACCGATCGGGAGCCCGACCCCGTCGACGATCCGGTTGAGGCCTTCGAACGCAGCCGCAACTGCCGCAGCGTCGGCCGCTGCATGTGGGCCGAGCTCTTCGGCCACCGCTCGAGCGGCCGTTCCATCCGGACTCGTGATGCGGGCGCCGAGTCTCCCCAGCGCCGCAAGCGATCGGCCGGCTTCGACGCCGGCGTCGACCGCCTCGTCACTCACGGCTGTGACGTCGACCGATCGCCCGGTTTCCTCGGAGCTCCACCTGAGCATCCGTGCATGGGAGAGCGTTCAATAGAAACACTCGTTACCGAACGACAACACAGCTGCGACCAATTCGATCTGAGTGCGGTGGAGGTCACCCCGACGGAAATCGGGGTCCTGCATATCCCATCCGGTCATGTAGAGCGCTTCGATCAGTGGGTAGGTCATTGCGTTCTCTCCGGGAACGAGGAGCTGCGTGAACGGGGGCACGAGCGAAGGCCCGACGGAGATCCAGGATCGCACCTTCTTCGGGCGTGGCTCGACCGTCGTCATCGTCGGCTGCCCGGATCGAGGCTCGGGGAAGTCGAACGGCTCGAGGCCCAGGAGTCGGGCGAATGTGTCCGCCATCACCACCCGGGCAGCGATACCCATGATTTCCACGTAGCGCTCTTCGCTCCCCAGTGCTTCAACCATCTGCGAAATCCAGGTGTCGGTGGTGGTGGCCGGGCTGGCGGCGATGCGCACCGAGACTTCGGCGGCGGGGTCATGGGTTTCGAACCAGCCTCTGGTCCGGGCACTCCGCGCATGCTGCGCGAGCGAAAGCCGATCTGAGCCGCTGAACCACGTCCCCGGTCCTCCGAGCTGTCGCCAGGCGACGTCGAATCGATCGACGATGTCCGGGCGGACCGGATATCGGCTCGTGGCGAAGTCGATCATTCAGGGCAGACTACCGATGGGTGGAGCCGGGTCCGGGAGCGCGAGGGGAGACGCCACGGGCTCAACGACATCTGTAGGTTCGGAATCATGACGAGCATCAGAAGACTCACCCACTCGTGTGTGATCGTGACGCAAGACGATCACGCCACACTGATCGACCCCGACTTCTTCACGTTCACGTCTGGAGTGATCGATCTCAGCTCGATCGGTGACGTCACCCGGGTGTTGATCACCCATGAGCACGGTGACCACGTCCACCCCGAGTTCGTGCAATGGCTCCTGGATCGGAGGTTCGATCTGGAGATCTACTCCAACCAGGCCGTGCAGACGATGCTGTCCAAGTCGAACATCGCCGTGTCGACCGAGGTGCCCACCGGAACCAGTGTTCAGGATGTGCTGCACGAACGCATCCCGAACGGGGCCACACCACCGAACCGGGCGTGGACGGTCGACGGCGTCTTCACCCATCCGGGCGACAGCTACGGGTTGAGCGCATGCGCCCCCGTGTTGTCGCTTTCACTCATCGCCCCCTGGGGGTCGTCGACGGCATCCGTCGACTTCGCCAGGCGCCTCGTCCCCCGCCAGGTGATCCCGGCACACGACTTCTACCTGTCGCAGCAGGGGCGAAGCTTCCTACCGGGGTTGGTCGCCGGGCCGCTGAAGGAGGCGGGGATCGAGTTCGTGCCACTCGGATGGGGAGACAGCTTCACGGTGTGAGGCGGTCAGCCCACCGTTGCCTCGAGGCAGCGGTCCAACGAGGCTCGAAGCCCTGCCCGGTCCGCCTCGGGCACCGAATGTTCGTAGGTGAGCACGTTCCGCAGATGCCCGATGGCCTCGCGGTACGCCCCGACTTGTTCAGCCGCGGTGGCTGCAATCGGTCCCATCGTGACGATCGTCTCCACGTCTGCAGCCCCGACGGCATGGTGCATGAGCCGGGTGAGGTCGGTCGAGTCGGGGAGGTGCGCAAGTATCTCGGCATGGACGAAACGTCGACGGACCGCGGTCATCTCCTCGTACAGCACGAGGCGGATCTTGTCGTTCCGGCACGACGCCCCATCGGCTCCGACCCTCGCCAGGCCGCTTCGCTCGACCGACGCTCCATGCGAATCCCATGGTCGCCCCATGGACTCGAACACTTCCAGCGGCAGCGGTTCGGGGCACGCAGCCAGGATCGCGGCTGCGGCCTGCCCGTCCGGTGGAAGGCGGTCGAATCGTTCCAGGACGGTCGCGCCGATGGAGACGAAGTTCGCTGCGTACAGGGTCACGGCGAGCGCGTTGCCACCTGTCGATTCGCGAGCTTCCGAGGCGCGTTCGCGGTCCTCGATCAGCGCGCCGACCTCGATGGTGTCGAGCGGCGGGATCTCGATCGGCTCGGATTCGCCCGCCGCCACCACCAGCGACTCCATCGCCGGATTGGTCGACGGGCTGTGGTGGTGGCCGAGCACGAGTTTCAGGCCTGAAGCGCACAGGTCGGCTGCCAATCGCGCAGACGCCTCGTCCATCCGGTCGGCGTCGTCGACGCACAGCACCACGCCGGGGGTCGACTCGAGCTGTGAGCGGATCCGTTCGAGCGCTCCCGACCGGTCGCCCTCGGCGAGGCGCGCCCTGGTCTCCTCGTCGGCAAGCTCTCCCAGAGCGCAGAGTGGACGTTGCGGAGTGAATCCTGCACAGTGAGACCCGACGACGTTCCTCTCGGTCGAACGAGTCCACTGGTCGAGTGTCGTGCTGAGCCCGCCGCCGGCGATCGAGGACACCGTGACGATGTCCGAGCCGGCGACGGCGGCCTCGAGTTCGTCGATCACCGCTTGGCGGATGACTTCCTCCACATCCGAGAGCCTACGCGAAACGAACGACCCCGGCCCAGGGCCGGGGTCGATCGCGGAGGAACCCGGTGGGTCGGCCGTCGGTCAGAAACCCCAGCCGCCCGACGACCGACCCTCGGTCGGGGAGTTGCCCCCGCACACCCGACCAGTGACGGGAGCCACCCCCAGCTCGCCGTCGACGGAGACCATTCGCACGCCGAACCACGCCGCCAAGACCCGATCCGAGACCTGGAATCGGTCGCGGTCGAGGCCCCACTTGTGACCGGCCGTCGGCGACGCCCCGATCGCTTGTGGCCGGTCCGTGGTCGACGGCTCGTCGCGGAGATCGACGACGATCGCCGTTGTGGCCGATCGTCTCCGGATGACGGCATTCCCCTCTGTGCCTGCCAATCCCACGTCCATCTCCTCGACTCTTCTCCGTCGCATACCCCGTTGGGTACCAGAAGATGAGTCGTCGGACGTCGTGGTGATACGTCAGTCGGCGAGAATCTCTTCGATTCGCTCGAGTGTCTCCTCGTCGAGTCGATCGAGCACCTCGAGCGCCGCCATGTTCTCCGTGACCTGACTCGGTCGGCTGGCACCGGTGATCACCGAGGTGACATTCGGGTTCGACGCACACCAGGCGAGTGCCAGCTGTGCGATCGAACAGTCGAGGCCGTCCGCGACCTCCGCAAGGTGTTTGACCGTGACGTTCTTGGCCTCGTCCGTCAGCTGCCTGCGCATACCGTCCGATTGATCGGCCCGGCTGCCCTCCGGCACCTGTCCACCGAGATACTTCCCGGTCAGCAGGCCCGAGGCGAGCGGGCTGAAGGTCGTCGTCCCGAGCCCGATGTCCTCGTAGAGGCGGGCGTATTCGGTCTCGACCCGTTCGCGGTGGAACATGTTGTACTGCGGCTGCTCGACCTGCGGTTTGTGGAGATGGTGGCGCTCTGCGATCTCGTATGCGGCATAGATCTCGGCGGCCGACCACTCGGACGTGCCCCAGTAGTGGGCCTTGCCGTTGCTCACCATCTCCGACATCGCCCACACCGTCTCTTCCAGTGGCGTGTCGGGATCTGGTCGGTGGCAGTACACGAGGTCCACGTGGTCCAGTTGCAGGCGTTCCAGCGAGCCGTCGATCGCCTCGACCAAGTACTTGCGGTTCAGTGTGTTGCGGGTGTTCGGGCCCTCGTGGAGGCCCCAGTAGAACTTCGTCGAGATCACATATGACCAGCGCGGCCACTCCAACTGCTGGAGCGCCTGACCCATCAGCGTCTCGGACTCGCCGCCTGCGTAGACCTCGGCGTTGTCGAAGAAGTTCACACCGGCGTCGCGGGCGTTCTGCATGCATTGCAGACTCTCGTCCAGCCCCATCTGCCCGCCGAACGTGATCCACGAGCCGAACGACAGCACACTCAGTTTGAGACCGGAGTCTCCCATCCGGCGGTATTGCATCTCCATGGTTCTCCTTGGTCAGCGCCGATCTTGGCGGCTCCGACGCCCGATGCAAAACAGCCCGCAGCATCGAGCCGAACCGTGAAGCTGACGGCTGGAAGCTGGGAGCAGACAGCGGCGAGCGCCAGCGAGCTACTTGAGCAGGGGGGCTGCGCTGACGCGAGGCGGGATGTGGTCGTCGCAGACGAGGACCACGCCCTCCGCCGAGCCGCCGGGCGTGTAGTAGTGGGTGGCGAGGCGGCCGCACGGGAACGGCCGCTCGTTGGGTGCGGTGCCTTCATCGACGTGGACACAGCGGTTGGGCGTGTCGGTTCGGACGAACTGGTTCGACGTCGGTGCCGCTTCGGCCAGTTCCTCGTTGGCAGCGATGGTGGCCTGCGGAATCGGGTCGTCGTAGTCGTAGGCGAACTCGACCTCGGCATCGCCCCAGATGCGAGCCCAGGTGGCCAGGGCATCTCCGACGCGGTCCTCGCTCCAACCCGCGGCGTAGATCATCAACGTGTCGGGATGATCCGTGGCGAACTTCCGCAACTCTGCCCACTCTTCGGATTTCGGTGGCGTCCCCCACGGGGTGGCGACTCCTGCGGGCTCGTAGCCGTCCGCTGTCCGGCTGAGCGCGATCACCAGGCGATCCGGTGCGAGACCGATCACGGTCGGATCGGCCCGGTCGATGCTCATCAGCCCGCCACCGCCGGTGGTCGTGATCCACGGGTCCTCTCCCGAACCGAGGGGACCGATCGAGGCCAGGAAAACCAGGCCTTCGGAAGGTGACCGGAATCGAACGTCGATGTGGTCGCGGAAGGCCTCGATGTTGTCGGAATCCGGCCAAGTGAGGTCTGCCTGGAACCAGGCGATCGACGCGAAGCCGGACAGGATGTCGGCGATCTCCTCGTCGAAACCCTCGAAGTCCTCGTCGGCGTCGGCCAAGTCGGTGAGATCTTCGATCTCGGCTTCGGCGTCGGCCGAGAGCGGAACCCACGCGAACGTCACTTCTTCTTCGAGCAGTGACGCCGTCCACAACTCCAGAGCACGAGAAACGGTCTCTTGCGGGTACGCCGGGTCGATCGAATATCGGCCATCGGAGGAGCGGGCTGCCTTCTCGAGGTCGAAGGAGACCGATGGAGACGGCAGCGAGCTGGTGGGGAGCCCGATCGAGAACTCGGCTTGACGCCCAGTGCTGATCGAATGCAGCTCCACGGAGTACGGGATGAAGATGATCTCCGGATCTTCGGCGTCGGTCAGGATGATCAGGTCGTCGTCCGATGCGAACCTGCGGAACCGCCTGAGCCCGGGATCGACGGGGATCGGTTGCACGGACCAGCCCCACGTGACCGCGCCATCCGTCGTCCGCACGAACACATCCATCGGCGCGGTCGCCAGCTCCGATCCCGTGATCGAGTCGGTGAACCACTCGACCTGGTCGCGTCCACCGATCACCGAGCGGAGATAGTCGAGCGTTTCGTTCTGGGCGTCGGACATGAGGCCAGTCTGGCAGTCAGCGGATCATCAGGACGATTGCCGCCAGCAGGAATGCTGCCATTCCGATGGCCAGAACCCGCACTGGTGACAGTTGCTCGGGGAAGCGTGATTCGAATGAAGGCTCCAGCAGGCCGATTCCGCCCGCGAGCACCGCGACGGCGCCGACGATGCTGAGGATGAACACAGACACACTCGGGAAGACGAGCGCGAGGATCGCAGCGACACCCACCCCGATCCACTGGTTCCGGTCCAGCTTGATCTGAGACAGGCCTTCCTTCACCTCGGAGACGTATGGGTTCAGATCGGAGGCGATCCCCTTGGCGACCTCCTCCGCCGAGCGCGACTCCTTCTTCGCCTCGTCCGTCTGTTCCCAGGGGGCGGGCTGAGAGAACTGGGACCGGCGCTCCGATGCCCGGTTCTCATCCCGCAGTCCGACGGAGCGGGCGAAGGAGTCGGGGTTCTCGGCCCTGATCAGCAGCTTCCCCTCGTCGACGGTCAGGACGACTCCCTCGGCCGTGCGGCGGAAGCCTGCGCCTTTGAGCGTCCAGTTGCCGATGGGTTGGTTGCGGGAGGAGATGACGATGCGACCGTCGTCGACGGTGATGACGGCAGGCAGGACGTTGGGGTCACCTTCCAGCTGGATCGTTCCGTTGTAGACCGGCATAGGCCTCCATGATGGCCGATCGGAACCGAGAGTGGTGTCTCTCAGCCGTAGAGCTTCCTGTCCGCCTCTGCGAGGCGGTCTGCCAGTTGGGTCATCACGCGCCTGGCGAGGGCAGGCGAGCTCTCGATGAGCCCGAGGAAGTGGCGGCGAGGTACTTCGAGCACCGTGCCGTCCTTCGTCGCCACCACAGTGGCGTTGCGGGGAGAATCGGAGATGAGCGCCAGCTCACCGATGACGTGGCCCGGTCCGAGTTCGGCGACCTTGCGGTTGTTGCGCCGGACGATTGCCTCGGCGGTCACCAGGATGTATGCCGCGGGCGCGGAGTCGTCCTGGAACACGATCACCTCGCCGCTGGTCAGGTTGGTCTCGTCCGCTGCGCGTGCCACGGCCGTCAGATCCTTCTTCGACATGCCTTCGAACAACGGGACCTTCTTGAGAAACTCGATCTTGTCGGACTGGCGCTTGAGCATCTCTCTCCTCGTTGGCTGGCTCAACCATAGAGCCGGCGTGCAACGCCCGCTCCGGGGACCCGGGGCGAATCGGCCGTTTCGACGTGGCGCATCCGATCACCGATAGCCTGACCCCGATGCGTGATCGAAGTGGACACGACGCACCCGATCCGACCCGACGGCGGGTGATCGCCGGTATCGGGCTCCTGGGAGCGGGCGCGATCGGAGGCGGGGTCTACCGGGCGCTGATGGGCGAGCCTGCTCCGACCGCCGTCGGGTCCCGGTCATCGAGCGCAACGGCTGCCGGGACGGTCCCACCCGGCGACCCGACATCGACGACCGTCCCGGTGCCGTCGACAGGCCCGACATCGTCGACCGCACCACCCAGTACGACGACAACGTCGCTCCCTGCGATGACTGCGGTCGTTGCATGCCGCGAAGCATGGGGTGCGGCGCCGGCCGGTTCGGGAATGGTCGAGCACGTTCCCGTTCGGCTGACACTCCATCACACTGCGGTCAGCCAGACATCACCGGCCCAGGGGCCCGCCAGGGCGAGACAGCACCAGCGCTATCACCAGTCGCTCGGCTGGCCCGATCTCGCGTACCACTTCCTGGTCGACCAGACCGGCCTGGCCTACGAGGGGAGAGACCTCCGCTTCCGCGGTGACACCGGAACCGAGTACGACCCGACCGGCCACTTCCTCGTCTGCATGGAAGGGGACTTCGATGCACAGGAGCCGACTTCGGTGCAGCTCGACACGACCGTCGCCCTCTTCGCCTGGGCCGTCGACCGGTTCGGGATCGACGCTGCGACGCTGGCCGGTCACGGGGCCTATGCCGACACCAGCTGTCCAGGTGCCTCGGTGGCCCCGTTGATCCCGGGCATGGCCGAAGCCGTTGCTCCACACGGCCGGGTGACCTTGGATGTGAGGTGTGGATCGGCGGGAGCCGAGACCATCGCCGCCGTCGAAGCGGTTGGCCCGTAGGCACATCGATAGGCGCGCCGGCAGAGCTATGTTCCCGGCCATGGACGATCTCTCATCGTGGACCAGCGCATGGCCGGTTGGTTGGGCGAGCCTGGGCGTGACCGACGCCGACACCTCGCTCGGATCCGGCCCCGACCCCGACGGGCCGGTGCGGATCGCCTCGATCTCGAAGACGATGGTGGGAGTGGCGGCGCTCGTTGCGCTCGAGGAGGAGTCGATCACCCTGGACGAACCGGCGGGCCCGGAAGGATCGACGGTGAGACACCTTCTCGCTCACGCCTCGGGCCTGGGCTTCGGCGACGATCGTCAGGTGTCGCCGGTCGGGAAGCGTCGTGTGTACTCGAACGTCGGCATCGAGAAGTTCTGCGATCATCTCGCCGATCGCACCGGGATCCCCTTCGACCAGTATCTCCGCGAGGCCGTCTTCGAGCCGCTGGGGCTGGCATCCACCGAATTGCGAGGGTCGCCGGCGCACGACGTCTACTCGACCATCTCCGATCTCCTCGTCTACGCCCGCGAGCTCCTTCGGCCGACACTGATCGCGCCCGAGACCCTGGCGATGGCGACCCGGCCGCACTTCCCTGAGCTCGCCGGCATGCTGCCCGGGATCACATCGTTCGACCCGAACCCGTTCGGCCTTACCTTCGAGATCCGCGACCACAAGCAGCCGCACTGGACCGCACCGTCGAACTCGCCCTACACCTTCGGGCATTTCGGCGGATCGGGCTCGTATCTGTGGGTCGATCCCGAGGCGGGCCTGGCCGCCGTGTCCATAGCGGACACCGACTTCGGTGCGTGGTCGCTGGACGTGTGGCCTGAGGCCAACCAGCGGATCCTCGAGACCTATGGACGGCAATGATGGAGGATGAAGCCGAAGATGTCGGCCGACTCCTCGATCAGCTTCGACGTGGGCTTGCCCATCCCGTGTCCGGCGCGCGTCTCGACGCGGACGAGCAACGGCTGCTCTGACGACCCGCCGGCGGCCTGCTGGAGGGCTGCCGCCAGCTTGAGCGAGTGCATCGGAACGACCCTGTCGTCGGTCTCTGCGGTTGTGATCAGCAAGGGTGGGAGGGTGGCGGCATCGACGTCTGCAGCTCGGTGATAGGGCGAGTAGGCGATCAGCCATTCGAACGCCTCGGGATCCTCGATGGCGTCGCCGTACTCCACTGTCCAGTAGCGGCCGGCAGTGAACAGCTGATACCTCAGCATGTCTGCCACGGGAACCTGCGAGATGACCGCCGCGAACAGTTCGGGTCGCTGCAACATGACTGCCGCCGTCAAGAGACCCCCGTTGGATCCTCCTCGGATCGCCAGAGTGTCGGGGGTGGCGATGCCGCGCTCGATCACGCGCTCGGCGCAGGCGGCGAAGTCGTCGAACACCTGCTGCTTGTTGCCGAGCATGCCCTGGGTGTGCCAATGCTCGCCGAGCTCGGACCCGCCGCGGAGATTCGCCGAGACGACGACGCCGCCCGATTCGAGGAAGGCCAGCCGCGCCGGATTGAACATCGGGGTCAGGTCGATGGTGAATCCCCCGTATCCGTACAGCTCGACGGGAGCGGGCAGGATCGTGTCGCAATGGCGGATCACGAACATGCCCACCGAGGCGCCATCGGTGGAGGTCGCATGATCGCGCTCGATCTCGATCTCGCCGGCGATCGGAGGAAGCTCGGCACCGGCGAACACCTCGGTGCGGCCGTCCGACCAGCGCAACGCCGACGGTGGACGGAGGAACGATTGGAACCCGACGTAGATGTCGGGATCTTGGAGCCGTCCCGTGACCTCGGCGATGGTGCCGGGCTCGGGAAGGTCGATCCCGCCCCGGTCGTCGCCCTCGAGGGACGCGAGCCGGATCCGGTGGGAGGCATCCTCGAGCGACAGGATCCACAGGACGCCGGCGGCGGCTCCCGCCGCCGCAATCGGGTTCGACCCTTCGCCGACCACGTCGGTGTAGCCGGCGGTGTCGTCGAGCGGGATGCGGACGATCCGCCCGTTCGGGGCGTCGACGTCGGTGTGCACCACGAACGCCCCGTCGACATGGGCGAGCACGATGTGTTGCCCCACTCCCGGATCGACCAGGCGAACCCACTCGGCTCCGTCATCGTCCAGCGGTCGGTACAGGACGCCATTGGCCCGGGAGGTCCCGACCCATTCGATCAGGATCAGATATCGCTCATCCGGGGTCAGCTGTGCGCTGTAGCCGGGGTCGGGGTCCTCGGTGTTCTCGAAGACGAGGCGGTCCTCCGACTGATCGGTGCCCAGCGTGTGAAACCACACCGTCTGGTTGCGCACGGTCTCGGTCGACGCCGGGTCGACGGCGGGGAATCTGGAATAGAAGAAGCCGTCACCGTGCCAGGTCACTTCGCTGAACTTCACATGCCGGATCTCGTCGTCGAGGTTGGAGCCGTCGGCGGTCCGGACGCAACGGATCACCTGCCAATCGCTGCCGGCCTCGGCGACGTTGTAGGCCAGGAGGGCTCCGTCGGGCGACAGAGAGCTCTGGGTGATCGCCACTGCCCCGTCGTCGGACATCGTGTTCGGGTCGATGAGCACTCGCCGCTCGCCGGAGTCGTCCTCGACCATGAGGAGCGGCTGGTCGGCCAGGCCGTCGTTGTGGGACCAGACCTTGACGCCGTTGCGAGCGACTGGCGCAGAGGTCCGCGGAACGTCCCAGGTCTCTCGCATGCGCGCCGCGAGTGGCTCCCGTTCGGGTAGGGATGCGAGGTACGGGAGCGTGATCTCGTTCTCGGCCGCGACGAAGGCCCGGGTCTCGTCGGATTGCGGGTCCTCGAGCCATCGGTATGGATCCGGTACCGGGGTGCCGTGGTAGTCGTCGACGATCTGATCGCGGCGTGCAGCCGGGTACCGGAACGTGGGGCTGGGGTCGGTCATCGGTGCGGAGAGTACGGTCTCAGCCGGGGAGAAACGACAGTCGGACGCTGCGATGCGGGTTGTCGACGTTCGGATCGACGATCGTGATCGACTGCCAGGTGCCGAGCTGCAGCAGCCCGTCGATCACCGGGACGGTCAGGCTCGGTGCGACAAACGCAGGCATCACGTGGTCACGGCCATGCCCCCGGCTGCCGTGATCATGCCGCCACCTTCCGCCCCTGGTGGGCAGTACGTCGTCGATTGCCGCCAGGAGGTCGTCGTCGCTCCCGGCTCCGGTCTCGATGACCGCCAGACCCGCGGTTGCGTGGGGGACGAAGATCGACACGAGGCCGTCGCCACGGTCGGCGCAGAACTGGGCCACGAGTTCGGTGATGTCGACGACGATCGGACGTTCGCCGGTCTCGATCTCGAAGAGCTCTGACTCCATGTGCGAATCGTAGGTCGAGAACGTCGGGCTACGGCCCGGTCAGTACCCGGCGGCGTGATCGACCAGGTGCTCCAGTGGTTGGCCCTGCTCGAGTCGCTCGAGTTGCTCGGCGACGAACACCGACCCCGATGAGGGAAACGTCGGTGCCGCCATGTGGGGGGTGATCGTGACGCGCGGATGGGTCCAGAAGCGATGATCCTCGGGAAGGGGCTCGACGCGGAACACGTCCAGGAATGCATGGCGCAGTCGACCCGAGTCGAGGGCGGCGAGGAGGTCGTCGTCGACCACGTGGACGCCCCGGGCGACGTTGACGAAGCCTGAGCCGGGCGGCAGCTTCGACAGCAGCGCCCCGTCCACCAGGTCACGCGTTTCCTCGGTGACCGGCAGGACGTTGACCAGCACGTCGGTGTCGGCCAGCCTCTCGTCGAGTTGATCCGGCCCGAAGACGTCGATCTCGTCATCGAGCCTGGGTGTCCGAACCATGGCCGCGACTCCGAAGCCGGCATCCTGCAGGGCCACTGCGGCCGCTCGACCCATGGCCCCGAGCCCGAGGATCGTGACGGTTCGCTCACCTGGTGAGACACCGTAGATCTGGGACCACTCCGACCCGTTCTGGCGGCGGCGGTACTGGTCATGATGGAGATGGAACGCCAGCACGTGCGCCAGGACGGAAAGCGCCATCGACGTCTCCATCTGCGGGTCCTTCATGCGGGCCAGCGGGATGTCGGTGCGGAGGCCAGGATCCCGCAGGATGACCTCGACACCCGCCCACAGCGATTGGATGAGCCGGAGGTTCGGGAACTCCGACAACGCTCGGCGGAGCGGGGGCGCGGCAGCGATGACCTCGAGCTCGTCGTCGGCGAACGCCTCGACCCGATCGACGGTCCACGCTTCCCCCAGGGCATCGGCGAGTGCTCCGAGCCACCGGTGCTCCTCGCTCGAAGGAGCCATCACACCCAGGTTGTGTCGCACGACGATCTCCGATTTCGCTCAGTCGGCTGGACCACGCCAGCATGATGGCATGCGAACCAGACCCGTAGCCGCTCCGGCCGTGTGGGCACTCTCCCTTTCGATCCTCGTGGCGGCGTGTGGCATCCCGACATCGCAACCCGGCGGGCTGGGAGATGAGATCGAGCGGGCGGCCGCGAACACTGCACAGCTGGCGGCATACGAGTTCGACTGGACCGCCGACTACGTCCTCAGCGCGTCCGACTCCGGCCGATCCGAGCTCCTTGTGAGCGGGTCGGGCGTGATCGACGCCTCGACCGGAGACGTCGAGTCGGTGGTCGCCTACGACGAGAGCCTCCGTTCCGCCGCCGAGGCGCTCTTCCCCGATGACGAGATCGGCGACGTCGCTGCCTACACGACGATCGTCGGCGGTGACGTCTACATCAAGGGCTTCAACACGGCGTCGTTGCCGTCGGACACTCCTCCCTCCTACGACACGTGGTATCGAATCACCGAACGGAGTCAGGATCTCGGCGACCCCTTCGTGCGGTCCGAGGTGCTTCCCGTCGACGTGCTCCCGGTGTTGGTCGAGCCGCTCGTCGACGCCGGAGAGCTCTCGGTCGCCGTGGACCGCGACTTCGTGCTCGACCTGGGCACGAGATTCCCGCGCAGCCTGTACGACTTCGGTCTGCGAATCGGAGGCGGCGACTTCCAGATCTCGATCCAACTCGCCGATGGGCTGATTCGGAATGTCGTTCTCGATGGTGACGACCCCGAGGCCGGGGTCGAGCGCTTCACGTTCGAGATCAACTTCCTCTCTGCCGCCGGCGTGGCAGTGGAACCGCCGAGCGACGCGGTCGCTTTGCCGTGACCGTCAGCGCTGTCCGCAGACGGACGGGACATAGGCTGATGCCATGACGACACCCTTCGAGATCTCGAACGCCCATGTCGAGCGGATGATCGAGCTCGTCCCGACCTTCGCCACTTCGATAGGCGATCTGCGCGGCGCCGACCGGTGGGGGGACTACGGGGTCGCAGGAATCGAGGCGATCCTCGATCTCGCCAGGGACACACGGGCGCAGTTGGCCGGCCACGTCGATCATCCGGACCGGGATCAGCGCACCGCGGCGAGGGTTCTGATCGAATCGCTCGACCGCCGAATCGAGTCGATCGAAGCCGGTGACCATCTCGAGGATCTGGGCCATCTCGCCTCGAGTTTCCGAGGGCTCCGGACGACATTCGACGTGATGGACCAGGCATCGCAGGAGGGCTGGGACGCAATCGCCGGCCGGCTGGAGCGGATCCCCGAGGCGTTCCGGCAGTACGCCCAGCGCCTGGACATCGGCCGGGCCGCCGGCAGGGTGGTGGCGCGGCGCCAAGCGGAGTCCGTGGCAAGCCAGGCGAGGTCACTCGAAGGTGAGGACTCCGCCTACCGCCGCCTCGCAGACACCGCCAACCTGTCCGGGTTCGGATCTTCTCGTCTCGACGATGCCGTCGAGACTGCGGCTCGTGGCGCGGGCGAGTTCGCCGACTTCCTCGAACGGATCTATCTCCCGGACAGCCGTGACCGCGATGCCGTCGGTCGAGAGACGTACGAGCGGAAGGCCGGGCAGTTCCTCGGGATGGCCGTCGACGCCCGTGATGCGTACGACTGGGGTTGGGGTGAGTTCTCCCGATTGGTCGATGCCATGACCCGAGTTGCCGATCGAATCCGACCTGGGGCGTCGTTCGATGCGATGACCGAGCAACTCGAAGCAGACCGCGGGCTGAGGGCGACCTCGCCGGAGGCGTTCTGTGAGGTGATAGCGGCACGGCTCGAGGACGCCGTCGCGCGGCTCGACGGATCGCATTTCGACGTCGACCTGCGGATCCGCCCGATCACGGTCAACATCGCTCCACCCGGTGGCGCGCTCGGCGCCTACTACATGCGCCCGAGCGAAGACTTCAGTCGTCCCGGCAGCGTCTGGTACTCGGTGGGCGATCAGACCGAGTTCCCTCTGTATCACCAGATCTCGACCGCATATCACGAGGGCTTCCCGGGCCATCACCTCCAGATCGCCACGGCGATGGCGAACGCCGATCGGCTCAGTCGAGCCCACCGGCTGACGGTGTGGTACCCGGGCTACGGCGAGGGCTGGGCGATGTACACGGAGCGGCTCATGGGCGAGCTCGGGTTTCTCGAACGGCCCGAGTTCGAGTTCGGCATGCTCGCGAAACAGCTGTACCGGGCGACCCGTGTCCTCGTCGACATCGGGCTCCATCTCGAACTGGCTGTGCCGGACACCGCTCCGCTCGGGCCAGGGCGTCCGTGGTCGTATGACCTGGCCGTCGACTACATGCGGCGGTTCGGGTTCCGGACCGATGCACAATCGCACGCCGAGGTGCTCCGCTACCTCGGTTGGCCGGGTCAGGCGATCAGCTACAAGATCGGCGAGCGGGAGATCCTGTCGATCCGCTCCGAGACCGAGCGTCGCCTCGGCCCCGCCTTCGATCTGAAGCGGTTCCACACCGAGATGATCGGGAACGGGGCGATGGGATTGGCCATGCTGGGAACCGAGATCGCCGAGCGGTTGTGAGCTAGACCGGCGTTCCCGGCTTGTTGGCGACATTCTTGAAGCCATCGAAGTCGTCGCCGACGACAGCTCTCAACTTCGACTTCGAATAGGTGATTCCGTACACGGCGAGTGCTCCGATGGCGATCATCAGGATGACTCCGCCGAGCCCGAAGAGGAGGCCCTCGCTCATGAGCTCCTCGTTTCGGTCGAGAGGGTCAGGGCGCCGAGCGACCAGATCGACGGGACCCAGAGCCCGACATAGATGCCCTGCTGCTCGTCGACCAGGAAGTACAGGTAGACCGAGAGCAGGAAGCTGAGGAATCCGGCGACGATGAAAGCAACCTTCACCTGGAACAGCCTCTTCTGGTGGGTGTCGGCGTAGTGCGTCTTCAGTTGGGTCATGCGATGTCTCCGTGGTGTGATGCGCTGTCTGGGCTCCTTACCCGATCCGGCCGAATCCGGAACATCGCCGGGCCTGGGCTATCTTTTGTGGTGGCCCTTCGGGCCGATTTCATCGATAGGAGCACCGTGGCGGTCGCCACAGAACAAGAAGACACAGTTCGATTCTCGGATCTCGGAGTCTCGGCGGACCTCGTAGAGGTTCTCGAGAACCAGGGCATCGTCTCTCCATTCCCCATCCAGATCCTGGCGATCTCCGACGCGCTGCAGGGCGAAGACGTCTGCGGCAAGGCGAAGACCGGCTCGGGCAAGACGCTGGCGTTCGGGTTGCCGCTCATCGAGCGCATCGGCCACGCCAAGCCGAAGCTTCCACAGGCGCTGGTGCTCGTGCCCACCCGTGAGCTCTGCACCCAGGTTTCAGATGCCCTGGTCCCATTGCTCGCCACGCGTGATCAGTCCCTGGTCTCGGTCTACGGCGGGGTCTCGATCGGTGACCAGACCCAGCTGCTGAGGGATGGCGTCGAGGTCGTCGTCGCCACCCCTGGCCGTCTCATCGATCTGCTCGACCGCAAGGCGCTGCGTCTCGACGATGTCGAGATCGTCGTGATGGACGAGGCCGATCAGATGGCCGACATGGGGTTTCTCCCGCAGGTCCGCAAGATCATGCGTCAGATCACCAAAGAGCACCAAACTCTGCTCTTCTCGGCGACGCTCGACGGTCAGGTCGGTGGTCTCGTCCGCGACTACACCAACGATCCGATCTTCCACGAGGTCGAGTCCGACACGGTCATCGTCGACACATCCGAGCACCGGTTCATCCAGACGCACCGGATGGACAAGCCCAAGATCGTCGAGCGCATCGGCCGGAACGCCGACCGCCTCTTGGTCTTCACGCGGACGAAGCGGGGCGCCGACGAGGTGACGGACAAGCTCCTCGATCTCGGCGTCAAGGTGGCGGCGATCCACGGCGACAAGCATCAGAGCCAGCGCGAGAAGGTGCTCGCAGACTTCTCCCGCGGCAAGCTGACGACGCTCGTCGCCACCAACGTGGCGGCCAGAGGGCTGCACATCGAGGGTGTCGACATCGTCATCCACTACGACCCGCCGGACAACGCCACCACGTATCTGCACCGATCCGGGCGGACCGCCCGGGCCGGTGAGGAGGGTCTCGTCGTCACGCTCGTGGAGTGGAATCAGGTCCCCGACGTCCAGCGGATCCAGAAGATCGCCGGCATCCGGCAGTCGATCGTCGAGATGTTCAGCAACGACGACCGCCTCGACGACCTCTACAACTGGGAACCGCCACCGGAGAAGGAAAAGCCCAAGAAGAAGCGCAAGAAGCGCAGGCGGTAGTCCGGCTGCCGGCCACCGGCTGCCAGCTACCGGCCACCATCCCTCCGGATCCTTCTTTCCGACCGACTGCGATTTCACTTCGCTCGCAGCCGAGATCGCGCGGTGCCGAGGCTGGAAGCTGAGAGCTGGGAGCTGGAAGCGGCCGAGCGTTAGCGAGGCTCCTCGGGCCAGGCGTGTTTGGGGTAGCGGCCGGCCATGTCCTTGCGGACTTCCTGCCAGCTGCCAGACCAGAATCCCGGGAGGTCACTCGTGATCTGTATCGGCCGGTTCGCCGGTGACAGCAACTCGACGGTGAGCGGGAGGCCGCCGGCGGTGGGATGCGACTTCAGTCCGAACACCTCCTGGACCCGGACAGACAGCGTCGGTGTCTCGCCGCTCGAGTAGTCGAGCGGCACGTTCCGGCCGGAGGGGAGCCGATACGACTCGGGGGCGAGTCGATCGATCTCGCCGTGCAGCTGATGGGGGAGGAGTGACCGGAAGAGCGCCAACAGGTCGATCTGTCCGGCATCATCGAGACCGCTCGCGTTCACGATGGCGGGAGCCAGCCATGTCTCGGGTGTAGCGGTCAGACCGGCAGGCGACCAGTCCGGCCAAGGATCTCCGATCGCCTGGTGGAGAAATGCGACCCGCTCGGTCAGTGCACGGGCCTTCTTCGTCCAGTTCAAGGGACGCAGATCGTCACGGGTCACTCGGTCGACCAACGCAGCGGTCACTTCCGGTCCCGGGTCGGGTCGGCGCTCCGTCTCGTCGAGCGTGAGCCCGCCGAGACGTCTGCGGGTTCGCTGTGTGAGCCGATCGCCGTGCCACACCAGATCCGTCTCGGTCGTGACGTGCTCGGCGAACATGGCTGCGACGTCTTCGGCATCGAGTGGGGCGGCCAATCGGATGCGGGCGTCCTTGCGCTTGCCGTCGAGGTCGACGGCGATGAGGAACTGCTCTCCCGCGAGCGAGTCGCCCGCCTGCATCCATGCCGTCGTGCCGGTCCGCATCTGGAAGCGGCCGCGGCTGCCCCGCCTGATCGTCAGGCGATCGGGGAACGCCAGCGCAAGCACCGCGCCCGAACGGTCGGGATCGACCGGCATCGGCGGGACAGATGCGCGACGCATCAGGTCCTGTGCGGTGCGCCTCACTCGCTCGACCCTGCGCCGGGCGACCCGGCGATCGTCCGCTCCGCCACTGACCAGGCGCACGCGTTCGACGAGATCGGTCGGGACGTCGTCGGGGCGGCCGGAGAAGATGTCGCGATCGTCTACCAGTGCGGCAAGCACGCACGCGAGCGGCTGGTCGATGCCGCTGTCGATGACCATGCGTGACAACCGGGGATGGAGCGGCAGGTTCGACATGAGCCGCCCCGAGTCGGTGATCCGATCGCCGTCGAGTGCGCCGAGCCGTCGCAGAAGCTGGAGTGCCTCGTCCACTGTGCGACCCGGCGGTGGGTCGACGAAGGTCAACGTCGATGGATCGATGGTCCCCCACGATGCGAGCTCCAGCATGAATCCGGCCAGCTCGACCTTGGCGATCTCCGCCTCGATGTCACTCGGCCTCGCCGCATGCTCCAGTTTGGACCAGAGGCGATATGCCAGACCCGGAGCGGTTCGCCCGGCCCGGCCCGCCCGCTGATCGGCCGATGCCTTCGAGATCGGAATGGTGACGAGGCGTGTCATCCCCGTCCTCGCGTCGAAACGGGGCGCCCTGGCGAATCCGGAGTCGACGACCGTGCGCACTCCCTCCACCGTGAGGCTCGTTTCGGCGATGTCGGTCGACAGGACGACCTTCGGGCGTCCGGTGACACTGGGCCGGATCGCCAGATCCTGTTCGGCGGCCGGCAGCGAACCGTGGAGGATGTGGATGTCGGCATAGATCCCGTCCCCTTCCAGTCGCCGCTGGCACCGCACGATCTCGCCCATCCCGGGAAGGAACACCAAGACGTCGCCGTCCACGGTGTCGAGCGCCTGGCGCACCGCCGTCGACACCCCGACCTCGACGCCGGTCCGCCGCTGCTGCGGCAGCCATCGAAGGTCGATCGGGTAGGTGCGCGCCTGTCCCGAGACGATCGGGGCCGGCGGGTCGGAGATCCTTTCGGCAATCCGCTCGGCGTCGATGGTGGCGGACATGAGCAGCACCCTGAGGTCCTGGCGGATCGAACTGCGGACATCGAGCGTCAACGCCAGGCCCAGATCAGTCTGCAGGTTCCGCTCGTGGACCTCGTCGAACAACACGGCAGCCGTTCCGGGCAGTTCGGGGTTCGATTGCAGGCGCCTCGTGAGCACTCCCTCGGTGACCACTTCGATGACGGTGCGGTCCGAGACCATCCGATCGTCACGTGTGACGTACCCGACGCGGTCGCCGATCGATTCTCCCATGAGTTCGGCGATTCGGTGGGCGGCCGCTCGAGTGGCGATGCGACGGGGCTCAAGGACGACGATCTTGCGACCACCTCGCCACGATTCGTCGAGCAGCCGGATCGGGATCACCGTGGTCTTCCCCGACCCCGGCGGAGCAGTCAGGATGCCGATGCCCGGCGAGTCGAGCATGCGGCGAACCTCGTCGACGACGTCCTCGATGGGTAGCCCGGTGTCCATCGGCTGCAGGCTACGAGCGCGCGCAACGATCCCGCGCATGGGTCGAAGGTCACAGTTGATCGGGCCGGTTTCGACTGGGCGTCGGGGTTCAGTGCCTTAGAGTTGTGGCCTCGGTAGGAGAGACAACCTGCCCGGGGCCACTGATCGAGAAGGGATAGCGCAGCATGCGATCAGGAAGCGCCGCTCAGCATGAGCGGATATTGAGGGTGTTCGAGCGGTTCGTCGAGTCGGCTCATGAGGCCGGGCTCGTACGTATGCGGGTCGAAGACGAGGTGCTCGACGGTGATGCGATCACCATCGACGGGCGACGCCTGACCAATTTCGGGACGTGTGCCTACAGCGGGCTCAACACCGATCCCCGGCTCAAGCAGGCGGCGATCGCCGCAATCGAGAGGTTCGGCCCGGTGTTCTCGTCATCGGCGGCATACACCTCTGTCGATCTCTACACCACGCTCGAGCAGGGTCTCGCAGAGATGTTCGGAGGCTCGGTGATCGTCCCGACGACGACGACCCTCGGCCACCTGTCGTGCCTGCCGCTGGTCGTCGGTCCCAACTCGACGGTCCTCATCGACATCCAGGCCCACTCGTCGGTCCACCTCGCCACCCAGGTGCTCCGGTCGACGGGCATCGAAGTCTCCGCGCTCCCTCACAACGACGTCGAAGCACTCGAAACGGCCGTCGCTCAGGCGTGCCAGGAGCACGACCAGGTCTGGTATCTCGCCGATGGGGTGTATTCGATGCTGGGCGACGTGGCCCCGGTCGAGACGATTCGGCGGCTTCTGGAGCGACATCCGGAGTTGTGGGTGTACATCGACGACGCCCACGGCGTCGGCTGGGCCGGAAGGCACGGACGAGGAGTCGTCCTGGGCCAGATGGACCTCCACCCGCGCATGATCGTTGCCGCATCACTCGCCAAGTCACTCGGAGCCGGCGGAGCGGCGCTCGTGTTCCACGACCCCGAGCTGGCAGCGCGCGTCCAGATCGCGGCGGGACCCATGACCTTCTCGGGGCCTCTGCATCCGGCGGAGCTCGGCGCCGCAGTCGCCGCCGTGGAGATCATGCTCTCGGACGAGCAACCGGAGATGCAGCGGCGAATCGACCAGCAGATACGCTTGGTTGCCCGACTCGGCCGTGAGCTCGGCCTCCCCTTCGGTGCGTTCGCACACACTCCGATCTGGTTCGCACAGATCGGGAAGCACGACGACGCGGTCGAGGTCGGGCGACGAATGATCGAGGACGGGTACTTCCTCAACCTGGCGTCGTTCCCTGCGGTTCCACTCGGCCAGAGCGGGCTCCGCTTCACTCACACCCTGTTCCACGACGAAGAGCAGATCGAGGCGATGCTCCGCACGCTGGCGAGACACATCCATGGTGTCGTGGGAGAGCGAGTGATCGATCTCACCGATGATGCGCCGGCGATGGTCGAGCTACTCGAAACCGAATACGACGATGCGCACCTGACCTGACGTTCAGGCTTCCGTTAAGCAGTGGGTGGGACGTGCCGACAAAGAGGGCATGGCGCAGACCCTGTTTCGCGGGCAACGGCTGTCACGATCCGAGATCGTCACGGTCGGCATCCTGCTGCTCGCAGGCCTGACGGGCGCGCTCTACGCCTTCGACAGTGACCGATTCCTCGAGGTCGCTGCGATCACGGCCGCAGCAGGCTTCTTCTCCGGCGGCCGATTGCTCGTCCGATATGGCCGGACGAGCAAGAACGACGACCGGCACGCATTTCTCTTCATCGGGGTCGGTCTGCAGATCGCCGGCATCTGGATGGTCGTCACCGGCCTCATTTCCGAAGTGATCGAGGTCGGAGCTTTCGGAGTGCTCGACTTCGGGTTCTTCTTGGTGTACAGCCTCTTCCTTGTCGGTCTCAGTCGGTTCCCGGCCGTCAACCTCGGCTGGCGGTCACAGGTGCGGATCGTGCTCGACGGGCTCGTCGGCGCCATCTCGGTGGCAACGATCGTCTGGATCGTCGCCCAGGTTTCCCTTCTCGATGCCCTCGAGGCCCTTTCGCCCATCCAACGAGCGATCGGCCTCACCTATCCGACACTCGACAGTGCAATCCTGATCGGGGCGATGGTCATGATCCTGCGCCGGGGCCAATATCGGTTCGACATCCGGATCTTCGTCCTCATCACGGCGTTCGCGTTCCAGATATGGGCCGACCTCAACTTCCTGACCAGCTCTGCAACCGGGCTCCTGAGCGACGCCACCCCGAACATGCTGCTCTATCTCGGATCGTCCACCGCGATCATGGTCACGGGGCTCCTGGTGACCCGTGCACCCTCCCCGGTGGAGGTCGCCGACCGCCAGACACCTGTCTGGTCGTACGCCATTCCGTATGCTCTGGGTGTTGCGATCGTCGTCTTCCACCTGCTCGACTTGTTCTCGCCGTACGAGTCCGCCGGACTGCTGCTCGATCTCGCCACAGTCCTCATCATGATCCTGGTCATTGCCCGCCAGACCCTGGCGATCCATGAGAACCGGACGAAGGTGGAGAGCGAGCGTCGATCGCTCATCGCGTCGGTGTCCCACGAGCTGCGCACCCCGTTGACGTCCATGATCGGATTCCTCACCGTCTTGAAGGAGACCGGCGACGAGCTTCCCGAGGACGAGCGTCGTGAGCTGTCCGACGTCGTCCTCGATCAGGCGAACTACATGGGCCGGATGGTCACCGACATCATCCTGCTCGCTCGCGACACCCCTGAGAAGATGGCGCTCATCGAGTCCGTCTATCCGATCCAGGAGCTCGTCTCATCCATCCTCGACACGCTCGGCTCCAAAGCAGAGAAGGTCGAGGTGCGGATGGATCCGACACTCGAGGTCACGATCGATCTCGACCGGGTGAAACAGCTGGCATCGAACCTGTTGACCAATGCGATCAGGTATGGCGCGGACCGCTCTGAGATGAGACTCGAGGCGAAGGGCCGAGACCTGGTGATCGAAGTCCACGACAACGGCCCGGGTGTGCCCAAGAAGTACCAGCAGATCATCTGGGAGCGGTTCGAGCGGGGCAGCAACCAGCTGAACTCGATGGTCCCAGGAACCGGCCTCGGTCTCGCCATCGTGGACATGATCGCCAAGGCCCACGGCGGCACCGCCGCGTATCGGGATTCCGAGGTGCTCGGAGGAGCATGCTTCTCGGTAACGCTTCCCCACCGAGTGCTCTTCGTGACCGAGCCGATCGCCAAGCCGGTCAGGCTCGCTTCGCAGCCAGCTTCCGCTCGCCTTCCGTGAGATAGCGCTTCCTCACCCGGATCGACGAGGGTGTGACCTCGACCAACTCGTCCTCGGCGATCCATTCGATCGCGAGCTCCAGCGAGAGTCGTCTCGGCGGCGTCAGCTTGATGGCGTCGTCGGATGCCGCGGCCCGGATGTTCGTCAACTGCTTTGCCTTCGTCGGGTTCGCCGGAAGGTCCTCGGAGCGGGCGTTCTCGCCGATGATCATGCCCTCGTAGACGTCTTGGCCCGGTCCGACGAAGAGCTCGGAGCGTTTCTGCAGGTTGTCGAGAGCGAACGCAGTCGTGACACCTGAGCGATCCGAGAGGACCGGACCACCGTGTCTGGTGGGTAGCTCGCCGGCCCACGGCATCCAGCCCTCGTGCCGCTGATGGATCAACGCCGTCCCTCTGGTTGCGGTGAGCAGCAGCGACCGGAAGCCGATGAGCCCCCGGCTCGGGGCGGTGAGCGTGATGATGGTGCGTCCTCGGTCACCGGGACGCATGTCCTCGACGGTTCCCCGTCTCGGGGCGGCGGCCTGGGTGACGGTCCCCACGTATTCGTCCGGTACGTCGACGATGGCGCGTTCCAACGGCTCGTGCTTGACACCGTCGATCGTGCGGATGATGACCTCGGGGCGGCTCACCTGGAGCTCGAATCCCTCGCGTCGCATCGACTCGATGAGGACGGCCAGCTGGAGCTCGCCTCGTCCGGCGACCTCGATGACCTCGGGTGACGAGGTCGGGCCGATCTTGATCGAGACGTTGCCGAGCGTCTCGCGCTCCAGCCGCTCGCGGATCTGGCGAGAGGTCAGCAGCGACCCCTCCTTTCCTGCCAGGGGGGAGGTGTTCACGCCGAAGGTCATCCGGAGCACCGGCTCGTCGACCGAGAGCCGTTCGAGCGGCATCGGGTTCTCGGGGTCGACGAACGTGTCGCCGATCTGGACCTCGGGGAATCCGGCGACGAGGAACAGATCGCCCGCGCTGATCTTCTGTCGCTCCGAGCGGCCGAGACCGTCGAAGCCCATCAGGGTGGAGAGCTTGCGTTTGACCGGGTTGCCGCTGGCCTGGGCGAGCCCGATCATCTTGCTCGCCTCGAGCGTCCCGCTCATCACTCGACCCACCGCCAGCCGTCCGAGATAGTCGGAGGCGTCGAGATTCGTGACGAGCGCCTGAACCGGCGCGTCGGGGTCGCCGGCAGGCCCGGGAATGGTCTCGAGGATCAGGTCGAGGAGCGGTCCGAGACCCGAATCGGCCGGGGGGACACCGACCCCCACCATGGAGCGGCCCTCGCGAGCGATCGCCGAGACGATCGGGAACTCGATGTGGTGGTCGGGGGCCTCGAGATCGAAGAAGAGCTCGTAGACCTCGTCGACCACGGCTTCGGTTCTGGCGTCCGGTCGGTCGACCTTGTTGATGACGACCACGGCAGGGAGGTTGCGCCCGAGCGCCTTCGAAAGGACATAGCGGGTCTGTGGCATCGGCCCTTCGGCGGCATCGACCAACAGGAGTACGCCGTCGACCATCGTCAGCGCCCGCTCGACCTCTCCGGCGAAGTCGGCATGGCCGGGGGTGTCGACCAGGTTGATCGTGACGCCCTTCCATTGAACGGAAGCGGCCTTGGCGAGGATGGTGATGCCACGTTCGCGCTCCTGGTCGTTCGAATCCATGACGCGGTCGACCGGCGTCTCGTGCGCGGCGAAGACACCGGTTGCCGACAGGAGACCATCCACGAGGGTGGTCTTGCCGTGATCTACGTGCGCGATCAACGCAATGTTGCGGTAGGGGGAGCCGGACATGGCAGGTGTCAGGGTACTCGACCCCGTGAGCTTCGAAATCCGCACGTAACCCGAGGCGGTGAAACCGGACTTGTCAGGCGTGAACAATCGCCTCTTCGTCTATGGCAGCCTCCGACGAATGGGTGGAGCGTTCGAGCGGCTGCTCGCCGACGCGGCCATCGATGTCAGCGACGGTGTGCTCGCCGATCACGCCCTGTTCGGATGGGGCCTCCCCTTTCCCTTCGTCAGGCCCGAGCACGGTCGCCAGGTCGTAGGTGACGTCGTCGAGATCGATCCGGATCGGATCGAGGAGGTGCTGAGGGCGGTCGACGAGTACGAGGGCGCCGACTACCGCCGTGTCGAGATCGAGGTCGACGCCGCCGGCCAGGCCATCACCGCCTTCGTGTATCTGGCCGGCCCAACGGTCGAGTTGGGGGAGCGGAACCGGGTCGAGTCCGGTGATTGGATGATGCCCATCTAGCGTTCGCCCCATGCGAGCGCTCGTCTTCGAAGGTCCCGGTCTCATCACGGTTGCGGATCGGCCCGATCCCTCGATCGTCGAACCCTCCGACGCGGTCGTCCGTGTCACCCGTGCCGGCCTGTGCGGTTCCGACCTCCATCCCTATCTCGGCCGTGAGCCGCTTGCTCGCGGGACCGTTCCCGGTCACGAAGCCGTCGGCGTGGTCGAGGCCGTTGGAAGCACCGTTTCGGGAATCGAGGTGGGCCGGAGGGTGATCGTGCCATTCACATCGAGTTGCGGTCGCTGTGGTCCATGCCTCGACGGGCTCAGCGCCCGCTGTGAGTCGGGTGCCCTGTTCGGCTGGCGCGATCCCGAGGATGCGACCGTCGGGCTCGACGGTTGTCAGGCCGAGCTCGTCAGGGTGCCGCTCGCCGCGTCCACGCTGGTCGCCGCCCCCGACGTCTCCGACCCGGCAGCGCTGCTGCTCGCCGACAACCTGCCGACCGCCTTTGCGGCGGTGCATCGGGCCCGGCCGCAGGCGTCGCTCACCGTTGTCGGCCTCGGTGCAGTCGGGTTGTGCGCCGTCGCCGTCGCCCGGCGGATGGGTGTCGGACGCATCGTGGCGATCGACCCGGTCGAGGCCAGGCTCGCGGCCGCGGTCGGCTTCGGTGCTGTGGCGGGCGTGCCGGGGCACATCGAGCCGACCTCCGCTGTGATCGAGGCCGCGGGTTCACCGGCTGCGCAGCGCACGGCGTTGGGGTGCGCCGCTCCGGGCGCAGTCGTCTCGATCATCTCCGTTCAGACCTCCACCGAGATGCCGTTCACGCCCATCGAGGCATACGACCGCAATCTCACGGTGGCATGGGGCAGGGCGCCGGTCCGCTCCATCCTCGACTCCCAACTCGATTTCTTGGCCGAAGTCGCACGCGAGATCGTCGACGCCGTCGTCGACCGGCCCGGGCTGAAACTCGACGAAGGGCCGGACGCCTATCGGGCGTTTGCCGATCGGGCTTTCATCAAGGCCGCCCTCGATCCCGCGAGATAGGCTCGCCAGGCATGCTCGACCTGGCGACCGCGCTCGAACTCGACGGTGACCGACCCCGGTTGTCGACCGATTTCGTCATCCCCGACGGTGTCGTGTATCTGGACGGAAACAGCCTCGGTGCCATGCCGGTGCAGGCTCGGCGGCGAGCCGAGACCGTGGTCGGGGAGGAATGGGCGCGAGGGCTGATCAGATCGTGGAACGACGCCGACTGGGTCTCCCTGCCGAGGCGGGTCGGAGACAAGATCGCCGGGCTCATCGGTGCCGCACCCGGGACGGTGATCGCCTGCGACTCCACCTCGATCAACCTGTACAAGGCGGTCAGCTCGGCGATGTCGCACGCCGACGGACCGAGGGTGATCCTCACCGACACCGCCAACTTCCCGAGCGACCTGTATGTCCTGGGAACGCTTGCGACGGCGCACGACTGGGAGTTGCGGGCGGTGGAGCCGGAGCGCGTCATCGACGAACTGGCGAAGGACGCGGGTGTGATGGCAATCACGCAAGTCGACTACCGGTCCGGACGCCGGCACGACATGTCGGTCGTGACGGCCCAGGCGCAGCATCACGGTGTGGTCTCGGTCTGGGATCTGGCACATTCGGCCGGGGCGTTCGAAGTCGCACTCGACGCCTGTGGCGTCGACTATGCGGTCGGATGCGGATACAAGTTCCTGAACGGCGGTCCCGGGGCGCCCGCCTTCATCTATGTCTCGCATCAGCGCCAGGCCGACATGGCGAACCCGATCACCGGTTGGTTCGGTCACGCCAGGCCGTTCGACTTCGACCCGAGCTTCGACCCGGCAGACGGCATCGACCGGATGCGGGTAGGGACCAGCCACGTGCTCTCGTTGAGCGTCCTCGATGCCGCACTCGACGTCTACGGCGGGATCGACGTCCATGAGGTGTGGCAGCGAGGGGTCGAGCTCGTCGACCACCTGATCGCCGGTTTCGATGCGCTCGGCCTCGAGGTGATCACGCCGCGGGAGCCTTGCGACCGGGGTAGCCAGGCCGCGTTCCGGCACCCGCAGGCCTATGCCGTCGTCCAAGCCCTGATCGACCGGCAGGTGATCGGTGACTTCCGCACTCCCGACGTCGCCAGGTTCGGAGTCGCTCCGCTCTATCTGAGCCATGCCGACATCGCAACGGCCCTGGCGCAGCTGGCGGACGTGCTGTCGAACGTCGACCTCGCTTCGTACAGCGGACGGCGTGGAGAGGTGACCTAGTCATTCCGGCACCGCGGAAATAGTCGAGAATCCGCTTGCGACCTTTCGGAGCCGGGATACGGTGTTGATAGGGCAGGGCGAACGAGGAGGACAGCGCGATGGCTGCGTCACAACTGGGTCTGGGCAATCCCACGGACATCTTCTGGTGTCCGATCGAGGGCGGCGATCGCAATTACGAGAAGGTCACGGCAGGGCGAATCGGCTCGCTGCTCTCGAAGGTCGATCCTGATCGCTTCGAGTCCGACAGCCTGCTGCGGTGCACGGGATGTGATACCACTTTCGATACCGCGGTGCTCGACGTCCTCACCAACCACGAGATGGTCAAGCGGATCGATCTCGCCGCCAGGACGCTGTTCGGGTCACTGATCCGGGCCACGCCGGCCGACGAGGACGTTCGCGCCGGGGCCCTGGACGCGATGATGCCGTACGTCATCCGACCGGGTTCGGCAGCCGACCTGATCGACGTCGACGACCTCTCCGAGCGTGACAACCCGTTGCGGGACGTGGTCGACGTCCTCGACGAGGCGGCTCGCCATCTCATGATGCAGCGGGCGATCGAGGTGTCAGTGACCGGTGGCCGCATCCGCGCCAGACATCTCGGGGTCCTGGTTCAGGCCGGCGAGGCGCTTGGTGTGAGCCAGCAATGGATCCGCAGCCGCATCGTCGAGCGGCGTCGGTCCGCCTGACCTGTCATCAATCGGCGGCACAGTCGTCATCCGCCCGAAACATCGGTGCGATAGCTTTTCGCGAACCGATCCGGAGCCATGCATGCACGAGTTCGAGATCGTCGGAACGCTCGGCGAGATTCGCGACACGTTGTGTCGCAAGCATCAACTGAGCGGACATGCCGAAGATCGCGTTGCCATCGAGGAGGCGATTGCTGCGGTGTCGATCGCCGAGGAGCGGGTCAGCCGTCTTCTGATGCCCCAGCCCCGCTGAGCCTCAGAAGGACTCGACGTCCTCGATGCCGGTGACCTTGACGTACATGAGGTCGGGCCCGGCGTCTCCGCTGCGTGGCCCGACCTGTGCCTTCAGGCGCTTTCCGTCCTCGAACTCGAGATACGACGTGAGGCTCTTGGTCGCCAGCGCCGACTTGTCGAAGAGTCGGATCGACCCGCCCCAGGACCGGGTGGACGCGTCGGTGACGGTCAGGTCGGCCAGGCCGACGTCGAACATGATCCCGCTCGTGTCCAGGATCCTGACTTTGCCGTGATAGCTCGACTGCTCGGACATGGCCCAGATCGTAGCTGGATCCCCCTGGCTGCCCTTGAGGGCAGCCAGTCCCCCTTTCGGGGGACACACAGCAAGCGATGGGGAGCAGTCGTGGTGGTTGGTTCCCTCGGCGTCAGTCTCGGGAGACGTCGGGGAGCATGGCGGAGCGCAGGACGATCTCGTGGCGGTACGAGCGGTGCACCTCGCTGAGGCGGCGCTCGGCTTCCCGTTGGAGCGAATCGAGCTTGGCTTCCAGCGATGCCACCCGTTTCTCGAGCTTGGCGATCTGGTCCTGGTACTCGATGACCTGTTTGACGCCTTCGAGGTTGAGGCCCTGTTCGGTCAGCTCCTGGATCTGGTTGAGCCGGTCGATGTCCTCCTGGGAGTAGCGTCGGGTGCCGCCGGAAGTGCGGAACGGCTCGATCAGGCCCTTGCGCTCATAGATGCGCAGCGTCTGGGGATGCATGCCGGCGAGCTCGGCCGCAACCGAGATCACAAAGACCGCTCTGCGTGTCTCCTTGCTCATGCTCACACCTCCAGATGTGACCTGATCGAGTCGTCATCGTACGTGGCGAGCTGTTCGACGAGCCGCTTCTCGTCCTTCGACATCCGCTTGGGGATGACGACCTCGATCCTTGCGAGCAGGTCACCGGCCTTGCCCCTCGATGGGGTGACGCCCTTGCCGCGGACTCGGAAGGTCTTGCCGCTGGGAGTCCCGGCGGGGACCTTCAGCGTGACCGAACCGTTCATGGTGGGCACGGCGATCTTCGTGCCGAGCGACGCCTCCGCATAGGTCACGGGGACGGTCACCAGAAGATCGTTGCCCTTCCGGGCGAAGACGCCGTGCTTGGCGACGTGGACTTTGACCAGCAGGTCGCCGGCCGGTCCGCCGTTGCTTCCCGGCGAGCCGTTCCCGCGCAGCCGAATGGTTCCCCCGTCCTTGACTCCGGCGGGGATCTTGACCTTGATGTTGCGGCTGCGGACCTCGGTGCCTCGTCCTCTGCAGTTCGAGCACGGTTGCTCGATCCGCTTGCCCGAGCCCCGGCATTCGGGGCACGGACTGGCGAAGCTGAACAGGCCCTGGTTCTGGGCGACCTGGCCTGTGCCCCCACAGGTGGGGCACGTGGTCACCGACGTGCCGGGCTCGGCGCCCGAGCCGTGGCAGCGGCTGCAGGCGGCGTCACCGCGAACGGTGACCGTCGTGGTCACGCCGTTGACGGCGTCGTCGAAGGAGAGATGGAGGTCGGTTTGCAGGTCTGCGCCGCGGCGAGGGCCCGTCGCCCGGGTCCGGGCACCGCCACCGCCGAACAGATCGCCGAAGCCGCCGAGGAGGTCCCCGAGGTCCTCGACGCGGATGTTCTGACCTCCGAACGGCGCGCCGCCGGTGCCGAAGCCGCCGAAACCGCCGCCTGGGTAACCGCCAGATGCGACCACTCGCCGGAATTCGTCGTAGTCCTTGCGCTTCTCGGCGTTCGAGAGGATCGAGTATGCCTCGGACACGTCCTTGAAGCGGTCCTCGGCCTTCGGGTCGTCGGGGTTGGCGTCGGGATGGAGTTTCTGGGCGAGCTTTCGATAGGCGCGCTTGATCTCCTCGCCCGACGCCGTCTTGTCGATGCCGAGGATCTCGTAGAAGTCCTTCTCCGCCCAGTCCGGGTTCATCTCACTCGCTCTCCAGCGCCACCAGCGCCGCCCGCAACACGCGGTTTCCGAGCAGGTAGCCGCGGCGGAGTACCTGTGCGACGACGAGGTCGCCGTCACCGGACGACATCACGGCCTCGTGCAGTTCAGGGTCGAACCGGGCTCCGGCCGCCTCGATGGGCGTGAGCCCCTCCTTGCCGAGCACGTCCATCAACTGGTCGTGCGTGCTCCGCATCCCGCCGAGCATCTTCTTCTCGGTCTCCGTGGATGGCTCGATGGCCAGCGCGGCGTCGAAGCTGTCGAGCACCGGCAGCATTGCCCTCACGACCCGTTCGCCGGCGCTCGAGATCATCAGTTCACGGTCGCGCATCGAGCGCTTCCGGAAGTTGTCGAACTCGGCAGCGACGCGGCGGAGGTCGTCGAGATGCGTCTCGGCGTCGGAGCGGGCATCGGCCAGGTGGGCCGTGAGCACGCCGATCGCCTCGTCGCGGTCTTCGGGGAGCTCGACTCCGAGCGACTCCGGAGTCGGGGAGGGCGGATCGCCCTCCCCGACTCTCTCGGTCACTTCACCTTCGACGAGCTCGACCTCCGGCAGATCCTCCATCTGCTCGTCCCTCATGGCGTGGAACGTGAAATGTGGAACGTGAAACGTGAAAAGATGCTCATTCATCGTCCCCTTCATCGACGATCTCGGCCTCGACGATGTCCTCGTCTTCGCCGGACTCACCGGTCGGGGCACCGGGCTCGCTTTCGGCTGCTTCCGCCGCCTCCTGATACACCCGGGTGAACGCATTCTGACTGGCTTCGACGAGGGCATCCATCTTCGACTGGATCTCGCTCGACTCGGTGCTCTCGTTCCCGAGGACCGTCTTGAGGTCGGCGAGCGCCGACTCGATGCCAGCCTTCTCGTCGTCGTTGAGGCTCTCGCCCTGCTCGGACAGGACCTTCTCGGTCTGGTGCACGAGCTGGTCCCCGCGATTGCGGGTCTCGACGGCCTCACGCCGCTTGCGGTCCTCCTCGGCATACGCTTCGGCGTCTTTGACCATCTTGTCGATCTCGTCATCTGCGAGAGCCGTGCCGCCGGTGATCGTCATCGCCTGTTCCTTGTTGGTGGCGCGATCCTTGGCGGTCACGTTCACGATGCCGTTGGCGTCGATGTCGAAGGTCACTTCGATCTGTGGCACACCCATCGGAGCGGGTGGGATCCCGGTGAGGCGGAACTTGCCGAGGCTCTTGTTGTCGCTGGCCATGGCGCGCTCGCCCTGCAGCACGTGGATCTCGACCTCGGGCTGGTTCGCCTCGGCGGTCGTGAACACCTCCGACTTGCGGGTCGGGATCGTGGTGTTGCGCTCGATCATCTTCGTCATGACGCTGCCCTTGGTCTCGATGCCGAGAGTCAGTGGGGTGACATCGAGCAGGAGGATGTCCTTGACGTCACCCTTGAGCACGCCCGCCTGAATGGCGGCGCCGGCGGCGACCACCTCGTCGGGGTTCACGCCCTTGTGGGGCTCTTTGTGGGTGAGCCGCTGCACGAGTTCCTGGACGGCGGGCATGCGGGTGGAGCCACCGACCAACACGATGTGGTCGAGGTCGGCCATCGTGATGCCGGCGTCTTTCACCGCTGCCTTCACCGGGCCTTCGACCCTTGCGAGCAGGTCTTCGGTGATCTTCTGGAACTCCGAGCGGGTCAGCTTGTACTGGAGGTGGAGCGGGCCTTCGGCGGTTGCCGTGATGAACGGCAGGTTGATCTCGGTCTCCGACACCGTGGACAGCTCGATCTTGGCCTTCTCGGCTGCTTCCTTGAGGCGCTGGGCGGCCATCTTGTCCTTGGACAGGTCGACGCCGTGGTCATTCTTGAACTGGGTGACGAGCCAGTCCATCACTGCGTCGTCCCAGTCGTCGCCTCCGAGGCGGGTGTCACCGGAGGTCGACTTGACCTCGAACACGCCGTCTCCGATGTCGAGGACTGACACGTCGAAGGTTCCGCCTCCGAGGTCGAAGACGAGGATGGTCTGGTCGTGCTCCTTGTCGAGGCCGTATGCCAGCGAGGCGGCGGTGGGCTCGTTGATGATGCGCAGGACGTTGAGGCCGGCGATGCGGCCCGCTTCCTGGGTCGCCTGGCGCTGGGCGTCGTTGAAGTAGGCGGGGACGGTGATGACGGCGTCGGTCACGGTGTCACCCAGGAACGATTCTGCGTCGCGCTTGAGCTTCATGAGGATGCGGGCCGAGATCTCCTGGGCCGTGTAGGTCTTGCCGTCCGCTTCCATCGTCCAGTCGGTGCCCATGTGGCGCTTGACGGACCGGACGGTGCGGTCGGGGTTGGTGATCGCCTGACGCTTGGCGACCTCGCCGACGAGGATCTCGCCGTCCTTGGAAGCGACCACCGACGGGGTGGTTCGGCCGCCCTCGGCATTGGGGACGATCGTGGGATCGCCGCCTTCGAGGACGGCGATGACGCTGTTGGTGGTTCCGAGGTCGATTCCGACTGCTCGTGCCATGTGATGGTTCTCCTTGGTCCTGAACGCGCTCGTGTGGGCGTGGGAGGTCTGTCTCGTCGAATTGTATCAGATCTGAAGTAGTACGCTATAGAGATCTGAGTCTCTGCCACTCATATAACTCAGACCGTGGGAATATTGTTCCCGTAATCTTGATTACCGACGTCATGGATGCCGGGGAGAACCCGGATCAGACAAGGAGCCTCAGTGCCGAACACAACACACACCACCCTCCCCGTGCTTCCCCTCCGCAACGGCGTCGTCTTCCCGCACATGGTCGTGACGCTCCGGATCGAAACCGCCGAGGGCAAGACCGCCCTCGCAGCCGCCGAGCGCAACGACGGGAGATTCCTCCTCGTCCCCCGCGTCGACGGGAAGTACGCCAACGTCGGCACCATCGCCGACATCCAGGAGTCCGACGGCGACGGCAATGTCGTCGTCGCCGGTGTCGGCCGCGCCCGGGTCGGAGCCGGCTCGACCGACGACGAGGGCGCCCTGTGGGTCGACGCCGAGCCGTACCCCGAGGTCGACATCATCGACGAGCAGCTCGAGAGCCTCGTCTCGGAGTTCCGCGCAGTCGTGTCGGAGGTCATGAATCATCGCGGCATCGGCGCGGTCGCCGACCGGATCCTCGGCATGGAGAACCCGAGCCAGCTCGCGGACCTGGTCGTCTACTCGCCCGACCTCGACCTCGAACAGAAGGTTCGAGTGCTCGAGACTCTCGACATTCGCGCCCGGCTGGGCCTGGTCATCGACCTCATGCGCAACGTGCTGGCCGACTTCGAGCTCCGCAAGAAGGTCCGTGACGAGGCGGCCGAGAAGATCGACAGCTCGCAGCGCGAGTACATCCTGCGCCAGCAGCTCGCCGCCATCAAGAAGGAGCTCGGCGAGGACGCCGACGTCACCGACGACTACCGCACCAAGCTCGAAGAGCGTGACCTCCCAGAGCACGTCGCGGCCGCGATCACCAAGGAGATCGACCGGCTCGAGAAGATGAGCGAGCAGTCGCCCGAGCACTCCTGGATCCGCACCTGGCTCGACACCATGTTCGACATCCCGTGGGACAAGCGGTCCGAGGACCGTCTCGACCTCGATGAGGCGTGGGCGGTGCTCGACGGCGATCACACGGGGTTGATGGACGTCAAGGAGCGGATCGTCGAGCACCTGGCGGTCCGCAAGCTCCGCGCCGAGCGCGGGCTCGACGACGACCGCAGCTCGAGTGCGATCCTGCTCTTGGTCGGGCCCCCTGGCGTCGGCAAGACCTCGCTCGGGGAGTCGGTCGCCAAAGCACTCGGACGCGAGTTTCACCGGGTGGCGCTTGGCGGCGTCCGGGACGAGGCGGAGATCCGCGGGCATCGGCGGACCTATGTGGGCGCTCGTCCCGGGCGGATCGCCCGAGCGATCATCGAAGCCGGAACCATGAACCCGGTGTTCCTCTTGGACGAGATGGACAAGGTCGGCAACGACTGGCGCGGCGACCCGTCATCGGCGTTGCTCGAGGTGCTCGATCCCGCCCAGAACCACACGTTCCGGGACCACTACCTCGAGACCGACCTCGATCTGTCAGGCGTGCTGTTCATCGCAACGGCAAACGTCCTCGAGACGATCCCCGGCCCACTGTTGGACCGCACCGAGGTGATCCGCATCGACGGGTACACCGACGCCGAGAAGGTCGACATCGCCAGGGATCATCTGCTCCCGCGCCAGGTCCGCACCGCCGGTCTCGAGCCGGAGGAGATCGAGGTCTCCACCGATGCACTGGCGTCGGTCGTCGACCGATACACCCGTGAAGCCGGCGTCCGAAACCTCGAGCGCCAATTGGGCAAGCTGACCCGCAAAGCCGCCACCAAGGTGGCCGGCGGGGCGGAGACACCGCTGTCGATCGGCGACGGCGACCTCGTCGACTTCCTCGGCAAGCCCAAGGTCTGGAAGGACGAGGTGTCCGACCGCACCGACGTGCCCGGTGTCGCCACCGGTCTTGCCGTGACCGGTGCCGGCGGCGACGTCCTGTTCATCGAGGCGACAGCCATGGACGGCGAGGCCGGATTGACGTTGACCGGACAGTTGGGTGATGTCATGAAGGAGTCCGCCCAGATCGCACTGTCGTACGTCAAGGGTCACACCGAACAGCTCGGGATCGATCCGAAGGCGCTCGACCGCCGGTTCCACGTCCACGTTCCCGCCGGAGCCATCCCCAAGGACGGCCCGTCGGCCGGCGTGACGATGACCACCGCGCTGGTGTCGCTGCTGACCGGTAGGACCGTCAAGTCGACGGTGGCGATGACCGGTGAGGTGACGCTTCAGGGCAAGGTGTTGCCGATCGGCGGGGTCAAGCAGAAGGTGCTGGCAGCGCACCGTGCCGGTCTCACCGAAGTGATCCTCCCACGTCGCAACGAGTCCGATGTCGACGACATCCCCGAGAAGGTGCGTGAGGAGATGACGATCCACATCGCCGACACCCTCGACGATGTGATCGCCATCGCGTTCCCCAGCTGAGCGACTGCCTGCGACCTCCGGGTCGATGACCCGGAGGTCGCAGACACGAGGTCGCCCTGAGCGACGCTCGGCACGCGTGCCTGACGGCTCGGCGGTCCTCGGTTTGGCAGACGACTCAGCATGAATCCGCCATAGTTTCCGCTGTGGTCGCCGGCGGCGATGGCCGATACTGCATCCATGAACCCGCTCACCAGGACCATGGAGGCGGCCGAGAAGGTCGCCCGCGCCACACCTCCGACCCGCAATCGATACGTGGACCTGCTCAGGGCACTGTCGATTCTGGTGGTGGTCTACGGCCATTGGCTCGTGGCGGCGCCGGAGGTGGTGAACGGGGAGATCCGGATCGGGCATGCACTCACCGACATCCCGTGGACCCGCGGTCTCACCTGGGTTCTTCAGGTGATGCCGATCTTCTTCTTCGTCGGCGGCTATTCGAACGCCCTCGGCCTGCGTGCCTCGCGCCGCAAGGGTGTTCCCTACGGCAAGTGGCTCAACGACCGGCTCCGACGGCTGGTCATTCCCGTGCTCCCAGTACTCGCCCTGTGGGCTCCTGGTGCGTGGCTGGCGGTGACGTCCGGGGTGGACACCGAGTTGGTCAGGGTCGGGTCGCAGGCGGCACTCGTGCCGGTGTGGTTTCTCGCCACCTACGTGCTCATCGTCGCAGTCGCCCCGTGGACGCTGAAGATGTGGGAGCGCATGGGTTGGTGGTCGTTTGTCGCCTTCGCCGGCGCCGCGGCCACGGTCGATGTGCTCTATCTGGGATTCGAGGTCGACCCGGTCCGCTGGCTCAACTACGTCTTCGTGTGGAACGCCGTCCACATCCTCGGGTACGCCTGGGCGGACGGCCGGATCGGAGGACTCGGGAGCCGCGGCATGTTTGCGGTCGGTGGCTTCACGGCGCTCGCATCGCTCATCGTGCTCGGGCCTTATCCGGTGTCGATGGTCGGGTTCGCCGGCGCAACGGTCACGAACTCGAATCCGCCGAAAGTGACCCTGGTCGCTCTCGGCGTGTTCCAGTTCGGCGTCGCCATGATGTTCGAGAGAGTTGCCCAGAGGCGATTGGCCCGGGTGTCCGCCTGGACCAAGGTCGTGGCCATCAACGGCTCGATCATGACTCTCTACCTGTGGCACCTGACGGCGATGGTCGCAGTGGTCGGCCTTCTGTTGCTGGCCGGGGGTCCCGGCCTTGGGATCGGGGTCGGGACGGCCATGTGGTGGATCACTCGACCGGTGTGGCTGGCGTTCATGACGCTGGTGACCGTCCCGTTCCTGGTCGGCTTCGGGAGGTTCGAACGGCCTCGAACCGACAACCGGCCCGCTCCGCCGGCCTGGAAGCCGGTCCTCGCAGCGTTCGCCGCTTGCGCCGGACTCGGCCTGCTTGCAGCACGCGGCATTGCCGATGCCGGTGGCCTGAACGTGGTCGCCTTGATGCTGCCACTGGCCGGCGTCGTGGCGGGCGGTGTGGTGGGAGCCGGACGTTGGGAGCGTCGCCAGCGCACGGCACGCCCGAGGTGACCCGGTCTGAGAGGCGAACCGCGTCGAGCTACTCGCCGGAATGCGATCGGAGCGGAGCGCATCATCGCCGGCACCGTCAGGCGTAGTCTGGACAAGAGGAGGAGCAACCTCCTGTGTTCGAGAGAGAAGGTACGGGGATGAACCCGTTCGTCAGTTTCATGGCTTCCGTCAATGGGCGCGTGGTTCGCGTCGTGGCCGGTATCGCGTTGATCGTCTGGGGCGTCTGGGGACTCGACGGAGCGGTCGGGGTCATCGTTGCCGTTGTCGGGGCGGTCCCGTTGCTGGCCGGTGTATTCGACGTCTGCGTTCTTGCACCGCTCTTCGGTAACCCGTTCCAGGGCAAGGACATCCGCGCCGGATAGCCGTCGGGGACATCTCCACGACTTTCGCCTCGTCGGCGATTTGGCCGCCCTGGAGCCATCGGTGATGTCGGCCGAATGCCGTAGCCTCCTTCCCATGACCGGGCAGCGGATTCTGATTGTCGAAGACGATCAGCGGATCGGATCCTCGCTGTTGCGCGCACTGGACGGCAGCGGGTACGACGCCGTGTGGGAGCAGACCGGTCGAGCCGGGCTGGCGTCCGTCGCGAGCGTGCGGCCCGATCTGGTGCTGCTCGATCTCGGGCTTCCGGATGTCGATGGGCTGACGGTGTGCAGGCAGATTCATGAGACCGATCCAACGGTGGACGTCGTCATGCTGACTGCCCGCGATGAAGAGCTCGACATCGTGGTCGGACTCGATGCCGGCGCTGTCGACTACGTGACGAAGCCGTTCAAACTGGCGGAGTTGTTGGCACGTATCCGGGCACAGCTGCGGCGGCGGGAAGCGCGGCTCGACTCGCGGTCTTCGGTCGGTGATCTCGTTCTGGACCTCGGAGCGAGGCGCGTGTGGCTGGACGAAGAAGAGCTCGAGATGCGTCCGAAGGAGTTCGACCTCTTGAGTCGCCTCGTCGAAGACGCCGGACTGGCCGTGTCGAGGGAGGCCCTGATGAGCGACGTGTGGGACGAGCACTGGTTTGGTTCCACCAAGACGCTCGACTTCCACATCGCTGCCCTCCGTCGCAAGATCGACCGTCCTGGCCACGACAGCCGGATCACGACGTTGCGCGGTGTGGGCTATCGGTTCGAGGTGCCATGAGACGACGGGTGCTTGCGGCGATCCTGGGCGTCACCACACTCGCCGTGATCCTGTTCGGGATTCCTCTCGCCGTGGTGATCGGTCGCCTCCTGGACGAGAGCGCAACCGTTCGAGTGGAGCGCCAGGCCGTTCTTGCGGCTCGCTCGGTCCCAGCCGATTTCGCGACGGGTGACGATCCGGTGGAACTCGCCGCGACAGCCGACGGTGTCGTGTTTGCGCTGTATGACACGAACGGCGCGCTGGTTGCCGGGTTGGGCCCGGCTGTGGCCGACGCGGTGACGACGCGTGCCCTCGGCAACGAGGTGGTGGACACCGAAGCGGGGGAGGCTCGCATCGTCGCGGTGCCGATCTCGTCCGACGAGCGGGTCATCGGAGCCATTCGAGCGGAGCAGTCCACGCTGGACGGGGACGCCCGCGCGCACCGCATCTTCGGCTGGCTCCTCGGCCTCGCAATGGCGGTGCTCGGTGTCGGGGCATTGGTCGGCTGGATCGTTGCCGGCCGACTGGCGCGGCCTGTGCGGCGCCTCCGGGACGCGGCAATCCAGCTGGGAGAGGGTGACTTCGCCCTCGACGTGCCGGAAAGCGATGTCTCCGAACTCGACCAGGCCGCCGAGGCGCTGACGGCCACGGCTCGTCGGCTCGACGCACTGGTCACCAAGGAGCGGATGTTCAGCTCCGATGTCTCCCACCAGCTCCGTACGCCGATCGCAGGTCTTCGTGCGGTGATGGAGACGGAATTGGCTTTTCCGCGTGCCGATCGGAACGAGGTCCTGCACGATGCGCTGGCAGATCTCGACCGGCTCGAGCGCACCGTCGCCGAACTGCTGGCCATTGCGAGAGCGCCGCAGGCCACGAACCGTCCGTTCTCGGTGGCGGATGTCCTCAGCGATCTCAACCGGAAGTGGAGCGGCCCCTTCGCCCGGGCCGGTCGCTCCCTCCGGGTCGCATCGGCGCGATTCACTCCGTTGGTCGAGGGGAGCTCGATGGTTCTGAGCCATGCCCTCGATGTGTTGATCGACAACGCGCTGCTTCACGGTGCAGGAGAGGTGGAGGTCGATTGCCGGGTCGGGGAGGACTCGGTGACCATCCACGTCCGGGACGAGGGCCCGGGGTTCGAATCGACAACCCTCGAGCAAGCGGCAACTGACAACGGGGACGTCCCGCCACTCGGGCTCGGATTGCCGCTCGCGCAGCGGCTCGTCGAGTCGATGCCGGGGCGGCTGGCGGTGACACGATCGGGGCCCCGACCACAGATCGACGTCGTGCTCCAGCGCGCCGATCGCCCCAGGGCCTTCGTCTTCGAACCCTGAGCCAGCCCTGAAGGGCGCAAACAGCCCCTTGACACGGCCGGTCTCGGAATTCTCGCCGTCCTCTCGCTTTGCGCTCTCCAGCCGCTGGATCGCGCTCTCGTACCTTGTCCATGCCTGGTCACACCGACCCGGCGGCCGGCAACAGCCGGCTCACGACCGCCCCTCGGGGCATCGTGAAGTGGACGACAAGGAGCGCTCATGGACGGTCCCGCAATCGAGCTTCGCGGCCTCGGCCACCGATACAACGGAGACCCGGTGTTGCGTGACCTGGACCTCACCATCGAACACGGCGAGATCTTCGGGTTCCTCGGACACAACGGAGCGGGGAAGACCACCACCGTCAACATCCTCACCACACTGATCGAACCGACATCCGGCCGCGCCGCGGTCAACGGACACGACGTGGTCGCCGAGCGCAGCCTGGTGACCGCTGACATCGGATACCTCCCTTCAGAGGTGCGCATGTACCCGCACATGACCGGAGCCGAGAACCTCACGTTCTTCGCCGAGCTCTCCGGCGTGTCGAATCCGAAGCGCGCGGCCGCCGAGACGCTGGAGTACCTCGGCTGCGCCGACCTCGCCGACCGACGGCTCGGAACGTTCTCCACCGGTATGCGGCAACGCATCGGCATCGCCCAGGCGATCGTCCATCGTCCCGATGTCCTCTTCCTGGACGAGCCGACCGCCGGCCTCGATCCGGTCGGTATCCGTCAACTCCGCGAGACGATCATCAGATTGAACCGGGATCTCGGGATGACCGTGTTCATGAACACACACCAGTTGAGCGAGGTCGCCAAGGTGTGCACGACCATCGGCGTCCTCAGCCGGGGTGAGCTGATCTACAAGGACTCGATGGAGGAGACCACTCGGAGGTTCCCGAACGAGACGTCCCTCGAGGACATCTACGTTCGTATGGAAGGCGTGCCGACGTGATCGGGGCCATTGCCACTCAGCAGGTCCTGGCCTTGCGACGCCAGAGGATCTTCCTTGCCGCCCTCGGGTTGTTCATGGCGATGACGGCGATCGCAGGCGTGCTCGGCTGGTCGAGTCACAACACCATCGTGCGCGTCTACGACGAGGCAGTCAAGCTGCTCGCGGCCGACGGCCGGCCGGCTCCTCCCAATCCGTTCTTGTTGAAGCCGACACTCTCACTGGTTTCGAACATGGTCGTATACATCCCGTTTCTCGGAGCGCTGCTCGCAGTCGTGCTCGGCCACCTGAGCCTGGCCGACGACGAAGCCGACGGCCTCGGGCGGCTGATCTTCTCGCGCAAGGTGACACGCCGCGAATACATTCTCGGCAAGCTCGCTGCGGCCGCCGGGGTACTTGCGGTCATCATGCTCGCAGCCTTCGTCGTGAGCGCGGTCTCGCTCGTGATCGTCAACCAGGCGATTCCGTCTCTCGGTGACCTCGTCCGTCTGGGTGGCTTCTTCACGATCTCGTGGGTGTATCTCCTCGCCTTCTCCTTGATCGGGATGGTGGCGGTGCTTGCGACGAACCGACGCTCGATGGCTCTGCTGTCGGCTATGGGCGCCTGGCTGGTGGTCACCTTCGCCGTTCCGCAGTTCACCTCCGGCCTCCGGCCGACCTCCTCTCTCAACCCGATCATCGATCCGGTCAGCACGTCCCAGGGGTTCTTCAAGATCACGTCCCTGGCAGAGCCGTTCTCCGTCGCCGAGCAGTACAAGCTCGCCAGCGGGAGCATTCTGGCGACGGGTCCCGTCGAGACCGGGCTGCAGACCATCGGCCGGATTGCCCCGACCGTTGCGCTCGTGGCGGTGCTGATGGCGATCGCGTTCGCTCTGGTGCAAAGACACGACTTCTCGAGGAGCAGCAATGGTGCGTGAATCTCGACAGCGAATCGTGGCGATCGCCAGGCACGAGTATCGGGCTGCCGCTCGAAGCCGCATCCTGGTCGTGTTGCTGGCGATCCTCATTGCAGTCACCGCCGTCTCGGTGATCATCGGTGCCGCCGAATACGCCAGTCGACTGGCCGACTACCAGGCCTATGTCGACGCAGCCGTGGCCGGGGGTGTCACACAGATCGCCCCGTCCCCTCTGGCGCCTCTGTCGCTGCTCAGGGGGGCGTTCGAATACCT
>JAHEDH010000059.1 GCA_024641285.1 bacterium | reverse complement strand
AGGGAGACAGCCCTGCTCGCGGCGATGCGCAAGTACCTGGCGGACACCCATGGCCAGGCGGCCATGGAGCTCATGCTCGACACGTACGGCGCCGAAGCCATGCTCGACCTCGGCGAGCCAACCCGCGAGTTCCTCTATGCCAGGGCGCTCACGATCGGAGGAGGCACCACCCAGGTGCTCGCAGACCTGATCGCCGAGCGTGCTCTCGGGCTTCCCCGATGAGGAGCTACCCGGCCGCCCGACGGTAGAGCCGCACGCTCAACGGGAAGAAGATCACCAGGATGCCGATGATCCAGGCCAGGGCGGCGGTCACCGTGCCACCCACGGTCGTTCCGGTTGGGAGTGCGGCCTCCCCGAGGAGTAGGCCTCGCATCGCATTCACCATCACGGTCACCGGTTGATGGTCGGCAAAGACCCGGAGCCAGTCGGGGAGCGATTCCACCGAGACGAACACCGACGATGCGAACACCAGGGGGAACAACGGAATGAAACCCGCCGTCTGGGCCGTCTCGGTGTCCTTGACCGCCAGCCCGACCGACGCCATCACCCAGCTGAACGCGAACGCGAATCCCATCGCCAGGAGGAACGCCGCGATCAGCTGGACGAACGACGTCTGATAGCGGAAGCCGATGAGGGCCCCGACCGTCAGCATCAAACCGGACACGAAGGCGTTTCTCAGAAGGTCCGAGATGGTGCGGCCGGCGAGCACGGCCGAGCGCGCCATCGGAAGCGAGCGGAATCGGTCGATCACCCCGGCCTGGAGATCCTCTGCCAGCCCGACAGACGTCTGGCTCGCACCGAAGGTGGCCGTCTGGATGATGATGCCGGGGACGAGCCAGTTGATGTAGCTGCCGAACTGGGCGAGCTGAGGTGCACGCCCGATCGAGCCACCGAAGACGTAGTTGAACAGCAGCAGGAACATGACGGGCTGGATCGTGGCGAACAGCAGCAACTGCGGCAGCCGGACGTTGCGGAGCACGTTGCGTCTGGTGATGACGCCGATGTCTCTCAGCATCCTGCCGATCGGTGACTGCACCGTCTCACGATCGCCTCCGGTGACTGTGGTCGCGGTCATCGCCCGCTCCTCGCTGCTCGCTTCTTCTCGGGCTCCGTGTTCTCGGCCACGTGTCCGGTGATGGACAGAAAGACGTCGTCGAGGGTCGGTTTGCGGAGCCCGATGTCATCCGGTGTGATCGCCGCTTCCTCGAGCTTTCCCGCCACCGCGAGGAGCGTCCGGGCGCTCGTAGCGGGAATCGACATCCTGCCGTTGCTGTCGTCGACCTTCGGATCGTCTCCCGCAACCGACCGCAGGATGTCGGCGACGGCGCCTCGATCGTCGGCTCGCACCGTCAACTGGACGACCGAGCCGCCCACCATGTCCTTCAGTTCGTCTGCCGTCCCCTCTGCGATCATGATGCCTCGATCGATCACGCCGATCCTGGCCGCGAGCTGATCTGCCTCGTCGAGATACTGGGTGGTCAGGAGGATCGTCGTCCCGCCGGCGACGAGATCTTCGATCAGCGACCAGATGTCGAGACGGCTCCGTGGGTCGATCCCGGTCGTCGGCTCGTCGAGAAAGAGCACTTCGGGTCGTCCCACCATGGAGGCGGCGAGGTCGAGGCGACGGCGCATGCCGCCCGAATAGGTCTTGACCTGGCGGTCGGCCGCATCGATCAGGTCGATACGCTCGAGGACCTCTTCGGTGCGCCTCTTCGCCTCGTGCTTCGAGAGGTTGTAGAGCCGTCCGACCATCTCGACGTTCTCCCGGCCCGTCAGATAGGCATCAACGGCAGCGAACTGGCCCGCGAGACCGATCTTCGTTCTCACTGCGACGGGATCTGCGGCAACGTCGATCCCCGCCACCGTGGCGGATCCCGATGTCGGCTTCAACAGCGTCGCCAGGACGCGGATGAGGGTGGTCTTCCCTGCACCGTTCGGTCCGAGCAGCCCGTAGATGATGCCCGGTTCGAAACGCAACGACACGCCGTCGAGTGCCTTCACATCTCCGAACGTGCGAACGACGTTGTTCACATCGACAATGTTCTTGGTCATCGGACCTCCTGGCGCGGAACGCTAATACTCGACCGACTTGAGCAGAACTCGGGGAATCCCCGTCTGCAGCGGTGCCGTGGTCGGCCCTGGTCAGTCTCCGGCCGGAGTCACCGAGATGTAGATGTCGAGCTTCCTGCCGAACATGTCCCACTGCCAGCCGTACTTGTCGGCGAGCGCCTCGGACGCGCCGTCGGCGGACGACGGCTCGAGAAGGGCGCCGATCCCGGAGACGTAGGATCCGCGGACCAGGCCCCGGAAGTTGCAGGGGGCGATCTCGACCTTCTCGGTGTGTCTCAGCCGCTTCACCTTCCCGGAGTTGGCGAACGTGCCGATGACGATCCGTTCACCCTCGTGAGCGAACCACACCGGCGTGGCGACACGATCGCCGGAGCGCCGGAACGTCACGAGGCTGATGAAACGCTCTCCGCCGAGGTTGTCGAATGACATGGAGGGCAAGCGTAACAACGGTCAGTGGCGGCGCCGTTCATCCGCGAGCTGGATCAACCGTGCCGCTCCGTCCCCGTAGCCGGCGAAGCGATCGTCCTCCGTCTGGCCGCGGTGCCACCTGATGAAGATCTGTTGCAGCACGGCGGCCAGCTTGAAGGTGCCGAACACCACGTACCAGGCGACGTCGTCCACATCCGTTCCCGACTTCGACGCATACCGCTCGATCGCAGCGTCACGCGTCATGAAGCCGGGGAGCGTCGTGGGCATCGGGTTCAGCGTCGAGGGCATCTCGCCTTCGTCGTACCAGACGGCCATGACCGTGCCGACATCTGCCAGCGGATCGCCCTGGGTGCACATGTCCCAGTCGTACACGGCGACACACCTGGCGGGATCCCGGTCCGAGACGGCCATGTTGTCGAGGCGCCAATCGTTGTGGAGCAGGGTCGCCTGGCGCGATTGCGGCATCGTGGCGACGAGCCACCGAGCCAGTTCGTCCGCCAGCGGGTTCTCTTCGTGCTTGGCTGCGTCCCAGCGGCCCGACCACCCGGTCACCTGACGCTCGAGGAACCCGTCGGGACGCCCCAAGTCGGCAAGGCCGGCTTCACCGGGGTCCACTGAGTGGAAGTCGGCGAGCGTGTCGACGACGACCTCCGAGAGCTTCCGATTTGCCACGGGATCTTGGCCCCCACCGAAGACCTTCGGCACGGCGTTCTGGACCACGATTCCGTGACGGCGTTCCATGATGAAGAAGGGCGCGCCGATCACGCCCGCTTCTTCGCAGAACACGAACGAGCGCGGTGCCAGCGGGAAGGCGCGCCACAGGGTCGAGAGCACCCGGTGCTCGCGGCCCATGTCGTGCGAGCCGGGAGCGACCGGTCCCAGCGGCGGTCTCCTGAGCACGAACTCTGTTCCGGCGCCGAAGTCGAGGAGATAGGTGAGGTTTGCCTTGCCTCGCGAGAACTGGGTGACTCTCGGCGCAGTCTCCGCGCCGGGCAGGCGGCCCCCCAGCCAGTCCATCAGCCGATCGACGTCGAAACGCTCGTCGGGTCTCACCGGGATCGTCTCTGGCTGTGCTCCCGTCATGTCGATCGAGGCTACCGCCGGTTTCGTGCACCCGACGGGTGGGTACGATGCCGAGCCGTGGACAGCCCGTTCGACATCTCGGCACGCCTCGTCGACGATCTGGTCGAGCTCTCCCCGACATTCGGCACGGCCATCGGCGCGGCGGGAGGCGACTCGGAGTGGGACGACCTCTCTCCGGAGGGATGGCAGGCGCGGGCGGACCTTGCTCGCGGGGTGGTCACTGCTATGGCTCCGCACCTCGACCATCCCGATCGGGCTCAGCGCCTCGCCGCCCACGTGGTATCCGAGTTTGCCGGGTACACGATCGATGACTTCGAGGCGCTCGACCACCTTCGGGCCCTCTCGCACATGGCCAGCCCGTTTCAGGCCTTCCGCGAGATCTTCGAGCTCATCGATCACACCGTCGAGACTTCGGCACACGACGCAGCCGCCCGCCTCGAAACGATCGAGCATCCGCTCGCCGGCTACCGGGAGACGCTCCGTCTCGGCGTCGAATCGGGCGAAGTCACGACTCGGAGGCAGTGTGAGGCCGTGCTCGCCCAGATCGACCGACTCGCCGGTCCCGCCTCGGCATGGAACCTCCTGGTCGTGGACTCGCCGATCCCGGAGCGCATGACCGCCGCGGTGGCGACGGCGCAGGCGGCCATGGCCGAATTCGGAATCTGTCTCCGCAACGAGTACCTCCCGGAGGCCAAGGTCGAAGACGGGGTGGGGCGCGAGGTCTACGAGCGCGCCGCCCGCTCGTTTCTCGGCATGGCGGTCGATGCCGACGAGATGTACGAGTGGGGGTGGTCGGAGATCGACCGCCTCCTGACTCAGATGCGCACGGTGGCCGGTCAGATCGACCCTTCGCTTCCACTCCAGGATGTCATCGATCTCATGGAGACCGATCCGTCGCTCTCGATCGACGGCCGTGACCGATTCGTCGACTTCGTCAAGGCGCGTCAAGACCGTGCGATCGCCGACCTCGACGCCACGCATTTCGATCTCGCAGACGAGATACGGACCGTCACGGTCGGCATCGCGCCTCCCGGCGGGGCGCTCGGCGCGTATTACCGCCAGCCGTCCGAGGACTTCTCCAGGCCGGGGGGCATCTACTACTCGGTCGGAGATCGGCATGTCTTCCCGCTGTACCAGGAGGTGTCCACCGCCTATCACGAGGGATTCCCCGGTCACCATCTCCAGATCGGCACCACCACGGCGGCGCGGGAGCGCCTCAGTCGGGCCCAGCGGGTTCTGATCTGGTACTCGGGATACGGCGAAGGATGGGCGATGTACGCGGAGCGACTCATGGACGAGCTCGGGTACTTCGAGAGACCCGAATGGGTGTTCGGCATGCTGGCGTCGCAGCTCTTCCGAGCGTCGAGGGTCGTGACGGACATCGGCCTCCACCTGGGTCTCGACGTCCCGGAGGGAGCACCGCTCCACGCCGGCGAGCGGTGGTCGTTCGACTCGGCGGTGGCGTTCATACATCGCGTGGGCCTTCAGCCGCTGGGATACGCCGAGAGCGAGGTGTTGCGGTATCTCGGTTGGCCGGGGCAGGCGATCTCGTACAAGATCGGCGAACGGGAGATCCTCGAGCTCAGGGAATCCGAGCGCAGACGGCTCGGCGAGGCGTTCGACCTCAAGGCCTTCCATTCTCGGGTGCTTGGCAGCGGCGAGATGGGACTCGAGCTGTTGGCCACAGTGGTATCCGAGGACTTCGACGCATGAAGCAGAGCTTCGATGCGGCCGAGCACGACGATGTCGACCTCTACAAGCTGCTCATCGGTCTGGTGGTCCCGAGGCCGATCGGCTGGATCGGTTCACGCTCGGCGGACGGTGTGCGCAATCTCGCCCCGTTTTCGTTCTTCAACGCGGTCGCCGCGTCGCCCCCGACCGTCGTCTTCTCGACGATCCGGCCTCATGGTCACCACAAGGACACACTGGCCAACGTCACCGCCACCGGCGTGTTCACGGTGAACATCGTCACAGAGGAGGTGATCGACGCGATGAACGTGACGTCGGGCGCGTACGAATCGGAGGTCGACGAGTTCGAGGTCTCGGGTCTGACCCCGGTGAACGGATCGGTGGTCGATGCGCCGATGGTCGCCGAGTCGAAAGCCAACTTCGAGTGTCGCCTGTCCCAGATCGTGCCGATCGGCGAAGACGGGCCGATGGCCGCGTCGATCGTCATCGGTGAGATCCTGGCCGTTCATGTCGACGAGGTGATCCTCGATGGCACCCGGATCGATCAGGCGGCGCTGAAGGCGGTCGGCCGGATGGGCGGTCCCCTGTATACCCGCACCCGAGACCTGTTCTCCCTCGACCGACCTTCATGACGTTCCACGTTGATACCTGAGACGTATGACGTATGACGTGAGATGTGGAACGATGTTTCAGCAGCCGTTCTCCTGCAGGATGGGGTAGGGGTTGATCGGAGCGCCGTTCGCGAGGATCTCGAAGTGGAGGTGGGGATCGGATCCCACGGCGTTGCCACTGTCACCGACGTAGCCGATCACCGCGCCTGCCGGCACATCGCCTGCGAGGGCGAACTCGTCGAGATGGGTCCCGATGTAGGTGCGGCCGTCGTCTCCGGAGAGCCAGAACTGGAGCCCGCCGACGACGCCCGACTTGAGTTCGACGAATCCCGAGACCGGGGCGAGTACCTCCGTGCGTCGGGGTGCGAACAGGTCGTTGCCCTGATGGAACCGGCCTCCCGAGCGTGGGAAGCCCCAATCGTTGAAGTACCGGCTCGTGGACACCGGGCAGATCCATCCCGAGGCCGGGACGGTGAGCTGCTCTCCTGGCCGGATCAGGTTCGGGTTGGTGATCGCGTTGGCATCGATCAGGGACTGGACGGTGGTTCCGAACCGGCTTGCGATGCCGGCGAGGGTCTCACCCGACGCAACGGTGTGGACCGACGTGCCGACCGGCTCGGCGGCCGGAAGCGCGGGAGCCACCCTGTCGGCGATGGACAGCTGGGTGCCGATGTAGATCTGAGAGGGGTTTGTGATGCCGTTCGCCTGGGCGATCGCTTCGACCGTCGTGCCGTAGCGCTGCGCGATCGTCGCCAGTGTCTCTCCGGCTGCGACCAGGTGGGTCGCGATGATCGCCGGCTCGGCCGCCGCCGATTCGCCGGCTCCCGCCTCGGGGATCGACAGCAGTTGCCCGATGCGGATGAGATCGGGATTCTGAAGCCCGTTGGCGGCGATGAGGTTCGCAACCGTCGTGCCGTGGAGACCGGCGATCTCGGCGAGGGTCTCACCTCTGGCGACCGTGTGTGTGACCGGTGCGGCGCCCCCGGGGATGGTCAACACCTGGCCGACCATGATCAGGTCGGGGTTGGTGATCCCGTTGGCCTCGGCGAGTTCGGAGACCGTGGTCCCGTGATCGGCTGCGATCTCGGCCAGCGTCTCACCGGGCATGACCTCGTAGCCGGCTGAAGTCATCGAGACGAACAGCGTGAGCACGGTCACGGACGCGGCCAATCGGCGTGGTTTCTGCGTTCGATTCGTGTGTGGCATCTCCGTGTTCCCCCTGGAAATGCCCCTGACAGCGCCCGCTGTTGACTTGAACCATACCGCGAAAACCCGGTCTCTGTCAGATTCTCCCTCGATCCAACCGGCCGCAGGAGATCAGCTCTGGGTCGGGGTCGCGGCCCGAACCCGCAACTGGCCACAGGCGGCGTCGATCTCCTGGCCCCTGGTGTTGCGGATGGTGACGTTCACCCCGAGGTCCTCGAGCGTCTCGGCGAACTGCTCGATCACGGCTCGCTTCGAGGGTTGGTCGAGCGACAGGGGAGTGGGGTTCATTGCGATCAGGTTGACGTGCGCTCGGAGCCGCCGAGCGATGGGAGCGAGCTTTTCGGCCTGATCGATCGTGTCGTTCACCCCGGCGAGCATCGTCCATTCGATCGAAACCCTCCGTCCCTTCGCCTCGAAGTAGCGGGCGGCCGCCGCTTCGACCTCTGCCAGCGGGTAGCGCTTGTTGATCGGCAGGATCGAGGACCGCAGCTCGTCGTCTGCTGCGTGGAGGCTGACCGCCAGCCCGACCTGCCAAGGCTCGTCCGCGAGGCGACGCATCCCGGGCACCATCCCGACGGTCGAGACCGTGATCGATCTCGCACCCATGCCGATGTGTTCGATCATCCGCCTGATCGACTCGCGCACGCGGTCGTAGTTGGCGAGCGGCTCGCCCATCCCCATGAACACGATGTTGGTGACCCGCCGGGGCGATCCATCCATCGGGTTGCTGCGGAGCCAGGCATTGGCGTACTGCACCTGGGCGACGATCTCCCCGGCCTCGAGGTGCCGGTCGAAGCCGAACTGCCCGGTCGCACAGAACGTGCAGCCCAGTGCGCAGCCGGCCTGGCTCGATATGCACAGCGTCGTGCGGTTGTGATATCCCATCAACACCGCCTCGATCGCCATCCCGTCGTGCGCCCGGAAGAGCCACTTGCGGGTCTTGCCGCCATCTGCTGACTGCTCGGCTTCGACTGCGAACGGCCAGAGCCGGTCCGCCAACGAATCCCGGAGCGCGGGCGGCAGGTTCGTCATCTCGGCGGTCGTCAGGACGGGTGTCTTGTACAGCCAGTCGTGGAGCTGATCGGCCCGGTAGGTCGGCTCCTCACCGATGAGACTCCCCAGATCGCGGGGGTCGGTGAGATAGGCCATGTCAGAGGCGCGCGGCCTGCTCGCGCCATCCTTCGACGCGGGAGTCCGGAACGTCTGCGATCTCGGCGAGCGTCGCGTCGTCGGAAGCGGCGAGCTTCGCAAACGTGTCGATGCCGGCGGCGCGGAGTCGGGATGCGAACACCGGGCCGATGCCGGACACACGGGTCAGGTCGTCGGTGACGCTGTCCGTCGACGGCATCTCCGGCGGCGGAGTCACCACCCGGAAACGGGGCGGTTCGGGTTCCGCCGGCGCTGCGATCGAGATCAGCCGATCACGCATCGCCCACAGCACGGCGGCTGCTCCTCCGATGAGTCCAATGATGCGACCTACGCGTTTCATGCGGTCAATGGTAGGGGGCGGACGCCTTCAGTGCGGGCTGTCGTCCTCAGCCACCGGGGCGTATGGGACGTCGGCGTGCGGCACGGCCCTGAGGTGTCCCACATCGTTGTAGCCGAGCAGGCGAGGCCCGGCCACGATGGTGCAGAGCGAGGCGTTCTCGACCGCGGCGAGCGGTCCCCGGAAGACGTTCCCCGAAACGCTCACGCCCGACGCCCAGGAGGCTGCGAGCACGAGAGGCCCGCCGTGGCTGAACATCACGGTCAACCCCTCACCGGCGAGGTGCTCCTCGAGCGCCTCGACGACGCGACTCCGCACGTCGGCCCAACGCTCGCCGCCTGGCCGGTCGACGTCCGCACCTGACACATAGGCCTGCCAGATCTCGGGCCACCCGACGGCCACCTCCGCCGGTGTCAGACCGGTCCAGTCGCCGTTGTCGATTTCTCGCAAACGCGGGTCTGCGAGCGGCTCGAGACCGATCGCTTGTGCGAGCGGTCTCGCCGTCTCCACCGTGCGTCGCAGGTCGCTCGTCACGATCCGGTCGACGCCGGCCTCCGAGAGCCGGGTCGCCACCAACTCGGCCTGCCGGTGACCGACCGGAGTCAGAGGGACATCGGACCATCCGATGAGGCGATGGTGCTGGTTGCCCTCGGCTTCGCCGTGTCGGACGAGGACGATGCTGCTCATCAGTCCACCAACGCGCTGGATGTGTCGACCCTCGGGTCGGCGGCGGCGGTTCGGAGCCCATCGTGGTCGATCGCGATCAGCGAGATCGGTCCCCAACCGCCGGTCGGGCCATCGACGATCTCGACGTCGTGACCTCTCGATCGCAGATCAGCAACTATCCCGGACGGGTAGTCGGCTTCCATCCGAAGGGCCGAGACGCTTCCCGGTGAGAATGCCTCGGTCGTCCAGCGTGGTCTGGCCTGTGCCCGCCACGGCTCGTCGCCTTGCGCGAGGTGCGCTGCCATCTGTGCCAGCAACTGGGGCTGCTGATGCCCGCCCCGGGTGCCGAGCACCAGTCGGAGACGGCCGTCGTTCGTCCAGATCGTCGGTGAGAGGGTGTGGAGCGGCCGCTTGCCCGGCTCCAACTCGTTCGGATGGCCGGACATCAGCGTCGCTCCGGCGCCGCGGTTGTGCAGCAGGAATCCCGAAGCACCGGCTCCGATCCCGGACCCGAGCCCGTGGAAGTTCGACTGGATGAGCGAGATGCCCATCCCCCCGGCATCGACCACGCACAGATATGCCGTCCCTCCGGGCTTCGGATCGGGCGCACCGAACCGACCGGCGGTCTCCCCGATCTGTGCAGCGATGACGGCGAGCCGTTCGTCGTCGAGCATTTCCGTTGCGGACATCGGTGCATGTCGGGCATCGGTGACCACGTCGTCACGTTCCTGCGCGATCGCCCGGTAGGCCTCGACGAGATGGTGGTGGCTGGCCGGATCGTCGGGGTCGAAACTCGGCTGGAGCATCTCGAAGATGCGCAGCGTCGCCAGTGTCAGATAGCCCTGGGAGTTCGGTCCGATGGTCCAACCAACGGATCCCATCACCTGCTTGCCGATCGGCTCGACGAACTCGGGCCGGTAGCCGTCGAGATCCGCCAAAGTGATCAACCCGCCGGTCGCCTCGCTGATGTCGCCGGCCACAGATCCGGCGTAGAAGCCGTCCCGGCCCTCGTGCGCGATGCGGGTCAGCGTTCCGGCCAGCAACGGTCGGCGGACCCGATCACCGATGGTGACCGTCTCGGATCCGCCGAGCAGTTCGAGCCCTGATTCGCTTCGCAGAAGATCCTCGCGGCGCGTCGACGTGGCCCGGGAGAACTCGTCCGAGGCGGCAAAGCCTTCGGTGGCATGATGCGTGGCGCGGGCAAGAAGCGAGCCGACATCCATCGTCCCGAACCGCTCCGCCAGCGAGAACCAGCCCGCGACGGCGCCTGGGATCGACACGCTCGCCGGGTGATCGTTCGGGATCGTCTCGTGGCCGTCGCTTCGCATCGACTCGGCGGACACGTTTGAGCCTGCCCAGCCGGATGCGTTCAGCGCGTCGGGGGTCGATGCGCCGGGGCGCCAGACGAGGGCGAAGAGATCGCCCCCGATCCCGCAGGTCTCCGGGGCCACGGTCCCCTGAACCGCATTGGCGGCGATGGCGGCATCGACGGCGTTGCCGCCGCGGGAGAGCACGTCCATCGCGGCCAGCGATGTCAGCACGTGCGGGCTGGCGACAGCGCCGGCGAATCCCTCTGCCTGGCCTCGGCCGGTGGTCAGCACCGGCGGCTCCCGAGCCCGCTCACGTGGTTCGACGGAGCGACGGCACGTGCCGGTTGAGGGCGTCGAGAACGGCTCGCACCATTGCCTGGGAAGGATCCCCTGTGCCGATCGCCGATCCGGTGAGCACGCGCTCGGAGCCTCCGATGACGAACACGATGACGGCGATGGCCACCAGGTGTGAGCCGACGTTCGTGATGTCGACGGCACTGACACCGAACGCCACATCCTCGTCCAGAGCCTGCTCGAGCGCATTCAACGTCGCCTCGGCCACCATCCTCAACTTCGTGCTCCGGGCCGCCGGCCCGGTGGCGGTTCCGACGATCTTCTCGTCGTGCCACGACAACTCGACGGTCACCGTGATCCGCGATCCGCTGACAGACTCCGAGACGTCCTTCACGATCGGCCGATTGCCGGTCAGCAGATCGGCGCCCTCGATCTGGACGACGGAGATGATGCGGCGGTCGATCGCAGTATGGAACTGCGCCTGGGCGACCGATTGGATGTCCCGAACGAGTTGCTTGGCGGGCTTCCCCGGCTGCGCCAGCACGTGGATCTCGCTCGGTTCGCCACCGTCCGTGATGACCCTCACCGTCTCGATTCCAGGCAGGCTCTTGATGATGTCTTCGAAGGCGCGAATGTCCATCGCGCGGAGGGTAGCGGCCCCGCTGGTCGCGAAACTTGGCGATAGGGGGTTGAATCCTGCAACTACTCGGTCTACATTCGGCACCGTTGGCCTCGACCACAGGGAGGCTGGCGGGAAGCCGGACATGCTGGTAGTCGTCCGGTTCGGAGGTGGGCGGACCTGTGAGGGGCCTCGCATTGACATGTGAGGATTCCGGCGCGTGAGTGTCGGATACGGGAAAACCCGGCGGTCGGTCACCGATTCATCGTGTGATTACAAACCCCTAGCGGAGCGGAACGTGGCGTCGATCGAGAGCGATCGGCGAACACACCCAGAAGAGGTGGTAGTCGTATGAAGACCAGACTCGCACGAGTTCTACAAGCGGCTGGTGGCCTCGCAACGTTGATCGTGGCAGGCTCCGCCAGCGTCAAGCTCGGCTGATCGCCCGCCGGGGACTTCCCATCCATCTATGGCAAGAAGAGGCCACCTCGTGAGACCGGAGAAACGCAAGCGAATTCTGATCGGCGTCATCTACGTGATCGCCGGGCTCGCGGCGCTGGCACTCGCCTGGCCCCCGGGCGGCGAATTCGACTGGCCGCTCTGGACGATCTTCACCGTCGCGTTCGTCCTGCTCTCGTTCCAGTCGGTGGAGGTCAACGACCGCCAATTCGCCTCGTCGTCGCAGATGGTCGTCCTCACGGCCGGCGTCTACTTCGCCTTGTCACAGGATGCGTCACCGGTGCTGGCGATGTCGTTGCTCGCTGCGGCGGGCCCGCTCACCAAGAGCGACTTCGCAAACCGCCGGGTGTTCCTACCCTCCTTCAACTTCGGGCAGTTGATCGTCAGCGCATTCGCAGCCGGCAACGTGCTGGCCTTCCTGATCGACGAGCTCGCGGGCGGCAGGCTCCCTGATCTGACTGCCGTCATGGTCGCCACCGGAACTGCGGCACTGGTCTACACGGCGTCCAACAACCTCCTCGTCCAGGTGGGAGCCCGCATCGTCTACGGGACCCGACAGATCATTCCGTGGTCGCGGCTTGGCATCCTCTTCGCCGCCCAGTTCTCGATGGGCGTCCTCGGCGGGCTCCTCGGCGTCGTGCTGTTCGAGTCCAATGCCGCGACCATTCCCCTCGTGCTCATCGTGTACGTGATCGGGCATCTGGTGTTCCTCTCGTACTCCAAGCTGCGCGAGGCGCATGAGTCGACCCTCAGAGGTTTCATCCTCGCCCTCGAAGCCCGGGACCTGTATACGCGGGGCCACACCGAGCGCGTCGCCTACTTCTGCCGCCTCATCGGCGAGCAGTTGGCCTTCACAGGCACTCAGATGGAACGGATGCGCTGGGCGGCGATCATCCACGACATGGGCAAGCTCGCCGTGCCCGTCGAGGTCATGGAAAAGCAGGGCCGGTTGACCGATGGGGAGTATCGGAGCCTCCGCCGAGCCAGTCACAAGGTCGACGACCTGATGTCGGAAGTCGAGTTCCTGAACCCCATGGTGCAGATCTGTTCGGGCTCACACCCTCGCCTCCCGCATGAGAACTTCGACCAGACGGGCCATTCGCACACCACCCGACCAACACTCGAGCAGAAGGTCCTGGCCGTTGCCGACGCATTCGATGCCATGACGAGCACCCGTGGGTACCGGATGGCATTCACGCAGTCAAAGGCGTTTGCAACGCTGAGAGAAGACAAGACCCCGCTGTACGACAACGACGTGATCGACGCGCTCGAGCGAGGCCTGACGGGGATCGGTCGGTCGTACGGTCCCCCCGACATCGTCATCGAGCAGGAGGAGGCGGCCAGTGCGTGACCGTCTGGCGGGGCGGGCCGCAGGGTGGGTCTGGGTGTTGACAGGGCTCCTGACCGTCGGCTCCGCCTTGACATCTGCGCTGCTGTTCCTTCGGGAGACGGGTGGCTTCTTCGGCAGCACCGCCTGGTGGATCGTTGGAGCCGGTGCGGCGATCGCGGTGAGCGGCATGGTCGCCATCCACGCCGCGAGCGGCAACCGACTGACTCCGGCGTACATCGTGATCGCGTCGCTCCCGCTCGTCTCTCAGCGGGTGTACGCCGCCGGTGACATCGTGATCGGCATCGACGCCATCTTCACCCTCCAGGGCGCCATGTCGGCGATGTTCGGGGGGCTCGCCGCTCTGGCGGTCTTTCGAACGGCCAGAGGTATCGACCAACGAGAGGTCGCGGGTCGGTTCACTCGTCGCTTGCTCGTCTTCTCGACCTATCTGCTGTCCTACGAGTACCTGGTGGACACCGAGTTCATGTTCGAAAGCGAATGGCGCCGGCTGGCGATCCTCTCGACCGCAGGCCTGGCAGCATTCGTGGTCGAGGGACTCGCGGATGTCGTGTTCACCGGGCGCATCTTCGGCGGTCGGCTCCGCCACGGCCTGGCCTCGAGCGCTTCGGACGCGGCAGTGTTCGTCTCGCTCATCGCCACGGGGGCGCTGTTGGGTCTCGCATACGAAGCCATTCAGGCTTGGGCCCTGGCGGTGGCGGTCCTGCCGTACGCGTTCACGGCCGGAGCGTTTCACAGGCTGTCGCAGACGAAGCGGACATACGAGCAGACCCTCGTGGCGCTGGCGCAGATCCCCGAGGTCGGTGGCCACACGCAAGTTGGTCACGCCGCCAGGACGAATGACCTGGCCACGGCGGTCGCCGAGCGCATCGGGGTCTCGCGCAGGGAGTATGAGCGGATCAACTACGCCTCCTTCCTCCACGACATCGGCAGGATCACACTCAATGAGCCGAGCATCCTGCGTCAGGGCTTCACCGATGTCGACCTGGCCGGCTGGGGTGCCGAGATCGTCGGGGAGACGAAATATCTCGAAGACGTCGCCACGATCGTCCGGCGCCAATATGAACCGTTCCGCAGCCCGGGGGAGGTGTCGAATCCGGATCTCCCGCTGGCGTCTCGGATCATCAAGGTGTGCAGCGCATACGACGAGTCGGTGCACGAGATGGGGTTCTCGCCGCTGGAGGCGTTGGAGCGAATCCATCGGGGCACGGTGTACGACTTCGATCCCGACGTCGTCCGCGAGTTGCGGGCCGTGCTCGAACGCCGCGGAACGTTGAACCACCCGACCACGGTCACACCCGCGTAGCCGAGCCTCCGCTGAGTTTGACGCCGGGCTTGAACCAACGCACCGGGCGGCGGAGTTCTGCTTCGAGGAATCGCCCGATTCCGACGGCGAGGAACACGTCGCCCAGCGACAGTACCTGACCCTGGCCGGCAAAACGCAGCGGGATCACGTCTGCGAGAAACGCGAGCCGCGCGCCCTCGTCGAGTGGGACGTGTTTGATGTCTGCCATGACGTTCAGCCCGGTCTCGAAGCCCGACGCCACGACGGCGGCGCCCTCGAGGACGGGCATGCCCCCGTTCAACCCGATGACGACGAAGTTCATGGCCACGCCGATGCCGGCGAGCCACATGCCTCGACGATCCTTGTTGGCCACGATGACGAGCAGCAGCAGGAGGAAGCTCAAGAGGATCAGCCAGAATCCGAGCGCTGCCGTCCAACCCCGATTCGGGATGAATGCGGTCACCGCCTGCATTCCGAATGCGATCGGTAACAGAAGCCACAGACGCAGCCGGATATCCCCGAGATTGCTCAAGCGTCCCCCGCGAACAACCGCCACGGCCAGGGCCACGAAAAGGACGAGGCTGAGCCATAGCATTGGTCAACGGTATCACATGCCCCCTGCAGTCCAATTCGAGACGCAGACAGAGACGGGAGACAGCTCGATGGTCGAATACGAGGTAGATGCGGGAGTTGCAACGCTCACCATCAATCAGCCCGAGCGTCGCAACCCGATGTCCACAGACACGATGAGCGCGCTCGCTCACCACGCCGGCGCGGCGGTCGCCGATCCCGAGGTCCGCGTGCTGGTGTTCACCGGTGCCGGGGACAAGGCGTTCTCCGCGGGCGGCGATCTCTCAGGCGGATTCGTCGACGACCCGATCGGGCTGCACCGCCAGAGGGGTGTGCTGGCGGACCTGTTCCGAACCATGTGGCGCGGGGGAAAGCCGACCGTCGCGAGGGTGAACGGCCACGCTCTCGCCGGCGGATTCGGACTCGCGGTCGCATGTGACATCACCATCTGCGTCGAGGGAGCCAAGCTGGGTGTGCCCGAGATCGACGTCGGCTTGTGGCCCATGATGATCACCGCCGCGCTCACACGTTGCATGCCCGAGAAGGCTGCGCTCGAGCTGATGATGACCGGACGGATCATCGGCCCCACCGAAGCCGTACGGCTCGGAGCGGTGTCCCGGGTGGTCGGTCGAGACGAGCTCGATTCGGCGGTCCATGAGACGGCGGTGGCGCTGGCCTCGAAGTCCCAGGCAGCACTGATGATGGGTCGTGATGCGTTCTATTCGGTCGCCCGCCGAGACATCGACACGGCGTTGGATCGGCTCCAGGGCGGTCTCACCTCGGTCGCAACGACGAACGACGCCGCCGAGGGGGTTGCGGCCTTTCTCGAGAAGCGCCCAGCGCATTGGTCCGACTCTTGACGGGTGGTTGCAGAAGGATCGAAGTGCCGTAGCCTCTTGGCCATGCGGAGGCTCGTTCGGATCGTCGGTTGGACCATGATGTGGTCCGGTGCCCTGACGCTCGGTCTCGTCGGATATCAGCTCTTCGTGACGGATCTGATCAACGACTCCGTCCAGGCAGAGGCGAGAGTCGACCTCGTGAGCGAACTGGAGTTCCGGCGCGCCGAGCTCCAGGCCCCGATCGTCGTCGAGGAAGCGCCCGAGGACTCGCCGACGGTGACCGACCGCGAGAAGACGATCGCCTTTCAGCCGGAGCAGGCGGACGACGAGGGAACGCCGTTCGCCGAGGTGCGCATCCCCGAGATCGGTCTCGACGCAGTGCTGTTCGAGGGAGTGACGCCGGCGACGCTCAAGAACGGGCCAGGCCACATGCCGTGGACTCCGGTGCCCGGCCAGCCGGGCAACGCGGTGATCTCCGGCCATCGGACGACGTACGGTGCCCCGTTCTACGACCTCGACCTGCTCAAGCCGGGAGACGTGATCGAGATCGACACCGCCATCGGCGCCCACGTCTACACCGTCCGTGAGACGGTGATCGTGCTCCCGACCGACGTGTGGGTGACCGAGCCGCGTCCGGGTGCCTGGATCACGCTCACGACCTGCAACCCCAAACTGTCGGCGCGCGAGCGTTTGATCGTCTTCGCCGAGATGACCGCCGGCCCCAATCTCGAGTACGTCGAGTTCATCTCCAGCCGGCTGCCCGGGGCCTGAGCTCAGCGGAAAAGTGACTCGAGCAGGTCGGTGGTCACGCCGCCCTCGAGTTGGTGGGTCACGAGCCCCGTTTCGTCGATCACGAAGGTGACGGGCAACCCGAATCCGGGGTACGAGTCGCGCAGGCGGCGGGTGGTGTCGTACCCGACGGCGAAGTCGGATTCCGTCTCCTGCCAGAAGGTGACGGCGTCCTCGCGTTCATCGTTGACGGCGACCCCGACGACGGCGATGCCGGGGTTGTTGCGGCTGAACTCCGAGAACGCCGGGAACTCCTCGCGGCACTCCAGGCACCAGCTCGCCCAGAGGTTGAGGACGACCGGTCTTCCATCCTCTGCGAGGTGGTCGGAGAGCCTGAAGATGCCGCCGCCGAACAGCTCGGCGGTCACCTCCGGGGCGACCTGGCCGACCATCGGGCCCGACTGCGTGTCCGGGGAGCGCAGGGCGTTGCCGGCGACGAAACCTACGGCGATCGTGGCGATGAACACGAGCGTCAGCTTTCCCCTCGCGGGGCGGAGCGGACGGGGGAGTGACGCCTGCCCCGAGGCCGTCGCCGACGTGTGTTCCATGATCGGATAGGGTACGGCTCTCGAACAGGTACCCGGAGACCGACATGAGCTTCTTCAACCGCAAGGCCACCGATCTCGAGGCCAAGGGCATCGACCCGTCGAGGGTCCCGCCCGGACAGTACGTGACCGAGCGATTCCCGGTGCTCCACGCCGGCCGGACGCCGCCTGTCGACGAGGCCACCTACGACCTGACGTTCTCCGGATTGGTCGGCCCCGACCGGGTCTTCCCGCTGTCCGAGATCAAGGCGATGGACAGAACGACACTGACCTACGACATCCACTGTGTCACGAAGTGGACGAAACTCGATACCCGATGGGAGGGTGTCGCCGTCAGCGATCTCGTCGCCCTGCTCGAGGTTCCGGAGTCGGCGACTCACGTGCTGATGACTGCCGAGCAGGGCTTCACGGCCAACCTGCCGCTGAGCGACTTCCTTCGGCCCGAGAACCTGTTCGCTTGGCGCTTCGACGGCGAGGATCTCGACCTCGAGCACGGCTGGCCGCTCCGTCTGGTCGTCCCACACCTGTACTTCTGGAAGTCGGTGAAGTGGATCCGCGGCGTGCGGTTCCAGGATCACGACGAGCCGGGCTTCTGGGAGCGCAACGGCTATCACATGTACGGCGACCCCTTCAAGGAACAGCGCTACTGGGGCGACTGATCCCGTTCTTGTGACGCTCGACCACCCATGCGGTGGTCAAACGTCACAAGAACGGAGGAATCGGCTGATCTCGGACAGCGTGCGATCGAGTTCGGTATGGATCTGATCCGTGGTGAACCGTAAGACTTTCCATCCCAATCCTGTGAGCTCGTTCTGTCTCCGGGAGTCGTGGGCCCGCTGCTCACGATCGGCGTGATGGCCGTGTCCATCGACTTCGACAATGAGCTTGGCTTTCGGCCAGGCGAGATCGGCTCGGGCTACGGGGCGTCCCGTAGCCGATTCGACGACGAACTGGGGAATCGGCGCTGCGATGCCGTTGTCGATCAGCGCGGCAAGGAGATCGCGCTCGTAAGGGCTCTCTGTTGGTCCGGTCGCCTCATGTTCGTCGAGCACCCGGGCCAATACGCCCGCACCCCGTCGGCCACGGCCGCGGCGCCTCGCATGGACGTACTTGACGAGCTCGAGGTCGGTCTTCGACTCTCTGACAGCAGTGTCGAGTGCATGCGCTACCCGGCGCTGGCTCTGCACGGCTCCAAGATCCACGAGCGTCCGTTCAACGGTTGAACAGGGGATTCCGCGGACTCGGGTGAGGTCGGACCTCGGAAGAACGATCGACGTGTGAACGATCGTGGCGTCGGGGAGGCTTCGGGCCCTTCG